>NZ_JAFBCO010000001.1:1291001-1613752 GCF_016907775.1 Pseudoglutamicibacter cumminsii | reverse complement strand
TGGCGGTGCCGATGTCCATGCCACGGTAGAACTGCAACGCATCAGTGTTGACTACTTCACCATCGAGCATGTGGCATAGCTCGAGCGCGAGCTCAGATTTACCGGTTCCGGTGGGGCCAACCACCGCGATGACAGGGCGCGACATGGTTGGGCGTCTAGGCTTCTGGACGCAGGCTCGGCATACCAAGCGAAACGCCCTTACCGCTTGTGCCGCCACCTGGCGAGCACGAGTCAGCTTGTGCGCGTTCCCACGCGTCTCCGGAGCGGGTGCGGCGCAGGCTGTACTGTTCGATGCTCGGGTCTGACAGCAAGTGGAAGGAACCGGCGTGTGTGATCGGTACGGTTACGGCATCGCCCGGACGTGGGGTTTCCGCACCCTCCGGAACGGAGAAATGCACGAGACGCTGGTCTTGAGCGCGGCCCGCGAGCCGGCCGGTTTCTTCAGCTTTGCGGCCCTTCGAGTCAGCGACGATGAGCTCAACCGTGGTTCCGAGTAGCTTCTGGTTTTCCTCGGCGGAGATACGGTCTTGGAGCGCGACGAGACGTTCGAAACGTTCCTGCACAACGTCCTTAGGAACCTGGTTTTCGTATTCTGCGGCCGGGGTTCCTGGCCGTGGCGAATACTGGAATGTGAAGGCCTGGTGGAAGCGGGCTTCTTCAACCACACGCATGGTTTCTTGGAAGTCTTCCTCGGTTTCACCCGGGAAGCCGACGATGATGTCGGTCGTGATCGCAGCGTGCGGCATACGCTCACGAACCTTCTCGAGGATCCCGAGGAACTTCTTGGAACGGTATGAACGGCGCATGGCCTTCAGGACCTTGTCCGAGCCGGACTGCAGCGGCATGTGCAGCTGCGGCATGACGTTCGGGGTTTCAGCCATCGCCTCGATCACGTCGTCGGTGAACATCGCTGGGTGCGGCGAGGTGAAGCGGACGCGTTCGAGACCTTCGATCTCGCCGCAAGCGCGCAGCAGCTTGGAGAATGCTTGGCGGTCGCCGAATTCGACGCCGTAGGAGTTCACGTTCTGCCCGAGCAGGGTCACTTCGATCGCGCCGTCGTCGACGAGTGCTTGCACTTCGGCGAGGATCTCGCCTGGGCGGCGGTCTTTTTCTTTCCCGCGTAGCGAGGGCACGATGCAGAACGTGCACGTGTTGTTGCAACCAACGGAGATGGAAACCCAGCCCGCGGAGTGTGATTCACGCTTAGCGGGCAACGTGGATGGGAACACCTCGAGCGCTTCGAGGATTTCAACCTGTGCTTCCTTGTTGTGGCGTGCACGGTCAAGGAGCACCGGAAGGGACCCTACGTTGTGGGTTCCGAAGACAACGTCGACCCACGGGGCACGTTTGACGATGGTGTCGCGGTCTTTCTGCGCGAGGCAACCACCGACGGCGATCTGCAGGTTAGGGTTTTCGTCTTTGGCTGCTTTGAGCATGCCGAGGTGACCGTAAAGCTTATTGTCTGCGTTTTCACGCACTGCGCACGTGTTGAACACGACGACGTCGGCCTCGCCTTCGTTGGCGTCGGCGTCGACTGGGATCATGCCTGCGGTTTCAAGCAGGCCGGCGATCCGTTCGGAGTCGTGGACGTTCATCTGGCACCCGAACGTGTTGACCTGGTAGGTGCGCGCGGTCGCCTCCGCACCGTTGGTCTGGGGTTCGGTTGCTGGGTTTGAAGCAGTCATAGGCGTTGAAGTCACCCGTCTAGTCTAGCGAGAGGGGCACGTAACATGGTGAGTCGGTGCCTGCGGGAATGTTGGACTCTAGGGATGTTGGACTGTGGGGATTGTCGATCGGGGATTGTGGGCTGTTGTGAGGAGGAGCGCTTATGCAGGCTGTGAGTGTTGATGCGTTGGCTGGTTGTTTTGTGAATGCGACGCGTCGCGAGGCGGCTGCGGCTGTCCCGCCGTTTCCTTTGGCTGAGTATCACTGGGAGACGATGGAGTTTTTGGGTTGGCGGGATCAGAAGGACCGCACGCGTGCTTATCTTGTGCTTGAGGTGGATGGGGTTTTGCGTGGCGCTGTTTTGCGTCCGACGCATACTCCTGGCGTGCATGGCGTGTGCGCTTTGTGCCGTGATGTGAGTGAGTTGGCTGGGGTTCGAATGTTTTCGGCTCGTCGCGCTGGGGACTCTGGGCGTTCTGGTAATTCGGTTGCGACGTTGATCCACGAGGATTTCCGGTGCTCCGAGTATGCGCGGCGTCTGCCGACCCCGATGGAGGGTGCACTTGACCCTGAGTTGTTTAGTTCTCAGCGGGTTGAGGCTTTGCGGAAGCGTTCCACCGGATTTATGCGCCGCGTGATCGGTTAGATCAGCGCGATAGCTGGTTTGGTTAGCCGCGTTCGCCGTTGTCGTGGCGTTCCATCGCGGAGCGGGTTGCCGCCATGCAGACGCCGGGTGCGTAGCCTTTTCGCTGTAGGTGGCTCACGATCCGACGCATAACTTTTTCGCGTTCTTTGCGGTCTGGTCCGTAGCGGTCTGGTGGTAGGTCGTTGTGGCCGAGGCGCTTGAGTGCAAGGCTTTCTGCTTGGGCTCGGAGCTCGTCTCCGTCGAGTTGTTCGAGAGCCGCGGCGATGTGTTCTTCCGCGATGCCTTTACGGCGTAGCTCTTGAGCTAGGCGTGCTGATGCGTAGCCTTTCGACCGGTTCCGAGATTCGACCCACGCTTGCGCGAAGGCTTCATCGTCGATGAGTCCAACTTCTTCGAATCGGTCCATGACGTGGGTGATGGCTTCGGCGGGGAGTTCTTTTCCGCGCAGGTTTTCTTCGATTTCGTGCCGCGATCGGGCGCGTGTTGAAAGCAACCTCAACGCTGTTTCGCGGCACAGACGTTCGGCTTGTTCTGTAGTTAGTTCCGGCGTTCGTTCTGGCGTCAGTTCGGAAGTCTCAGATGCGGCATCTGGGCTGCCAGATACCGCGTTGCGGGGTGCCGCTTTCGTTTTGTCATGGCGGCTGCCCGGTTCGATGGATGTTCCCCCTCGGGTCTCGCTTTCCTCGATGAGTTCGAGGATGTCTTCGGGGAGATCGCCGAGCATCCACTCTGGAACCTCGGCGTCAGTGTTGAGCCATTCCTGAACTGGAGCGCTGTCGGTACCCGCGTTGCTCAGGGCATCCGCACTGTTGGCTTGGTCGGTACGGATGCTCTCATCTTCGTCGCCCTGTGTTCGGCCGAATGCGGGCGCCGCGGCACCTGTGAGCGGTTGGTGTTCGCGTTCGCGACGTTGTTCACGAAGCGTTTTGAGTTGGCGTTGCAGCTGTTGGATCGAAGCCGGTTTGGTTTTGCGTTTCGAGCCTCGCCCTGCTTTCTTCGCGTCAGAGGGCTTCGCAGGCGCGTTGTCGCTTGAGGGTTGGCTGAGTGAGCTTGCCGGCACCAGCCCCAAGAGGTCTTGGAGGCGCTGGCGCTCGGCAAGCTTTTCGTCACTCAGTCCGGCAGGATTCTCTCCTGGGTTCCCGGACGTGTCCGGGATGCGGCTCATGCTTCAGGGACAGCCTGCAGGTTGGCGTCGTTCTCGTTACCCGCTTCTGGGTCTTCATCGATGCCCAGCTTGATGCGGATCTGACGCTCAAGCTCATCGGCGAGGTCCGGATTGTCTTTCAGGAAGCGACGCGCATTTTCCTTACCCTGACCGAGCTGATCGCCGTCGTACGTGTACCAAGCACCAGACTTCTTGACCAGGCCGTTCTCGACACCCATGTCAATCAGACCACCCTCACGCGAGATGCCTTCGCCGTAAAGGATGTCGAACTCTGCCTGCTTGAACGGAGGCGCCATCTTGTTCTTGACGATCTTAGCGCGGGTACGGTTACCCACCGGGTTGGCGCCGTCCTTGAGGGTCTCGATACGGCGCACATCAACACGGACCGAAGCGTAGAACTTCAGAGCCTTACCACCCGTCGTGGTTTCCGGAGACCCGAAGAAGACACCGATCTTCTCACGTAGCTGGTTAATGAAGATCGCGGTCGTCTTGGACTGGGCGAGGCGACCGGTGATCTTACGTAAAGCCTGGGACATCAAACGTGCCTGCAGACCAACGTGAGAGTCACCCATCTCACCTTCGATTTCCGCACGCGGAACGAGTGCCGCTACCGAGTCGATCACGACGATATCGATCGTGCCGGAAGACACGAGCATGTCCATGATCTCGAGCGCCTGCTCACCTGTGTCAGGCTGTGCAACCAAGAGCGCATCGGTGTCCACACCAATCTTGGCGGCGTACACCGGATCCAGAGCGTGCTCGGCGTCGATGAACGCCGCGATACCGCCGTTGCGCTGTGCATTAGCCACAGCGTGAAGCGCAACGGTCGTCTTACCCGAGGATTCCGGGCCGTAAATCTCAACGACGCGGCCACGCGGCAAACCACCGATGCCCAACGCCGCATCGAGCGCAATCGAGCTAGTAGAGATCGTCTCAATAGGCGCCTTAGTTTCATCACCAAGGCGCATCACGGCACCCTTGCCGAACTGACGGTCAATCTGCGCGAGGGCCTGATTCAGTGCCTTCTCACGATCCTGTGCTGCCATCTTTAGTCCTCTCGGATCTATAACGTTGCCTGCCGAATCCATCCGCCAGCCAACTGTGTGCTTGGGAAGCTCAAAGCGTTTGCTTGGGAAGCTAGTTATACGTTGTGTAACTGTTTTTAGCGTAGGACGGGGGTCTGACAGTTTGCTCCGGAACAACCCAAACTGTGCATAACTTCCGCCCGCAATACGTCTGTGGATACCGTGAACCAGAATAACCGATTTCGAACACACATTCGAATAATGGCTTGCGTGTCCCAAAATCTTCGCCTGTCACCCGCACGCTCCAGGACCATCAGCCCGCACCGCACCGCGACGAACACACCCGCCACCGCGCCATGAGAAAATCCGGATATGCGTTTGAGCGATTTCCAACGGATGGTCACAGAAGAGTTCGGCGAAGCCGCCGGCGAACACCTCATGCTCACGATGGCGCTGACCGAATGCGACGGCCTCACTGCATCTGAAGCTCTCGATGCGGGCTTCGAGCCAAAAACTGTGTGGCTTGCTTTGTGCCGCGCAAAGGACGTCTCAGAATCACGATGGCTCGGCCGCGACCTCCCGTTACGCGACACACCTTGGAATGGCTAGCGACAAGGAACGGCTAGCACCCCGGCGCGGGAAAAGCTATACAGACCAGAACCCTATACAGCTAGAAAACGACTGACATCTAGACAACGACTGAAGGCGGATCCACACGGAATCCGCCCTCAGTCGTCAATATAAGTTTTGTTAGATCACAGCACCTTTAGGCGGATGCTACGGTACCGAAGTCTTCAGGCAGAGAATCTGGAACAGACACGCCGCCATGTTCGTAGAACTCTGCAGGGATCGTATCTGGGACGGAGCTACCGTCAATCAGACCCTCCATGAGGGCGATGCGCTGCGTCACTTCACGCAGAACAACAGCGAGCGGAACCTCAAGGGCCGTTGCGATCGATGCCAGAAGCTCACTCGATGCTTCCTTCTGGCCACGCTCTACCTCAGACAAGTAGCCGAGGGAAACTCGCGCCAAGTGCGATACCTCGCGAAGAGTACGGCCCTGTTGCTGACGGATCTGACGAAGAACCTCGCCAATTTCCTGTCGCAACACAACAGGTCGGCGAACGACTTCAGCCTTCTTCACAGCATTGTCTTCCACGCCCGCCCAGCGGGTGATTCCGTTTACTTGGGTGGGCTGTCGGTTCATGGAAATCTCGCTTCTCCTTGCGAATTGAGTGTCGCGAATTGCGTATCTTCAATCATGCAAACCGTTCACGCGATGGGCCGCGCCTTCACAAGCATGTCCCTTCACGCGAACTGTTCGAAAGAAGATCGGACATTAAGCGTAACCACGATCATCCCCCGTTTGTTCCCGAAGCGCTCAATCATCAGGAAGTTTTCAGGAATCCGCGAGGATCTGTTCACCAAGCGCCACCACCGCGTCCACCGTGGCTTGCCGCACTTCAGCCCGGCCGCCAGTCAACTGCAGCAGCTCATGTCCCCGAGCGTGCACCTGAGTCCCGGCCGCGTCCAGAACAGCCCAACCGATATACACCGTGCCGGCCGGATGCCCGCCATGCGGTTCAGGCCCAGCCACGCCAGTCGTCGACACCCCAATCCACGCCCCGCACGCCCGCGCGGCACCGATCGCCATCTGCTCCGCCACCTCCGGATGCACCGGCCCATGATGCTCCAAAAGACCCGCGTCCACGCCCAAAACGTCACGCTTGACGCTCACCTGATACGCCACGACCCCGCCCTGCAGGACAGCGGAAGCACCAGGAACATCGGCGATGTGGCTCGCAACCATCCCGGCCGTCAGCGACTCACCCGTGGCGATAGTCAGCCCCGCGCGTTCAAGCCCGCGCACCAGCGGCGTTGCGTCCCGCATCGTACCCACCATCCTTGTTCGTCGCGGCACCCTTGTTCGTCGCAGCTACTCAGAGAAAGCGGTCTACCGCTCCCTGTTCCTGTACAACGTCACGGCCTGCCGCACGTAATCGACCGCAGACCACAACGTCAACGCGGCCGCAATCACCATGACCACAAAACCGGCCCACCACACGCCGTGCACAAAATGAGCGGTCGGCAACAGCAAGATAAACGTGCCGAGCATCTGCGCGACCGTCTTGATCTTCCCGCCCGGGCTCGCGGCGATCACACCGTATTTGATGACCCAGAACCGCATCACGGTCACGCCGATTTCACGCACGAGGATGATCGCGGTGATCCACCACGTCAGGTCACCAAGAACGCTCAGGCTAATCAGCGACACCGCCATGAGCAGCTTATCGGCGATCGGGTCGGCGATCTTCCCGAAGTCCGTCACGAGGTTCAGGCCGCGTGCCAGCGCGCCATCGAGCCAATCGGTGATCGTCGCAAGCACAAACACCACGACCGCCCACCAACGCCACGCGCCGTATTCCGCGTCGTCCAGAACGATGAACACCACGAACACCGGGATCAGCAGGATCCGCATCCCAGTGAGGATGTTCGCGATGTTCCAGCTCGAAACCTGCTTTGGTTCGGTGCTCGCCCCGGTTACCGGCCTGTCAGCGACCATGCGTCTTCTGACTCCTCGTCGTCATCGTCGTGCCACGTGTCTTCAGCGTAGCCGGAGCTGTGGCCTGCCGCTGCGCCGGAACCGGATACAGCGCCCGATGGGGTGCTCTCCCCCGCCTCGGATGCGTCGGTTGGCTGGTGGTTATAGGTGGCTTCGTCGGCTAGCGCTTGTTGCTGGGCGTCCGGGGTTTCCGGCGCAGGGCTTCCGTTGATCGCGGCGATGACCTGCGGCAGGTCTTCCGGCTTGACCAGCACATCGCGGGCCTTCGAACCCTCGGACGGACCAACCACTCCTCGGGATTCCATGAGGTCCATGAGGCGGCCGGCTTTCGCGAAGCCGATACGCAGTTTGCGCTGCAGCATCGAGGTCGAGCCGAACTGGGAGGTCACCACGAGCTCGACTGCGCGCAGCAGGTCTTCAAGGTCGTCGCCAATGTCGGCGTCGATCTCGCGCTGCGGCGCATCCGGAACAACGTCGTCGCGGTAGTGCGCGGTGAGCTGTCCCTTGACGTGTTCAACAACGCGGTGGATCTCGGATTCGGTGACCCACGCACCCTGAACGCGGATCGGTTTGGACTTACCCATCGGCAAGAACAAAGCGTCACCCTGGCCGAGTAGCTTCTCGGCACCCGGCTGGTCCAGGACCACGCGGGAGTCGGTAACGGACGAGGTCGCGAACGCCATACGCGAAGGCACGTTGGCCTTGATGAGGCCCGTCACGACATCGACGGATGGGCGCTGGGTAGCCAACACGAGGTGGATACCCGCGGCGCGCGCGAGCTGGGTGATGCGAACGATCGAATCTTCAACATCGCGCGGTGCAACCATCATGAGGTCCGCGAGCTCATCGACGATGACCAGCAGGTATGGGTACGGCTTGATGACCCGCTTGGATCCCGGCGGCGGCGTCACCTTGCCGGCACGCACCGCCTTGTTGAAGTCATCGACGTGCTTGAATCCGAAGTTCGCGAGGTCGTCGTAGCGGGTGTCCATTTCCTTCACGACCCACTGCAGAGCCTCGGCGGCCTTCTTGGGGTTCGTGATGATCGGGGTGATCAGGTGTGGAACGCCTTCGTACGCGGTGAGCTCAACGCGCTTAGGGTCAACCAGAACAAGCCGCACGTCGTCCGGGGTTGCCCGCATGAGCAGGGACACGATGAGCGAGTTGATGAACGATGACTTACCCGCACCGGTCGCACCAGCAACCAGCATGTGCGGCATTTTAGCCATGTTCGCAACAACGAATCCGCCCTCAACGTCTTTACCGACGCCCATAACCATCGGGTGGTCGGTGCGGCGCGCGGCGTTGGAACGCAGAACATCACCGAGGGAGACAACTTCCTTATCGGTGTTCGGGATCTCGATACCAATCGCGGACTTACCCGGGATCGGCGACAAGATGCGCACATCAGAGGACGCAACCGCGTACGAGATGTTCTTCGAAAGATTCGTGACGCGCTCAACCTTGGTGCCCGGCGCGAGCTCGATCTCGTAGCGGGTCACCGTTGGGCCACGCGAGAAGCCGGTGACTTCCGCGTCGACCTTGAATTCGCGCAGGGTCTCCTGCAGCGCGGCAACAACCTTGTCGTTGGCTTCCGAGCGTTCCTTGGCCGGCGGGCCAGCTGGCAGGTATTCGCTCGGCGGGAGCGTGTAGGTGACGTCGCCAGCGAGCTCGAGCTGTTCACTTCGCTGCGGGAGCGGCTCTGGCATGGGCCGCTCAGGTTTCGCGGTCGGCGCCACCCCAGCTCCCGATGCTGCACCGGCTGCCGCTGCATCCTCGCCGCTGGCGAGGGCGCTGGTCATGTCGATGGCCTGGGTATGCGCGTCCGGTTCCCCCCGGTTGATGACCGTGGTTGCGTCAAAATCAGTGGTTGCGTCAAAATCAGTAGTTGCGTCGAGGTCAGTTGTTGCGTCGGTGTCCTCATCGTCCGATGGGGTTCCGGCGCCTCCGTGTTCGTCGACGTTGTAGACCCCGGCTTCGCGCATGAGTTTTTCGCGGCGCTTTTCTTCGCGGGTCGGGCGGCGAACGCCGGGCGGCGGGGAGGCTTCCTCTGGTGCTGCATCGCTTGCATCACCGGAGCTGTGGCCGTGGATGTCGTCGTCGATGACAGGGCTCTCATAGGCCTCACTCGAACCAGCCGGTTCGAGTATCTCTTCGTCAGTTTCGGCGTCTTTCTTGCGCCCGAACAGCGACTTGCGAGCCTTCTTAGCCTTCGGCTTCTTGCTCTTCTCTTTGTCACGGCGTTCGGAGTCGTAAAGGTACGACTGATCGTGACCGTCACGGTCACCGCTGATGTCGCCTTCTTCAGACTCTTCCTTCCCGACCATCAGCAGCCGGTAGAGGCCAACCAGACGATCAGGAACCTTCGTGACCGGCGTTCCCGTAATGATGAGCAGCGACAAGATTCCCACGAGGCACAGCACGATGATCGCGCCGCCTTCCGTGAGCAACGCAGCCAGTGGTTCGCCAGCGAACCAACCAACCCATCCCCCGCTAGCCAACAGGTCTTTGAACGGGCCATCGAGCGGTGGGCGTCCCGTCGAGACATGCGCGATGCCCGCTCCGGTGATCAGGGCGAGGACGAATCCGATGCTGATGCGGCCGTTGACTGCGTGGTCAGTGGGTCGGCGGAACAGGCGCACCGCCGAAATAAACAGAACGACCGGCAGCGCTACCGCCATGACGCCGAAAAGACCGCCAACAGCCGAATGCGTGAACGTACCGAACACGGGAACTGAGCGCAGGCCCCACCATTCAACGAGCGCAACGATCAGCGCGATGACGAGCCATGTGAGGGCCTTGCCGTCACGCCGCGTTCCTGGCTCCAACTTCACCGGTGTTCCGAGTTGCCGGACACCCGCGCCAATGATCCCACCAAGGCTCGACCAGGCGCGTTGGATGGCACGGAGCGGTGCAGGAATCTCGCTGGATTCCTGGATCAGTTCCGTGGATTCTGTGTTGCCGGAGCGCTTGCTTCCACTTTTTGAAGACGCGGAAGAACGCTGCGATCCGGGGGAAGTACGGCTCGCCATAGGTTCCAGGATACGCCGCGAGCCCGCTGAGACCGGCAACCAACACTGTTACCGGCCCCAACGGGCTCGCAAACATTAATGCGTGTTCGGGCGCTGATGACACCCTCTAGCCGCGGCTAGACCTCGACAACCACCGGCACGATCATCGGGCGGCGGCGCAGCTTGCGGCCAACCCACGAGCCGATCACGCGGCGCACAACCTGCTGCAGCTGGTGCTGCGTGTGGTCTGGCTTATCGCGCATCGCTTCTTCGAGTGCGGATGCGATCTTCGGCTTGATGACTTCGAACGTCTTCGCGGTCTCCGCGACACCACGCACCACGATGTCTGGACCCTGGATGATGCGCTGAGTCTTGCGGTCAACCACGGTGATGACGGAGACGAAACCTTCTTTAGACAGGACCATGCGGTCTTTGAGGTCATCTTCGGTGACCATGCCCACGTGGCTTCCGTCCACGTAGACGTAGTTGACGTCGAGCTGACCAACGATGCTCGGGACACCCTCGGTGATATCCACGACGGTTCCGTTGTTGGCAAGCAGCAGGTTCTCTACAGGTACGCCGGTCGCGTGAGCGAGCTTCGCGTTCGCGAGCTGGTGCTTTGGTTCACCGTGGACAGGCATGACGTGGCGCGGCTGAACGACGTTGTAGACCGTCAGCAGCTCGCCTGCGTATGCGTGGCCGGAGACGTGAACGTTGGCGTTACCTTTGTGGATCACGTTGATGCCGCGGTACTGCAGGGCGTTCATGAGCCGGAATACCGAGGTTTCGTTGCCTGGGATCAACGATGACGCGAGGATCACGGTGTCGCCGGAATCCAGCGAAATCTTGTGGTCGCCGCTGGCCATGCGGGACAGCGCGGCCATCGGTTCGCCCTGGGAACCTGTGCACATCAGCACGATCTGGTGGTCCGGGATCTTGTCGACGTTCTTGAAATCGACGAGCATCCCCTCTGGGATGTCGAGGTAGCCCAGCTTGGAAGCGATCGTCATGTTGCGGACCATCGAACGGCCCACGAGGCAGATCTTGCGGCCGGCTTTCGCTGCCGCGTTGACGACCTGCTGCACGCGGTGAACGTGCGATGCGAAGGACGCCACGATCACGCGCTGGTCGGCCTTAGCGATGGCGTCGTCGAGGACGGGCTGGATGTTGCGTTCAGTAGGTGTGTGGCCTGGGACTTCGGCGTTGGTCGAGTCAGGGACCATGAGGTCCACGCCCTCTTCGCCCCAGCGGCCGAAGGCCCGCAGATCGGTCACGCGGCCATCGAGCGGGAGCGGATCCATCTTGAAGTCGCCGGTCTGGAACACGTTGCCAGCCTTGGTGCGCACCAGAACCGCCATCGAGTCCGGAATCGAGTGGTTCACGGCCGCGAACTCGACCTCAAAAGGCCCGAGCTGTTCAACATCGCCTTCGCGAACCTGCAATGTGAACGGCTTGATCCGGTGCTCCTGCAGCTTCGCCTCAACGAGCGCGAGCGTGAGCTGCGATGCAACGAGCGGGATGTCTTGCTTGAGGCGCAACAGGTATGGCACGGCACCGATGTGGTCTTCGTGGCCGTGTGTGATGACCACGGCGACAACGTCGTCGAGGCGGTCCTCGATGTGCGACATGTCCGGAAGGATCAGGTCCACGCCGGGCTGTTCTTCTTCGGGGAAGAGCACGCCACAGTCAACGATGAGCAGCTTGCCGTCCATTTCGTAGACGGTCATGTTGCGTCCCACTTCGCCTACGCCGCCGAGCGGGTAGACGCGAAGTGTTCCGTTAGCTAGATGTGGCGGTGCTGATACCCGCCGGTCGACGTCGAACGCGATGGTCGGTGTTTCAGTCATCCTTGTGGTGCGCCTTTCTATAGATGTAGGCCGCCCTCCGCGAGGTCTGCGAGTACGGGGGCGAGCTCAGCGTCCGTCGGCTCAACAAGTGGGAGACGAACGTGAGCGGTCGGCAGGACACCCTGCCGCTGAAGAATTGTTTTCGACGCCACGGCTCCTTGGAGGTGGCTCATGACGGCACGCTGGAGCGGGTCGATGTCCGCGTGGGCTTTGCGTGCGGTTGCGAGGTCGCCGTTGGCTACCGCGTCGATCATGGTGCGGTATTGCGGCGCGGCGATGTGCGCGGTGACGGATACGAGGCCGATCGCGCCGATCGCGAGCAGCGGGAGGGTCAGGCCGTCTTCACCTGAGTAGATGTCGAGGTCGGTTTGCGCGATGACCTTGGTGGTTTCCATGAGGTCGCCCTTGGCGTCCTTAAGGGCCACGATGTTGGGGTGCTTGGACAGCGCAACGATCGTTTCGGTCTCGATCGGCTTCACGGAGCGACCTGGGATGTCATACAGCATCACAGGCAGGTCAACGGCGTCGGCGATCGCCTCGAAATGGGCTTGGATGCCGGCTTGGGATGGCTTGTTGTAGTACGGAGTTACGAGCAGCAGACCGTCGACACCCGCGTCTCTCGCCATGCGGGAGAGGTTGATCGAGTGGCGGGTGTCGTTGGTTCCGCTACCTGCCACAACTGCGGCGCGGTCCCCTACTTCCTCGACGACCGCTTTGAACATTGCGACGTTTTCTTCGTCGGTCAGCGTTGAGGTCTCGCCGGTGGTTCCGGTCACGACCAGGCCGTCACAGCCGTCGTCAACGAGCTTTCGTGCCAGGGCGCGCGCAGCGTCGAGGTCGAGCTCACCGGCGGCGGTGAACGGGGTCACCATCGCGGTCAGCAGTGTTCCGAAGCGTGGACGATCAGTGTGTAGTGCCATGGTTCCCAGGTTACCTGCCTGTTTCGTTTCGAGCTTGTTTACGAAGCGATATGGCGGTTCTCATGGAATCGCGGGCTCTCCGGCGGTCACCTGCCGCGTCGTACGCGAGGGCGAGCCGGTGCCAGGACTGCCATTTTTCTGGGTGTTCTTCGGCTTCTGCCGCGTATTTTTTGAAGTCTTCGTCTGCGGCTTCTTTGACGATGCGCCCCGATGGCATGCGTGGGAGATCATCGTGCGGCAGCAAACCTTGTTCTTCGAGCTCTTTGGCCATTGCCTCGGTGGTTGCACCGAACGTAATTTCGCGGATCAGGATCCACACGCCGATGAGTGGAACCACAAGAATGGCCGCGCCGAGCGCGATCGCGATGGGCTGGCCGGTCTGCCACAACCTCACCACGGAACCGAAGAACGCGATGAGGTAGATGACATAGACGGCGAGAATAATGCCGGTGAAAATCTTTGCTTTCATACTGAGCTAGCGCTTCCTTGTGTGCCGCGAACGGTCTATGCCACGAACTATTTAGGCCCCGAGGTCCAGGTAGCCTTCGAGCCCGTGGGTCAGCCCGGGCCGTTGCGCGACAGTGCGCAGGCCGAGCAACACTCCCGACATAAAGGAGACGCGGTCGAAAGAATCATGGCGGATCGTGAGCATTTCGCCAACCGAACCGAACAGAACTTCTTGATGCGCCACGAGCCCCCGGAGGCGGACCGCGTGAACGTTGACGCCGTCGATCACCGCACCGCGTGAGCCGTCAGCGTCGGTTTCGGTTGCGTCAGGGCTCGGCGCGGTTCCGGCCTCTGCCCGGGCCTCGGCGATCATGCGCGCGGTGCGGTCAGCGGTCCCGGAAGGCGCATCGACCTTGTCCGGGTGATGCATCTCGATGACTTCGACCGATTCGAAGTACGGCGCCGCCTTGGCCGCGAACTGGGCGGCAAGCACAGCACCGAGCGCGAAGTTCGGCGCGATCAGAACACCAACCTCAGGCTTGCCTTCAAGCTGTTTGCGGACAGAGACGAGCCGCTCATCGTCCCAGCCGGTCGCGCCTACGACAGCGTGGATGCCGTGCTCGATAGCGAACGCGACGTTATCCGCCGTCGCCGACGGGACGGAGAGGTCCACCATGTGTGTAGCCCCCGCATCGACCATGGCTTCGAGCGAGTCACCTCGCCCGATCTGCGCGACCACCTCCATGTCTTCCGCGCCGCCGACGGCAGCGACTGCCTGCGACCCCATGCGTCCGCGCGCACCGATAATCGCGACACGGAGGGGTGAAGTGGTCTGCGGGTTAGTCACGGTGTGATGCTCCAGGATGTTTGTTGAGGTGGGGCGTGGTTATTTATACGGTCACGCTGCGGTCGAATGCGTCGATCGAGAAGTCGTCGCGCAGGATGCGTTCTGCCCAGGCTTTAGCCGAGTGCAGCGAGTGGTCCTTGAAGTTACCGCACGAGATTTCCGTGGTGCCTGGGACGTCTTCCCATTCCACGGTGTCGCGGATCGCTTCAAGCGCCGACTTGAGCGCGCGAGCAACCTCTTCGTTGCTTGGGGTTCCCCACGTGATGAGGTGGAATCCGGTGCGGCAACCGAACGGCGAGCAGTCGATGATGCCGTCGAGGCGGGTGCGCATCAGGCCCGCGAGAAGGTGCTCGATGGTGTGCAGGCCCGCGGTGTCGATGGCCTCTTCGTTAGGTTGCAGCAGGCGCAGATCGAAGTTGGAAATAGTTCCGTTGCCATCTGGGCCATGTTCGACCGCAATAAGGCGAACGTAAGGGGCCTTGACTGCGGTGTGGTCGAGCTCGAAGCTTTCGACGTTAGCCATGTTCTTTTCAGCCACGATTCCTCCTGAAACGGGTATACGCCCGCGGCGTTGAACCCCTATTGCGTTGATGTGTCCTTAACGTTACCGGTTGGCGGGACCGAGAGCCCTGGCGTCGTAACCTTTGTCAGCAACGCAGCCTTTATTCGCTGATGTAGGCCTCTGGTGCGAGGATCACCGCGGTACGCGGCTGGGCGGCCAAGCGTGCGGCGAGCGCCTTGACGTCGTCGCGGGTTACGGCACGCAGCTTCTCAAGGGTTTCTTCGAGGGTCACGTAGTGGCCGGTCATGAGCTCAGCGCCTGCGAGGCGTGACATGCGTGGGCCGTGGTCTTCGCCCGTCAAGACGGATTGTCCGGCGAGCGAACCGACGGCCCAGTCGAGTTCGTCTTCGGTGATGCCTTCGGCCGCGATGAGGTCAAACTGCTCCCCCAGGACTTCGAGCGTGGTTTCGGCGTCTTCGGGCGCGCATCCGGCGTAGAGCGAGAAGAACCCGGTGTCTGAATAACCGGCGGTCATCGCGAAAGTCGAGTATGCGAGACCGCGGCGTTCGCGTACTTCCTGGAAGAGGCGCGAGGACATTCCGCCGCCCAAGACAGTCGAGAGGATCGAGAGCGCAAAGCGGTTCTCCGAATCGGATGGCAGGCCCGGAACACCCAAGAACACTTGGGCTTGTTCGATGTCTTTATAAATGCGGAATACGCCGGCCTGGGAACCAGGCATCGCGCGCAACTGTTCAACAGGCTCCGGAATACCGTCGTGAGTCCCGAGCGCTTGCGCATCCATCGCGACACCGTACGCCGCAGTCCGTCGAGGCATCGGGGTCCGTTCCGTATCCAAGTCCCAACCGCCGGCCTTGAGCGCCTCCGTGGCCATCCGGACCACATCGTCGTGATCTACCGCGCCAGCGGCCGTAATGACCAGCGTTTCCGGGGCATAATGCTTGACGTAGTGGTCGCGGAACTCCTCGACCTTGAGCTCGCGGATCTCCGCACGCGTGCCACCCACCGGGCGGGCCAGAGGATGCTCACCAAAGATCAGGCGAGAGAACTGCTCGTGAGCCATCGACAACGGATCATCCGCGTCCATCGCAAGCTCATCGAGGATCACGCCGCGTTCCCGCTCCGCCTCCTCATGATCGAGCAACGGCTGGGTCACCATGTCGGAGATGACCTCGATCGCCATCGGCAAATCCTCGCCCAAAACGCGGGCGTGATAACACGTGGTTTCCTTGGTGGTCGCAGCGTTCGCTTCCCCGCCCACGCGGTCAAAAGCGAGAGAGATATCGAGGGCGGAACGAGTCGGGGTGCCCTTGAACAACAAGTGCTCCAAGAAGTGCGTTGAACCGTACTGGCCCTCCGCCTCATCGCGGGAGCCGACGCCAACCCAGAAACCCACCGATGCCGAAAGCGCTGCCGGCATGTGTTCCGTCAAGATACGCACGCCAGACGGCAAAACAGTGCGGCGGACGATCGAACCGTCCTCGTCCTGACGCAGCGTCTGTTCAAGACGCTCCGGGGAAGGCACCAACGGCAAATCTATGGGCACAACAAATCCTTTCTGGGCTGAGTTCGTAGCGAATCCGGGCAGGCAGTACCGGCGGATCAGCAGCTCATCCGGGCGGGGCCAAGCACACCGTACTGTTGCATTACAGTACAGTGCGGTTCTGACTATTAGTGGCCTTTGAACGCTTCCGCGAGCCACCATGCCCCGGAGTCTGACGCGATCTTCGCGTCGATCACGAGCGGCGTGTGTGGATCGCTCTCAACCCATTCTCGCACTGCCGCGAGGTCTTCAACCGTGCGCACCGTGACACCTTCGGCGCCGAAACCGCGGGCGATGGCCGCGATATCGGTGTCGGGGAACGTCACCGTGGATATGTCCGGCTCGGAACCATCCGCATTGAAGTGGTGAATTTCGGCACCGTAGGCGGCGTCGTTATAGACGATGCACACGAGCGGCAAGCGGAGCCGCACCGCGGTTTCAAGCTCCGCGATGGCCATGTGGAAGCCGCCATCCCCGGTTCCGAGCACCGGCATCCGGTCGGGCCGAGCGAGTGCCGCCCCGATCGCCGTGCCGAGCCCCAGCCCGATCGCTTGGAACGCCTGCGTGAAACAGAACCCGTCCGCGTCCGGAACGTCCAGGAACTGGCTCGGATACCCCATGAAGTTACCCGAGTCGATGCTCACGATGCGTTCCGCGGGCAGAATCGAATTGAGCTCGATGGTCAGCGTGCGCGGGTCGATGCGCGCTTGTGTTCCAGCGCCGGTAGAAAGATCAGTACCACTGGACATATCACTGTACGGCTCGCTCGCCCACGCGCTGCGGGCCGCGATGAGCTCGCGGTTGGCCTCGGTTCGGTAGCCGATGCGCGGCTCCGGCTGGCCTACGCGGATGTGGTCCAGGACGTCGGCGGCTGTTTCCGCGGTGTCACCCAGCACACCGAGGTCGATGGGCCGGTTGCGTCCAAGCGCGGCGTCCTCAACATCAACCTGCACCAAGCGCGCGTCCGCACCGATGAGCGTTCCGTGTCGCATGGTCCACATGTTCATCGCGCACCCGAAGCCCACGAGCAGGTCCGCGTTGCTGATGAGCTCGGCCGTGACCGGGGACGAGAACCCTCCTGAGATCCCGAGGTTGAAGTCCTCGCCGTTGAAGAGGCCCTTAACAACCGCCGATGTGGCCACCAGCGCGCCTGTATGTTCAGCCAACCGCGCGATCGCATCGCGTGCGTGCTTCGCGCCGCGGCCCGCAATAAACACGGGACGCTGCGCTTCCGAGATGAGCTCGGCGAGCGCAGTAACGCTTTGCTGTGTAGGCCGCACTCGTGCGGCACTGTGCTTCGACGGCCGCACCGGCTCCGTCTCATGCACGGGTGCAACAGCGCCCGCAACCGCAGGCTGAACCTGAACATCCAGCGGAAGGTTCAGCACTACCGTCCGGCGTTCGTTGACGGCCGTGCGGTAGGCGCGCGCGACATCGGCGGCCGCGGTCTGAGCTGAATGAACGCGTTCCGAAACCGCGTACACCGACTCCGCCAGGCCGTCCTGATCCATCGCGAAGTTCGAACCCACGGCGCTCGCCGCGGACTCGCCCGTGAGAACGATCATCGGGGTACGGGACTTCGCGGCCTCGCCGATCCCGGTGGTCGCGTTCGTAAGCCCGCAGCCCTGGTGCACGCTCAGCACCGAAACCTTGCCGGAGACCCGCGAATACGCGTCCGCCATGTTCGCCGCCCCGCCTTCGTGCCGGGCAGCCGTGAACGGGACGCCGTGCGCCTTCAAGGCGTTGGTCACCACGAAATTACCGCTACCGACCACACCGAATGCATGCCCGACACCCAGCTCAGCCAGCAGTGCCCCGACCTGTTCCGCGACGTTCATAACCACTTCTCTTTTATTCGACGCCAGTACTTCTAGGAGCTCACTTTTCTACGAACGCGTAGACACGGCACGGTGAACCCGTGCCGCCCACGATAGGCAACGGGGCCACCGAAATCATCGCGCCCGTCGCCGGCAGCTTCGCGAGGTTCTTGAGCGACGTGATCCCGTACTTATCCGCGCCCAGAAGATAGTAGTGCACCGGGAACGGAGGGTCCTGTTCCCCGCCGCGGCCCGCATCGATCCCGACGGTCTCAACGCCCATGCCCGAAATCGGTAGCTCGTCCGCCATGTAGCGGGCGCACTCAACCGTGAAGCCCGGGGTGTGGGAGCCGTTTTCGTCTGCGTTCAGGAACGTTTCCTCGCTGTGATCGTGCTGATCCCAGCCGGTGCGAAACAGTAGCCACGCACCTTCAGGAAACACACCATGGCGCTCTTGCCAGGCCTTCAGGTGCTCAACGTCGACCAAGAAATCAGGGTCAGCCTCGACCTCGGCGGTGAAGTCCAAGACCACCGCAGGGCCCACGAGCCGCGGAAGTTCGATCTCCGAAACGTCCTTACCGTCACGGCCGCTGATCCAGTGCACCGGGGCATCCAAGTGGGTTCCGATGTGCTCACCCGTGCGGATGTTGTGGTGCTTCCAGAACGGACCCGGCTCGTCGTAGGCCGAAACTTGCTCGAGGCTGAAATCGTCCAGGTTCAGGAACGGGTCAGGCAACGTCAACGTAGGCGTCTCAGACGACAGCGGCGCCGTGAGATCCACCATCTCAACCGAACCCGCAGCCAGCCTGGCCATAAAAGCTTCTATCGCAGACATCCGTCCTCCGTAAGCGATCACACCACCATGTTTCACTAACAATGCTTACTATCGTGATCCACGCCTCACACGCAACCCAAACCAATGACAGCTCATGACGCACAGGGCCCCGGAACCTTTGTGAGGTTCCGGGGCCCTGACACGTATGAGCAAATCAGCTCAAGCGATCACGCGAGATTACTCGGCGTCGCCTTCGCCTTCTTCCTCGTCAACGACTGGGGCGAGCGAAAGCTTGCCACGGTCATCGACCTTGGTGATTTCAACCTGGAGCTTCTGGCCTACACCAACAACGTCCTCGACGTCGTTGACGCGCTGGCCGCCGTTGAGCTTACGCAGCTCGGAGATGTGCAGCAGGCCGTCCTTGCCCGGGGTCAGCGAGATGAACGCGCCGAACGAGGTCAGCTTGACGACGGTACCGAGGTAACGCTCGCCAACCTCAGGGATCTGTGGGTTAGCCATCGCGTTGATCGTTGCGCGTGCCGCCTCAGCTGCAGTGCCGTCGGTCGCGCCGATCAGAACCGTGCCGTCGTCCTCGATCGAGATCTCAGCGCCGGTGTCTTCCTGGATCTGGTTGATCATCTTGCCCTTAGGGCCAATGACCTCACCGATCTTGTCCACTGGGATCTTCAAGGAGATGATGCGTGGAGCGTATGGCGACATCTCGTCTGGCGAGTCGATCGCGGAGTCCATGACATCCAGGATGTGGACGCGGGCTTCGTGAGCCTGCTTGAGCGCGGCGGCGAGCACGGATGCTGGGATGCCGTCCAGCTTGGTGTCCAGCTGGATCGCGGTGATGAAGTCGCGGGTACCGGCAACCTTGAAGTCCATGTCACCCATCGCGTCTTCAGCGCCGAGGATGTCGGTCAGGGCGGCGTAGCGGGTCTCGCCGTCAACCGTGTCGGTGACCAGACCCATCGCGATACCTGCAACAGGTGCCTTGAGCGGAACACCAGCGTTGTACATCGACAGGGTCGATGCGCAGACCGAACCCATCGAGGTCGAGCCGTTGGAGCCGAGCGCCTCGGAAACCTGGCGGATCGCGTAAGGGAACTCTTCACGCGACGGCAGAACCGGAACGAGTGCGCGCTCTGCGAGGGCACCGTGGCCGATCTCGCGGCGCTTCGGAGAGCCAACGCGGCCCGTCTCGCCCGTGGAGAACGGTGGGAAGTTGTAGTGGTGCATGTAGCGCTTCGCCTTCTCCGGGGCGAGCGAGTCGATCTGCTGCTCCATCTTGAGCATGTTGAGCGTCGTGACACCCATGATCTGGGTTTCGCCACGCTCGAAGATCGCGGAACCGTGAACGCGAGGCAGAACCTCGACCTCGGCGAGCAGCTGGCGGATGTCCGTCAGGCCGCGGCCGTCGATGCGGACCTGGTCCTTGAGGATGCGCTGGCGCACGATGTGCTTGGTGACTGCGCCGTACGCCTTGGAGATCTCGGAAGCGCGTTCCTCGAACTCCTTGCCTTCGCCCGCGAGAGCCTCAAGGACTTCTTCCTTGAGTGCGTCGTCGGCGTCCTGGCGTTCCTGCTTGTCAGCGATCTGGTAGATGTCAGCAAGCTTCGCGGAAGCGAGCTTCTCGACTGCCTCGTACGCGTCGTCCTCGAAGTCGAGGAAGATTGGGAACTCGCGAGCAGGCTTAGCTGCGCGGGATGCGAGGTCTGCCTGAGCCTCAACGAGGGCGCGGATGAACGGCTTAGCTGCCTCGAGGCCCTCAGCGACAACGGTCTCGGTCGGTGCGGTCACGCCGCGGCCGTGGATGAGGTCCCATGCGTGGTCGGTAGCGCCAGCTTCAACCATCATGATCGCGACGTCATCGCCAGCAACGCGGCCGGCAACAACCATGTTGAACACGGCGTCATCGAGCTGGCTCTTGGTTGGGAACGCAACCCACTGTGCGCCTTCGCCGTCATCGATGAGTGCGATGCGGACGCCGCCGATCGGGCCGGAGAACGGCAAGCCAGACAGCTGGGTAGACATCGAGGACGCGTTAATAGCAACCACGTCGTAGTAGTCCTCTGGGTTGATCGAAGTCACCATGACCACGATCTGGACCTCGTTACGCAGGCCCTTGACGAAGGATGGGCGCAGCGGGCGGTCCATAAGACGGCACGCGAGGATCGCCTCGGTCGATGGGCGGCCTTCGCGGCGGAAGAACGAGCCCGGGATCTTACCCGCGGCGTACATGCGTTCTTCGACGTCTACCGTGAGCGGGAAGAAGTCGAAGCCTTCGCGCGGGTGCTTGCCGGCGGTGGTCGCCGAAAGCATCGAGGTGTCGTCGTCGAGGAACACCATTGCCGAACCGGCAGCCTGCTTGGCTACGTGGCCGGTTTCGAAACGGATGGTGCGCTTACCGAAACGGCCGTTGTCAATCACGGCCTCTGAGTACTGAATGTCAGTAGCTTCCACTAAGTTTTCTCCTAAAAATGCACGTCAACAACGAAACGCGTTTTCGCGGTTGGTGCTCGATCGAGGCCATCGGTACTGCATCTGGCCGTCCTGTTGAGGACGAGTCCGGATGTGTTGCACCGCGGGCCACTACCGAGGACCACACGCGAACGTCTCGGGCGTCAGCGTTCTTGACTATGTATTGGGTTAGATCATGTTCAAAACCTTGTGTGGACAGGGATTTGAACTTCTGATGCGTTAACGCCCCGGAAGGGTTTCCGGGGCGTTAACACGTGAGACATTAGCGGCGCAGACCGAGGCGGTCAATCAGCGAACGGTAGCGCTCAATGTCTACAGACTTGAGGTAACCAAGCATGCGGCGGCGGCGACCAACCAGCGCCATGAGGCCACGGCGGGTGTGGTGGTCGTGCTTGTGATGCTTGAGGTGCTCAGTCAGGTCAGAGATACGGCGGGACATCACAGCGATCTGAACCTCAGGGGAACCGGTGTCGCCCTCGTGGATCGCGTATTCCTTGATGATCTCCTGCTTTACGGCCTGGTCAAGAGCCATGTGTTTACTCCTTGAGAGTGTGCCGCGTACAGTGAACCCGCGCGAGATCGCACTCAGCTCGTGTTACTGGGCCATCGTCGCCGGGGATGGTAGCCACCGCGGACTGCAGCTAACACCATCTGTAAGTCTATCAAGACAATCAATAGCCCGCGACGAGCACACAGCGTCGATGTGGCTCGCCTCACACGCGCACGTTACGCATCGCGAGGGTTCGGTACGGGATGTCGATGCGCTCGCCTGGCTTATACCCCAGATGTTCGTGCAGGTACCAGCGCAAGTTAGTTTCCACGCGCTCCCGGGTTTTCTGGTTGGAACGCAACCAATAGGCCCTTGTGCGGGTCAGGTCGAAAACCTGCTCGACGCTGAGTTCTTGGGTCCAGTGGTCTTCCCGGACCTCATCGATGCGCCACAAAGGTCCCGCCTGCGCGGCTACCTCGGCGTCCCGATGCACGTCGCCTGCGTGCATGATGCGCGCCAAACGGTGTACCCACGGAACCTGAACATCGAGCTGATTCCACACGAGCCCAAGCATTGGGCTGGCGGATCCAGTCGTCAAGCGGGCCGCTTCCGCCCCAGCCGCAACAGGATCAACCCAGTGCCATGCCTGCGCGGCAACCACCGCATCAGCTGTCGGGACCGCATCGTCGTCGGAACCGGCATCCAGACCGGTCGACTCGCCCGTGCCAACCAGGGCCGCCTCGACACCCGGGACCTGCTCGCGCAGAACCTCGAGCATCGACTCCGAAGGATCAACAGCCACAACGTGGTGCCTTGCCGCAACCAGATCGCGCGTGAACAAGCCCGTTCCCGCCCCGACCTCAACCACGCGGCGGCCAGGCTCAGAACCCAGCAGCCAACTCACGCACCAGTCGGGATAGTGCGGCCTGACCGCATCGTAATCAGCGCCCGAGCCAGCCCACGCGGAACCGATCTGCGAACGCTGAGCAGCACCAAGATTCGGCCCGCTCTGCGGAAGATTCGGAACCCGAGACATGCTGCCGTCAGGCATCGGAACCCGATTCGTCACATCACAACCGCCGTTACACCAAAACCGCCATCAACCGGCGGCTACTTTGACGACGTCGGGACGGGCGTCGGCATCCCCACGCAGAATCTCGCGCGCCCGGTCGACATCCACGTGCATCTGCTCGATCAACGCTTCCGGTCCGCGATACGTGACAGTCGGGCGCAAGTGATCCACGAACTCGAGCACTACCTTCTGGTCGTACAGATTGAACTCCTCAACCTGCTCACCTTCCGGCCGGTCCATCACAAACGCCTCGGCCACGCGCACCACGCCGTCGAACGTCGGGTTCGTTCCAATCGAGATCGCTGACGGCCACCACACGCCCGCCTCATCGATCAACCAGCCCGCATACACGCCGTCAGCCGGCATCAAACCAGTCGCTTCATCCGACAAGTTCGCAGTCGGGAAACCCAGCTCGCGGCCGCGCGCAAAACCATGCACCACGGCCCCGTACATGCGGTGGTTACGGCCCAAAACCTCAGCCGCAGACTTTACGTCGCCAACCTGGAGAGCCTCACGCACCCACGTCGAGGACCAGCGCCGCTGCTCCCCCACATCCGAAAGCGTGACAACCTCGAAACCGAACTTCTCACCAAGCTCACGCAAGACGTTGATGTCGCCCGCATTATCGAGGCCGAAACGCACATCCTCGCCCACGACCACGGCGCGAGCATGCAACACATCAACGACGTAATTCTTGATGAACTCTTCCGGGGTCTGTTGCGCGAATTCCCACGTGTAATTCAAGCGCAAAACCGCGTCAATCCCGGCTTCAGCACAGTGGATATCCTTAATCTCATCAGCCATGATCGGAACCGGCGCAAACGCAGGCCTATGCACCGTGGCCGGATGCGGACTGAACGTCATGACAACACCCAGGCACGGCTCATCCGCCGCCGCGGCGAGCTTCACAACACGATCCAGCAAAGCCATGTGACCGCGGTGAACACCATCGAAATTACCGATCGTCACCACCGAACACGTCAACGACTCCGGAACCTCGGCAGGATCCCTCCAAATATGCACAAAGACTCCTCGCGTGCTGAAGATCGATTACGCCCGGCGCTATTCTCTCACGAACAAGCTAGCCGCCGATGCGGGGCACAGTTACGCGGCACTCTTGGCTGTGCTGCAGAGCTACCTACGCCGCTGCCTTGCTAGGGCGGTGGGCCCACAGCCACCAGAAACCGATGATCGGCAGAACAAACGGTACATAACCATAGCCCTGACCGAAGTGGCTCCACACGCTCGCTTTAGGGAACAGCTCAGGCGAGGCGTAGGACAGAATCGAAACCACAACCACACCCACGAACTCCGCGATGACCGCCACGAACGCTACGCGCCAGGCCTTGATACCCGGCATCGCTAGCGCGACCGTCGCCACGATATAGATCACGGCCGCGAGAGCCGAAAGCGTGAACGCAACCGGTGCAACCGAGAATTCAGTAGCGATCTGATACGCCGAACGCGCGAAAGCCGACAACGCAAACACGCCATACACCGCAACCAAAATGCGGCCCAGGCCCTTGTTCTTAGCCTGCACTGGACTCTGTTGCGCTGAGTTCGGTTGTGTTGAGTTCGGTTGTGCTGAGCCTTTCCGCCGTGCTGTATCTGTCACGTGATTATCCATTCCACTCATCAATTCCTAGCCCACCGTATTCCTAGCCGGCGAAAAAACCCTGGCCGTGCCACACCTGCTGCATGCGCACCAGCATCACCAACACGGTGAAACCAGCGGCAGCCATCACAGTGTTAGACCACCGGGACTTATCCCCGATAGCCCACCAGGCAGCCAACGGGACCAGCAACAACGCAGTTGCGAGGTATCCCCAAAACTCCCAGCCTGCACCAATCAGCGGCTGCGAGCCCGCATGCCGAATCGCCGCCTGAACGCCATATACAACCAGGTACAGCTCAACCAGCCCAAGGCTCAGAATCGACGAGTCCGCAGGAAACGTGCGCATGACCGTCATCGCAATACCAACGACCATAGAGATAACGCACACCACAACGCCCGCGATCGCGAAGCCATCCATCAACACGGCTACTTAATCTCCCCGGAAAAACTTTGAAACTAGAACAACTATTGAGAGGTGTGCGCGGCCTAGCGTGGGGCGAACACCAAAGCCGGTTTCGCCATCGAATGCGTGCCTTGAACCTTGTTCTCAATCAACGCAATCAGCTCGCCAGCCTGGTCGATCGCTGCCGTCACGCCAGCAGATTCCGACGGCGTGATACGGCGACCATGCCCCAGCTCGAAGGCTTCCTCGTCGCTCACCTCACGCACCGGGAACAGTCGGCGCGCGGCATCAGCCAACGACAAAACGCTGAACTGCTCCCCCAGCTGCTCCAACGTCCGGGCCTGACCCACATTGAAACCGCCCACACGTGTGCGGCGCAACCCCGTCAAATGGCCGCCCACACCGAGAGCTTCACCGAGGTCTCGCGCCAAAGCGCGCACATACGTGCCCGAAGAACAATCGACCATAACGTCGACGTCCATCGTGGTACCGTCATCGGCCCGGCGAACATCCAGGACATCGAAACGGTGCACCGTAACCGGGCGGGCCTCCAACTGGACGTCCTCGCCGTCACGCACCCGCTGATACGCGCGCTTACCGTCAACCTTGATCGCAGACACCGCCGACGGAACCTGCTGAATCTCGCCCGTCAACCCGGAAACCGCATCGTCAAGCTGTGGCCGCGTCACCGCCGCAACATATCGACGCTCAAGGATCTCGCCCTCAGCGTCCTCGGTCGTTGTGGTTTGGCCCAAGCGGATCGTCGCCGCGTAGGTCTTCGATTCGCCCACGATGTAGGTCAAAAGCCGGGTAGCTCGCCCCACGCCAGCAACCAAGACGCCGGTCGCCATCGGATCCAGCGTCCCCGCATGCCCCACCTTCCGGGTGCCAGCAAGACGGCGCAAACGGCCCACCACATCGTGGCTCGTCATACCCGCGGGCTTATCAACAACAACCAGACCAGGGGTCGGTTCAGACTGCGCTTTCGACATACAGCGCTTAAGCCTCTTCTTCCGCTTCCTTATACGGATCAGCGTCGCCCGCGAACTCCGCACCCGCAGCAAGCTCAGCGACCTCAGCATCCTTCTGCCGCGCTGCACGCAACAAATCCTCGACGTGCGAAGCGTTCATCGGGACCTCATCCGGAACGAACTCAAGCGTTGGGGTCAACCGCGTCGTCAACTGCGAACCCAACTCCTTACGCAGACGACCACGGTTCGTTTCAAACAGCTCAGCGACGTAAGCCTTCTGATCATCGTCACCGAAAACCGTGTAGTACACCGTCGCGTTCTGAAGATCATTCGTCACGCGCGCATCCGTGACCGTAACGGACTCCATCGCATCGTCACGAACCACCTTCGTGAGAGCCTGCGCCATAACGACCTTGATGCGCTGAGCCAACTTAGCCGCACGAGGCGAACCAGTCATGATGTGCTCCTCTCCCGCGCACCACGATTCTGATGTGCGCTATCAACAATAATTTCGCTCCCCCTATCCTATCGGTGCTTGCGTAGTCTTCCTGCAACGCGAAAGCCCGCGGCGGGCAAGCGCAGACATGCGCTCAACCCGCCGCGGGCTTTCGTTAGCGTCCACCACCTGCGAGGCGGTTCATCACGCTACATTCTTCTCACTAGACGCGCGGCTTCTCCTGAAGCTCCCACGTCTCGATGATGTCGCCTTCCTTGATGTCGTTGAAGCTACCCAGGCCGATACCACATTCGTAGCCCTCGCGGACCTCGGTGGCGTCGTCCTTGAAGCGACGCAACGACTCGATCTTGAGGTTGTCGTTGACGACCTTGCCGTCACGCACCAAGCGAGCGTTCGCGTTACGACGGATGAGGCCGTTACGAACGATCGAACCGGCGATGTTACCGAACTTGGACGAACGGAAGACCTCGCGGATCTCTGCGGATCCGAGCTCGACTTCCTCGTACTCAGGCTTGAGCATGCCCTTGAGTGCGTTCTCGATGTCCTCGATCGCCTGGTAGATGACCGAGTAGAAGCGCATGTCGACGCCCTCTTCATCGGCGTATTCAGCAACGCGTTCCGCAGGGCGGACGTTGAAGCCAATGATGATCGCGTTGTCGACCGTCGCCAGGTTGACGTCGTTCTGCGTAATAGCACCCACACCACGGTGGATGACGCGCAGCTGAACCTCGTCGCCCACATCGATCTTGAGTAGCGAATCCTCGAGCGCTTCAACAGCACCCGAGACGTCACCCTTGAGGATGAGGTTGAGGGTATCGATCTTGCCTTCAGCAACAGCGTCGTCGAAGTTCTCAAGCGTAATGCGCTTGCGGCGCTTCGCGAGCATCGCGTTGCGGTCCGCTGCTTCGCGGCGCTCAGCGATCTGACGTGCCGTACGCTCGTCCGGAGTCACGATGAACGTGTCACCAGCGCGTGGAACGTTCGAAAGACCCAGGACCTGGACCGCACGCGATGGCAGCGCGACGTCGAGGGCTTCGCCGTTCTCGTCGAACATCGCACGAACGCGACCGTGCGCCTTACCGGCAACGATCGTGTCACCGACCGCGAGCGTACCCGACTGAACCAGGACGGTCGTGACCGCACCGCGGCCCTTGTCGAGGTTCGCTTCAATCGCGATACCGCGAGCGTCCTTGTCCGGGTTAGCGCGCAACTCAAGTGCGGCGTCCGCGGTTAGCAGGATCGCATCCAACAGGTCGTGGATACCCATGTTCTGCTTAGCGGAGATCGGCACGAACATCGTGTCGCCGCCGTAGTCCTCAGGAACCAGACCGTACTCGGCGAGCTGACCCTTAACCTTGTCAGGGTTAGCTTCCGGCTTATCGATCTTGTTGACCGCAACCACGATCGGCACATCCGCGGCCTGCGCGTGGTTGAGTGCTTCAACCGTCTGCGGCATGACGCCGTCGTCAGCTGCAACAACCAGGACCGCGATGTCAGTGACCTTGGCACCACGGGCACGCATAGCCGTAAAGGCCTCGTGACCAGGGGTGTCAATGAAGGTCAAGAGGCGTTCCTCTTCACCATTGTCACCTTCGTGCATCGTAGAGATCTGGTATGCACCGATGTGCTGGGTAATACCGCCGGCTTCGCCCTCGATCACGTTGGAACGACGGATCGCATCCAGCGTGCGGGTCTTACCGTGGTCAACGTGACCCATGATGGTCACCACTGGTGGGCGTGGCTCGAGCATGTCATCGGTCTCGGCCTCTTCCTCGGCCTCGAGGTCGATGTCGAAGGACTCGAACAGTTCACGCTCTTCGTCCTCAGGCGAGACAACCTGGACCTTGTAGCCCAGCTCTTCACCGAGGATCTCGAACGTCGATTCGTCGAGCGACTGGTTAGCCGTAGCCATCTCACCGAGGTGGAACAGCACGGTCACGAGTGCCGCTGGATCTGCCTTGATGCGCTCAGCGAAGTCCGCCAGAGTTGCACCGCGGCGCAGACGCACCACAGTTTCGCCATCGCCACGTGGAACAACCACGCCGCCAATGACTGGTGCGCCTTGCTGCTCCATCTCCTGGCGCTTTGCGCGCTTCGACTTACGGTTACGACCACGACGTGGACCGCCGCGACCGAATGCGCCTGCTGCGTTACCGCGACCGCCACCGCGGCCACCGCGGAAGCCTCCGCCGCCGCCACCGGAGCGACCGCCGCCTGGGCGTCCGCCACCGCCGCCGCGGCCGCCTGGGCCCGGCTGGTTGACGTTGAGGTCGAGCTTCTTAGGCATCATGTTCGGGTTAGGGCGTGGACCGCCTCCACCCGCTGCTGCGCCACGTGGTGGGCGTGGTGCGCCCGGACGTGGGCCACCTGCACCCGCTGCGCCCTGACGCTGGCCACCGCGGCCACCGCCGCCTTCACCGCGCATTCCCTGCTGGCTTGCGAACGGGTTGTTGCCTGGGCGTGGAGCGCCACCGCGCTGGCCGCCTGGGCGTGGGCCTGGGCGGGCGCCGCCGCGTGGTGGGCGTGGGCCGGCGTCGTTGCCGCGGCCCTGGGACGGAGTGCTGAACGGGTTGTTTCCCGGACGTGGGCCTGGCTTAGGGCCAGGCTTCGGTGCCGCTGCGCCTGGGGTCGGCTTAGGCGCTGCCGGTGCCTTCTTCGCGGCTGGCTTAACGTCCGATGCTGGCTTAGCTTCAGGCTTCTCCGTCGCCTTTGCCGCAGGCTTAGGGCCTGGCTTCGGGCCAGGCTTAGCTGCCGTGTCTGCCTTCTTAGCGGTTGCCGGCTTAGCGGCTGGCTTAGGCGTGGTGTCAGCTGGCTTAGCTGGAGCCGCTGGTGCCGGATCGGAGGTACGGGTACCTGCACCCTGAACCTGTGCCGTCTTGACCTTAGGCTGTTCCGACTGAGCGGAATCGGTGCCTGCTGCGCTTGGGAATGCTTCACGCAAGCGCTTGACGACCGGCGGCTCGATCGTGGAGGAAGCTGAGCGGACAAACTCGCCCATCTCCTCAAGTTTTGCCATGGCTTCCTTGGATGGAATACCGAGCTCTTTAGCGAGCTCATGTACGCGGACCTTCTTGGCCACAATTCTCCTAGTCTGGTCCGCGTATCCTTCTGCGCTGACGCGCATCAGCTAGTGAAAGCGTTGCACGTTTCGCGTAAGACCACGGACCGTAGATTTCGTGGTGTGCGCTCCGCCAAGCGGAACGCACGCTGATTTCCGAGCCTGAGGTTTTTCATCTCTGGCCCATCACCGTTGCGTGTTCATCGGGTTGCCACTCTTCTTAACCCGCTTTCTGATCGGTCATGGTTGAGCCCTGGACACGGGTTGTGCCCAGGTTGATGACGGCAAGCAACTCCTCTTCGTCTACGACGACCTGAGCCCTGAAGGCTCGGTTGGCCGCGTTGCGAGAGACTGCCCGCCGTACACACTCGGGGTCGCGATGCACCCATGCACCGCGTCCCGTTTTACGGCGTTGCGGATCCGGAACCACTCGCGTGCTTCCGGACTCTTGCGCTAGCCGCAAAAGAACGGCTTGGTCATCGGTTTGCCGGCAGCCGATGCAGGTGCGTATGGGGCAGCGTGAAGAACCGTTGTTCACCACGAGCTCCCATCGCGAGGCCTGTATTCGGGCGTGCCAGGCTAAACGTCTGACCTCTCTAGTCTACAGCGCTTTGGCGTGCAGGCGAGACAACGTCGATGCGCCAGCCCGTGAGTTTGGCCGCAAGGCGGGCGTTTTGGCCCTCCTTGCCGATCGCCAAAGAGAGCTGATCGTCCGGGACTACAGCGCGAACGTGATGGAGGTCTTCGTTGAGAACTTCAACCGAGAGGACCTTAGCTGGAGAGAGCGCGTGCGCCACGAACTGTGCAGGGTCTGGATCCCACGTGATGATGTCGATCTTCTCGTCGTTGAGCTCGCTCATCACTGCGCGGACGCGGGAACCCATCTCCCCGATGCATGCACCCTTGGCGTTGAGACCCTCAACGCGAGCACGTACCGCGAGCTTGGTGCGGTGGCCGGCTTCGCGAGCGATCGAGACGATCTCGACCGACTTCTCCTGGATCTCCGGGACCTCAAGTTCGAAGAGCTTGTGCACGAGCTGCGGGTGGGTACGCGAGACCGTGATCGATGGGCCCTTAGGTCCACGGTGCACATCGGTTACGTACACACGCAGGCGACGGCCGTGGCTGTAATCCTCGCCCGGAACCTGCTCTGGTGGCGGCAAAACAGCCTCGAGGGTGCCAAGGTCCACCTGGATCATGCGCGGATCGCGGCCCTGCTGGATCACGCCGGAGAGGATCTCGCCTTGCTTATCGCGGAACGTCCCCAGAACGGCTTCGTCTTCGGCGTCGCGCAAACGCTGGAAGATCACTTGACGGGCCGTGGCAGCGGCGACGCGGCCGAAGTCTGCCGGGGTGTCGTCGAACTCACCGATCCGCTGGTTGTTCTCGTCGACTTCTGGGGCCCAAATGGTAGCCACGCCGGTCTTGCGGTCAAGCTCAGCGCGAGCCCCACGGATCGCGCCGGGCTCTTTGTCGTATGCGAGGACAAGCGCATGTTCGATCGCGTTGATGAGCCTATCCAGTGGGATGTCGCGGTCTTTTTCAAGCTGGCGCAACGCCGTCATATCGATATGCATTCTTAGGCCTCCTCGCCCGTTAGACCTGGCTCTGCCGCTTCTTCGGCGGCTTGTGCTGCCGCCAACCGTGCCGCCGCGGTGGCTTCGATGTCTACCTTTGCGCGACGAATGTCAGCATACTCGCGACGTACAGGGTCAAGCACCTTGTCTTTCATGCCCTTCTTCGGGGCTGGCTTGATCGGCTCGATCACGATGCCGGCGTCATCGGCTTCCAGAACGGTTCCGGTGAAGTCTTCATTTTCGCCGACAACGCGGATGACGCGACCCACGTTGCGCTGGAAGTGACGTGGCTGTGTGAGCGGTCGTGTAGCGCCCGGAGAGGACACCTCAAGCTCGTAGGCCCCTGAGGAAGCCAGCAAGCCCTCGTCCAGAACCTCGCCTACCTGCTGCGAAACCTCGGCCAGAGCATCGAGCTCAACCGTTTCCGTGCCGGTTGGGAGGTCAACGATAATCTGCAGGGTTGGCGTGTCCCCACCTTTGACGGTCACGTCTTCAACGATCAGGCCAGCTTGGCTCACCACAGGCTTGATGGCCTCTGTGATGGCTTGCGGTGACCATGGCGAACCCTCATGGGTCGACACGTTGTGGGCTGACATGCTTTCCTCTCGTCGCGCTGTGCCTGTACTGTTTGTGCGTTGCCTGTACAGATCTACACTACCCGCATGGGACTATAGCGGTATGCGTTCAATTCAGAATTCTGCGGCTGCAGCTGCCAGCCGCCCTCATGCGCGGGTTTCACACCCGGGTGTTCGGCTCGCTCGCGCCGTTGTGTCGGTTTTGATGGTGAGCGCATGCTGGCTGGGCGTCACGACAACAACTTCGGGCTATTCTGCGAATGCTCGCCCGGGTGATGCGGTCGCTTATAAATCCGTGATGCGCACCGAGGAGAACCCCGTGTATTCCGCGCGGATCTTGGTTGCGTATGTTGAGAAAGCTCACAGCGGCGAGGACGTCGCGAAGGCATCGCAGACTGTATATGAGCTTTTGGGCGGGGCGAAAGCGTGGGGCGGCCCGGTATCGAACCGTGAGATGCGGAAGATCGAAGAGCACGTCGCGTCACGCAAAGCGAGCGGCCAGGCGAATGCGAAACGTGCTTCTGTGTTTTCGGGTGAGCTCATGCGGCTGGCCCTGCACCCTCCCAAGGACACGCCGCTGAACCGTGGCGATGTGGACCGGTTGATCGCGGCTTCGGTTGCGTTGTATTCGGCTTCCCAGAAGGCCGGTGCTCCGCCGGTGGATAACGATGCGGCAGCAGTGGTCAAGAAAGCGGCGGCTTCCGCTAAGGTCACTGATCCGGTTGCCGCTTTGGAGAAGGTCGTTGCGAAAGCACAACCAACGGAAGCGGACCGCGCGGCCGAACTCTGGGACCGCGCTGGCGACACGTCGGCTAAAATCACCGAAGCCGCGCGCATCATTACCTACCGGAACCCGACCGCCGCCAACCAGCAGTGGTTCGAGGCGTCCCGCGACCTGACCCTAGGCCTCGGGAAAGCTTCCGGGCATCCATATGCCGCCGCGACCATCGGACCTCGCGATAAGTACCTCGCCGCAGGACCAGAAAAGCTCGTAGCCGCGAAGGCGTCACTAGCGGAGCCGTTGCAGCGTCTCGCGCCGCACTACGAAGGCAAGGCCCGCATCGCGCTGGTCGCTTTGGCGTTCCAGCTTGCAGGGCATACTCGCTAAACGAACTGGCGCACCGTGTCGGCACCGACGCTCACGATGAGCGCGGTCACCACAACCAGGAACACGATGCGCACAAAACGCGAGCCGGCCGAAACCGCCATGCGCGAACCGATATAGCCGCCGAACATGTTCGCGATGCCCAGAGCAATCCCGAGCGGCCACACGACGTGGCCGGCAGGAATGAAGAAGCACAAAGCACCGAAGTTGGTGGCCCAGTTAGCGATCTTCGCGCGCGCCGAACCGTCGAGGAACGAATAACCCAAAATCCCGACCAACGCGATCACGAGGAAGGACCCCGTGCCCGGGCCCAGAACGCCATCGTAGAAACCTATCGCGGCGCCGATAGCCCACGCGCGGCCGTGATGCTTCATGTGTGCATGCTTCAGAACCGTGGCCGAGCCCATGTTCTTCTTGGCGAGCGTGAAAATGAAAACCACGATGAGCGCCAACAGGATGATGGGTTTGAACACTTCCGTAGGCAGCACCGAGGCAACCACCGCACCACCGACCGACGCTAACCCGGCAGTTACTGCAAGTCCAAGGCTCGTCGCTACATCTGGCCGCACCCGCCGGCCATACGTGATCGCCGAGGTTGTGGTTCCGAAAATCGAGCCGACCTTGTTCGTCGCCAAAGCCTGGACCGGGCTCAAACCCGGAATCAGCAACACGACCGGCAACTGAATCAGCCCGCCACCGCCGACCACCGAATCGACCCATCCCGCAAGGAAACCGGCCCCCAAAACCAACAGAATCAACCCGATGTTGAGCGCGCCAGTGTCGGTAAGGATGAAATCCATTCCCCCATAGTAGACCCGCAACACACGTGTGGCCCGCCGGTATTGCACCAGCGGGCCACACGCATCAAGTGAACTTAGCGGGACGCAAGCTGCGCGACGTGCTCAACCACCGCATCGAGCGCAATGTTCTCAGCCTCGCCGGTGGCGCGGTCCTTGACCTCGACCACACCATCGGCCACACCGCGGCCCACAACAACCGTGGTCGGGATACCGATCAGCTCAGCGTCGCGGAACTTAACACCCGCCGAAACCTTCGCACGGTCATCAAGCATGACGTCCAGGCCGGCTTCATCGAGCTTGCCCGCGATGTCCTCGGCCGTCTCCGTGAGCTCATCGCCCTTACCGGCGATGATCACCACGACATCGGCCGGAGCCACAGCGCGCGGCCATACGAGTCCCTTGTCATCGTGGTGTGCCTCGGCGATAGCCGCAACAGCGCGGGTCACGCCAACGCCGTAGGAGCCCATCGTGACGACCTGCGCCTTGCCGTTCGGATCCAGAACCTTCAGATCCAGCGCCTCAGCGTAACGGCGGCCCAGCTGGAAGATGTGCCCCATCTCGATGCCGCGGGTCGTCTTCAACGGACCAGAGCCATCAGGTGCCGGGTCGCCGTCTTCGACCACAACAGCCTCAAGCACGCCGTCCCAACCGAAGTCACGGCCAGCAACCAAGCCAAATACGTGATGGTCGCGGAGGTTCGCGCCGGTGATCCAGCTCGAACCTTCAACCACGCGAGGGTCAACGAAAAACGGAACACCCGAACGCGCCTCGCGGCCCAATACGGCTTCTTCTTTCGACAAACCAGGGCCGATGTATCCCTTGACGAGCTCCGGATGGCGTTCGAGGTCTTCATCCGTAGCGACCTCAACCTGGGACTCGCCGGCGATACCCATGAGCTCGCCGATGGTTGCCTCGATGCGCTTGAGGTCAGCCTGGCGGTTGCCCGGCACACCCACCACGGCGAGTTCGCGCTCCCCGTTCGGCGTTACAACTACCACGGCAACGCACTTGAGCGTGTCCGCGGCAGTCCACGGGGTGTCCTTCGGGTGGTTCTCGTTCGCTACGTCAACGAGCGTTTCGATGGTCTCGCTGTTCGGGGTCAGTTCTACGTGGACGGCTGGCGCGTTGGTGTAGTCGATCGGGTCCAGCGGCGGCGTCGTCACGGCCTCAACGTTGGCAGCGTAACCACCCGGAGACACCACGAACGTGTCCTCTCCCGCTTCGGTTGGGTGCAGGAATTCTTCCGACTTCGAGCCACCCATCGCACCCGCCATCGCGAAGACCGGGCGAATCTCGAGGCTCAGGCGCTCAAAAATCTTGAGGTACGCCGTGCGGTGGGCAGCGTATGCCTCGTCGAGGCCTTCCTCATCGAGGTTGAAGGAGTAGGAGTCCTTCATGATGAATTCGCGGCCGCGCAACAGGCCAGCACGCGGGCGGGCTTCGTCGCGGTACTTGGTCTGGATCTGGTACAGGTACACCGGCAGATCCTTGTACGAGGAGTACATGTCCTTCACCAGGAGGGTGAACATTTCCTCGTGCGTTGGCGCGAGCAGGTAGTCGGCCTTGCGGCGGTCCTGCAGGCGGAAAATGTTGTCGCCGTATTCTTCCCAACGGCCCGTCGCCTCATACGGTTCCTTGGGCAACAGCGCCGGGAAATGGACTTCTTGCGCGCCGATCGCGTTCATCTCTTCGCGCACAATGTTCTCAACCTTGTTCAGAACCTTGAGGCCCAGCGGCAGCCACGAGTAGATGCCCGGGGCTGCACGGCGGATGTAGCCGGCGCGTACCAGCAGCTTGTGGCTTGCGAGCTCAGCTTCAGCTGGGTCGTCGCGCAGTGTGCGGAGGAAGAACGTTGAAAGGCGTGTTACCACAGGGCCTCCCCTTTCAGGGTGTATCGGCGTGTGCAGAGTGAATCGGCAATAAGGGTGCGTAAACCGGGTGAATCCGGTCACGGCTCGTGTCCAGTGTAGTCTGCGCGAGCGAACCAGCGGGACAGGCAACGCACGGCGGCTCACGGTGTGGGTAGCTCTAGCGGCGCACGATGCTCACAGCAGGATGGTCGCTCACAGCAGGATGGTCGCGAACGTCCCGGTGGTCTGGAAACCGACTTTTTCGTAGAGGGCTCGCGCTGCATAGTTGTAGTCGTTGACGTACAGGGTCGTGACCGGCGCCCACGCTTGCGCTAGCTCGACGACGGCGGCCATGCGGCTTGTCGAAAGCCCTAGCCCGCGTTGGTCTGGATGCATCCATACGCCTTGGATTTGCGTCGCTACCTGCGTCACGATGCCTAGTTCTGCCTTGAACCTCACCGTTGTTTCGGCGGCTCCTGGTTCCAGCATCGTGTGTCCGCACGCGAGCAACTGTTTGACGCGGGCGCGGTAAGAAGCCTCGCCGACGTCGAGCGGTGAATAACCAAGTTCTTCGGTGAACATCGCTACGGATGCTGGCCAGAACGCGTCGAAATCGCTCACGTAGCCTTGCCGCACAAGCCCCGAAGGCTCGATGGCGGGAGGGGCTTCGAGCGACATGAACGGCTGGGTCAGCCGCACGCTGCGCGGAGGAAACCCTGGGCTGGTCTTGAGGACATCCCAGATCCCTTCGACCCCAGCCTTCGGGCCGAAAATCGAAGCGTAGCGTTTCCGGCTGGTGAGGATCCGGCGCCCGAACGCCTCACCGTGTTCCCGCGCCTCATCGCCTTGATCGCTCGTGACAGGAACCACGTTCGCGCCTACCCAGCACGCCGCAACCAGTGTTCCCGCATCGTCGAAACGGCCGAGGATGCGCGCGCCAGGCAACACATCGATCCTGCCGTCCACAACATCGAGCTGTTGCTGAATAAACGCATGCTGGAGCGGGTTCCGCGCGATCAACGTGAGCAGCGCCGGGGCGTCCGCGTTCGTGAGTGTGCGGACGCTCGGGTCCGGCGAGCACAGATCAGCCACACGGGCTCCCGCCCGGTTCACGATCTGTCGAATCACCATGGACTCATAGCTGAACGCAGTGAACTGGGCTAGTGGACCGACACCGACGGCGATGCGCCCTCGGTTTCGTCAGCACCCATTTCTTCCGCGATACGGTGGGCTTCCTCGAGCAGGGTCTCCACGATCTGGTCTTCAGGGACGGTGCGGATGACCTCGCCCTTGACGAAGATCTGGCCCTTACCGTTACCGGAAGCGACACCAAGGTCTGCTTCGCGTGCCTCACCCGGGCCGTTGACGACGCAACCCATGACGGCGACGCGCAACGGAACCTTGAAGTCTTTGAGGCCTTCGGTCACGTTGTTCGCTAGCTCGTACACATCGACCTGAGCGCGGCCACACGATGGGCATGACACGATCTCAAGCTGGCGTGGGCGCAGGTTAAGCGACTGCAGGATCTGCTCGCCGACCTTGATCTCCTCAACCGGAGGGGCAGAAAGCGAAACGCGGATCGTGTCGCCGATGCCCTGGCTCAGCAACGCGCCGAATGCGGTCGCGGACTTGATGGTTCCCTGGAACGCGGGGCCGGCCTCGGTCACGCCCAAGTGCAGTGGCCAGTCGCCCTTCTGGGCGAGCAACTCGTACGCGCGAATCATCACGACCGGGTCGGAGTGCTTGACGGAGATACCGAAATCGTAGAAATCGTTCTCCTCGAACAGCTCCGCCTCCATCAGCGCGGACTCCACGAGCGCCTCAGGGGTGGCCTTGCCATACTTCTCAAGCAGGCGCTTATCCAACGAACCAGCGTTGATACCGATGCGGATCGGCGTCCCGTACTGCTTCGCGGCGGCAGAAATCTCAGCGACCTGGTCATCAAACTTACGGATGTTGCCCGGGTTCACGCGCACTGCGCCGCAACCCGCCTCAATGGCGGCAAACACATACTTAGGCTGGAAGTGAATATCCGCAATCACAGGGATAGTGGACTGCTGAGCGATAACCTTCAGCGCATCGGCGTCCTTGTCAGTTGGGCACGCGACACGCACAATGTCGCAACCAGCGGCCGTGAGCTCAGCGATCTGCTGCAGCGTCGCGCCGATATCGTGCGTCTTCGTCGTCGTCATCGACTGCACCGTGATCGGGTGATCCGACCCCATACCAACGTTGCCTACCATCATCTGGCGGGTCTTTCGACGCGGCGCCAACGTCAATGGTGGCGGTGCAGGCATTCCCAAATTAACCGATGACACGAGGTGTCCTCCAAGAACTCATACGTGATGGACGGATCCACTACCGAACCCGTTCAAGCCCAGGGTATACCCGCGCTCGCACGGCCAGCAGCGCATCGTTGTACCGTTGCCCTCTATCTTCCCATGCTTGGCGCTGGTTCTCCTGGATCCCTACAGCAACGAAACCGGTTTCACCAGATCCGCATAAATCAAAATCACAGCCATCACAAGCAACAAACCAGCAACAACATACGTGACCGGCAACATCTTCGACAGATCCACAGGGCCAGGATCTGGCCGCTTGAACAGCTTATTGAACGCCTTACGAACCTTCTCCCACAACGCACCCGCAATATGGCCACCATCCAGCGGGAGCAACGGGATCAAGTTGAACACGAACAACGCGACGTTCAACGATCCCATCAGGCTCACGTAACTCGCGATCTTATCCTTGAAGCTCACCTGATCCAACGACGTGATCTCGCCCGCGATGCGGCCCACGCCCACCACGGACATCGGGCCGTTCGGATCACGCTCAGCCGGACTAAACGCGGCCTGAGCAACCCCCACAACCTTCTGAGGAAGCTGCGTCACAACACCAGAAACAGCCTTGACGTTCTCCCACACAAAACTCGGAACCGCAGTCACCGACTGTGGGCGGATCTCGGCCGTCGAGCCGATCCCCGCAAATCCCACCGACTGAGTCTTTGCCGTGCCGTCGGGGTTCTTCTCGACCATCCCCAACGGCGAGACCACCGGGCGGGCCGTCTCAATCGGCACCAACGTCGTCGTCTCCTCGACGCCATCGCGAACGTAACCGATGCTGAGCTCCTTACCAGGGCTTGCCTTAATACGGTCCGTGAGCGCCGACCAATCCGTGTCAGATAGCTTCACTCCGTCAACCGAAGTAATGACATCCCCCGGTTTCAAGCCCGCCGCGTACGCAGGCCCCGCAGGAGCCCCCTCCGGACACTTCTGAGCCTCCCCCGCCGGGCGAGCGTTCTCGTCGTCTACCGACTGAATGCACTGATACACCTCAGAAACCGTGGTCGTTGGCGTGGCAGTCCCGAATCCCGTGAGCACGATCCCGAAAAACACGAACGCCAAAATGAGGTTCATGAACGGACCACCCAACATGATGATGATCCGCTTATACACAGGCAAGTTCAGGAACAGACGCTTCTCATCGCCGGGCTGCAACGTCTCCGATTCGGCCTTCTTAGCCTCATCCGAAAGCTGCTGAAAAATACCAGTGCGCGTAGGGCGCTGCTTACCATCCTGATGCGGCGGATACATACCGATCATCGTGATGTAGCCACCCAACGGCAACAGCTTGATACCGTATTCCGTCTCCCCCTTGCGGAACGAGAACAACGTAGGCCCGAAACCCACCATGTAGCGCGGCACACGCAAACCGAACGCCTTAGCCGGCACCAAATGCCCGACCTCATGCAACGCAATCGAAATGCCGATACCCACCAGCATCACGAGCGCGCCAATCACATACGCGAGAACCTGATCCATCACAATCCCAACCGGTACAACCTAAACCGCGTCACGCCCACGCTGTGCGGGCCGACTCAAGCCCACAGCTTGCGGGCAGCGTCCCGAGCCCACGTCTCAGCAGCCAAAACACCTTCGACACTACGGCCATATTCCGCGGCATTAGCGTCCGCATCGTAAGCCTCAACGACTTGGGCGACGACCTCCACGATTCTACGGAAACCAATCACGCCATCGTGAAACGCGTCCACAGCTTCCTCATTCGCAGCGTTAAACACAGCCATATGAGTAGGCGAAGTCTCCTGCGCTTTCTTTGCGAGCTCGACGGCCGGGAAAGCGTCATGATCCAGCGGGAAAAACTCCCACGTATGCCCCTGTGTCCAGTCGACCGGAGCGCACGCACCCGGCAAACGGTCAGGCCAGTTCAAGCCCAGCGCGATCGGCAAACCCATGTCCGGCGGCGAGGCCTGCGCAATCGTGGAACCATCCACGAACTCAACCATCGAATGCACGACCGACTGCGGATGTACAACCGGAACAATCCTGTCCAGAGCAACATCGAACAGCAGGTGCGCCTCGATCACCTCAAGCGCCTTATTCACCAACGTCGCCGAATTCGTGGTCACCACGCGCCCCATGTCCCACGTCGGGTGCGCCAACGCCTGCTCGGGCGTCACATCCTCCAGCTGTTCCGCGCTCCAGCCGCGGAATGGACCGCCCGATGCGGTGATGATGAGCCGCTCAACCTCACTACGCGCTCCCGAACGCAACGCCTGCGCGATCGCCGAATGCTCCGAATCCACCGGAACAATCTGCCCCGGAGCCGCCGCTTCCATGACCAACCTGCCACCAGCAACCAGCGACTCCTTATTAGCCAAGGCCACCACAGAACCCGCCTCAATAGCGGCTAACGTCGGCCGCAAACCACGCGACCCAGTGACCCCATTGAGCACCACATCGACATCCGGCAAACCAGCGCACACACGCGCCGCATCCTCACCGACTACGAGCTCGGGCTCATACTCATCCAGTCCCGTCGCATCGACCTCAACAAAACCGACGCCCGCGAGATCAAGCCCACCGTCACGCGCCGCAGTCTCCTTAGCCCCCGCAAGATGCAACAAGAATCCACCACGCACATCGTCAGCGCTCATCCCCTCAGCGCCAGCCAAACCCACCACATCCGGCCGGAACACCACCGCCTGCGCCGCCAACTCACGAGCCTGCTGCCCCGCAGAAAGAGCACGGACCACAAACCGGCCCGCAGCACGCACCATCTGCGACAAAGCCTGAGTACCAATCGACCCCGTCGAACCCACAACCACAACAGACCGAGCCACAACAAGCCCCCTCAACAACACAACAAAAGCAAAGCGCAGCGGCGCCCCTGCTAGTCTCCCACGAATGAACGCCCCATCGAGCAACCCCACCCTCCACCGGCAAACATTTACGCAAATCCCAGGCACACCACATCTGGCCTAAGATAGGTAACCTGTACACACTGACACAACAGCTACCCGGAGGAAACATGCGCCTGCGCCCCGTTGAACCTGCGGACCTCGAGCACTTCTTCGCTCACCAGCAGGACCCGGATGCCAACCTCATGGCAGCATTCAGCGCCCGCAACCCCAGCGACCGCAGCGTCTTCGACTACCACTGGGGCCGCATGCTCCGCGACCCAAAGATCGAGGTGCGCACCATCGAACACGACGGTGAAGTAGCCGGCTCGATCGTCATGGCGTTCCACGACGACTATGCGGAACTCTCCTTCTGGACCGCCAAAGAATTCTGGAACCAAGGCGTCACCACCGCCGCCGTCAAAGCGATGCTTGAGGAGTTCCCACAGCGGCCGGTACGTGCTTCCGTGGTCGCCGACAACGTGGGGACCCACAAAATCCTCGAAGGCCGCGGCTTCAAGCAGATCGGCCAAACACAAGATTTCTCTAACGCGCGTGAAGAGATCGTCTCCGAAGACCACTTCGAGCTCAGCTAACGCTTCAGCACAGCATGCTTAAACGCTGAGGGCCCGGCATTGTTGAGTGCCAGGCCCTCAGCGTTTAAGTCGTATTAGCGGATCACATTGCCGTGTTAGTCGATCGCAGCCATGAGTTCGATCGTGCGATCCAAAAACGCGTCAACTTGATTCTCTTCGTAGCCTTCCGCGCCCTCGGCGCGGCCAAATACGGCTCGACGCACCTCATCAACGCTCAACGGGACGTCTTCTTCGAAGTACTGGATCAGGCGGTCACACAGCGCATCGACGTCCGCGACGTTATACGACGGAATATTCTTCTTCGAAGGACGGCGGAAACGCTCGCCTGGCTCACGGTGCAGCCGCGCACGCAGGACCATCGCAACCTGCGAAATGTTTTCGAGCCACCGATCGTGCCCCTCAGCCTCGATCAGTGCGTTCCGCTCACGGGCCGCAAAAACATCCTCGAGCCGGTCCAGAGCGGCATCGACTTCGCGTGGCTCATAACCGCCCCGCACGGGGTCGAATGTTGCACGGCGCACAACGGAGCTCGTCACGACATCCTTGTTGAGATTGCGCGACTCGTACGTCTTGCGGGCGCGCGCCAAGAAATTCTCGACCTGCCCCGTGTCGTAACCAAAGGCGTCGTCCGCCACCCGGTTAAACAACGTGCCAGCCATATCGGCGTTATCCGTGTGAGGCACCGTCGCGCTCCTTCTATAGAGGTGTGTGCATGTGAGAGTTTATCTGAGTTTCAGCCCAGCGGTCTCAGCCCAACGCTTCAGCGAGCATGACCACCGCGTACCCGAAAGGCATCGCAAACAACAAAGAATCCAATCGATCCATCATCCCGCCGTGCCCCGGTAGCAAGTTAGACATGTCCTTCACACCAAGCGCCCGCTTGACCATCGACTCAGCGAAATCACCCAGCGTAGCGCAGATGACCGTAGCGACAGCCAAAACCAGGCCAAGCCACCACGGGATCCGCAAAACCCACAGGCACAGCGCAATCCCGACCAAGGATGCGCCCAGCACAGAGCCTGCGAACCCTTCCCAAGACTTCTTAGGGCTGATGCGGGCGGCCATCGGATGCTTGCCGAGTGTAGCGCCGACGATGTAACCGAACGTGTCGTTAGAAACAACGAGCAGGACCACCGTGAGCAACGCGGACGCGCCACGTTCACTTTGGAAGATCAGGAACGCGAACGACGCGAGAAGGGGAACCCACCCAACCACGAGGAGGCTCAGCCCAATCGACTGCGGCCCGTGAGACCTGCCCTCCAGCATGTTCCAGAGCACCACCAGCAAGAGGCACGCTGTGAGACCAAGCGACAACGCAACAGGGCCGTAGAGGCCCGCAAGCAACGGCAATGCGAGGCTTGTAATGAGCAGAGGCGCGAGTGGGATCGGAATACCCGTTCGCGCCTTGAGCGCACGAGAGACTTCCCACGACCCGATACCCGCGACCAAGCACCCAAGAGCAATCAGCAGGTAGGGAAAAACGAAAAGCCCCAGTCCAAGCGCAGCCAAGAGGCCCATGCCAACACCGATTGCCGCGGGAAGGTCACGCCCCGCTTTCGATTGCTTAGGCTCAGGCGCTGTAGTGGCGCCCGCTGTAATGGTCTGTTCTGCGGCGACGGGCTCCGCCGTGACGGTCGATGCGGCTACGGGTTCCGCCGTGACAGTCGATGCGGTGTCAGTCGATGCTCCGGAGTCAGGGTCTCCGGTAGCGGCCGCGCGAGCCGCTGCACGTTCGGCTTCGCGGCGGGCACGCCGGCTCCCGGGTGCCGCTGGACGTTCCGAAGCACGCGAGGGCGCATCGACATCAGTCGACGCCACGCGGCGTGCCTTCGTTGCATCAGCAGACACCGATGAGTCCAGCCCCTCGACAGGGCTGGACTCATTCCGGGAACCAGACGGGTGTGTCATTAGACTTCGAGAAGCTCGGCTTCCTTGTTCTTGGTCATCTCGTCAATCTGGTCGCCGAACTGGCGAACCAACTGGTTAAGTTCGTTTTCACCACGCTTGACGTCGTCCTCACCGACGCCGCCGTCTTCCTCGAGTTCCTTGAGCATGTCGTTGCCCTTACGGCGGTGGTTACGCAGAGCGACCTTGTGCTCTTCAGCCTTCGTACGTACGAGCTTGACGTATTCGTTGCGGCGTTCCTCAGTCAGCTCCGGCATGGTGATGCGGATCTGGCGGCCATCGTTGGATGGGTTAGCGCCGATCTCCGAGTCCGAGAGCGCCTTCTCGATCGCGCGGATCGAGGACGCATCGTACGGGTTGATGAGGATGGTGCGTGCATCTGGAACCTGGAAGGAAGCCAGCTGCTGAAGCGGGGTGAAGGAGCCGTAGTATTCGACCATCACTTTCGCGTACAAGCCCGGGTTTGCGCGGCCGGTACGAACAGTTGCGAAGTCTTCTTGCGCTGCTTCGATCGTACGTTCCATTGCGGAGCGAGTTTCGCTCAGCACTTCCTGGATCATCGGAACTCCTTCGGGGTTCTATCTACACCGTCTGTGTGCACCACAGGTTGTGTTCACCAAAGGTGCATCCTGTCTTATATCTTAGGCTACTCGCCGGCGGCCCCGAGCCTCACGTCTACCCTGTTTGGCTTGTAGCGTGACGGCGGCCGATGCGGCACTTAGCCTACGGTGACGTGGGTACCTTCCGCGGTGCCGCGGATCGCCGCGGCGACGTTCCCTTCGCCTTCCATACCGAAGACGAACATGTCGAGGCCGTTGTCCTTGCACATCGTCATCGCGGTCTGATCCATGACGCGGATGTTGCCGGCGAGGGCTTCGCTGTAGGTCAGTGTGTCGAACTTCTTGGCGTCAGGGTTGGTCTTAGGGTCGGCGGTGTAGACCCCGTCAACGCCTGACTTCGCCATGAGGACCTGGTCTGCATGCACTTCGAGCGCACGCTGAGCGGCAACCGTATCGGTCGAGAAGTATGGGAGGCCGGCGCCCGCACCGAAAATCACGACGCGGTCCTTCTGCAGGTGGCGGATCGCGCGGCGTGGAATGTATTCCTCTGCGACCTGCGACATCGAGATCGCGGACTGAACGCGGGTTTCAACGCCGGTTTGTTCGAGGAAGTCCTGGAGCGCGAGGCAGTTCATCACAGTACCGAGCATGCCCATGTAGTCGGCACGGGAGCGGTCCATGCCTGATTCGGCGAGTTCGGCGCCGCGGAAGAAGTTACCGCCACCCACAACGATTGCAGTTTCGACTTCCCCAACAGTGGAAGCGATCTGCTCGGCGATGCGTCGTACTGTTGCGGGGTCCACACCCAGTTTGCCGCCACCGAAAACCTCTCCTGAAAGCTTCAACAGAACTCGACGGCGTTGCTTGGTTGGGGTGTTCGACATCGGGGCTCCTCTGGGCCTTGGAGGTATGTAGGCAATCGACCTTTATTTTCGCATACGCCAGGCGCGGCTGTGCGAGGCATGCCGGTTGCGTCCCTCACGCGCGGTTCATCGGCACGTTGGCGTCCGGTGCGGTAGTTGCTTTAAAAACGTGTGCCCGCACTCTGTATGAGTGCGGGCACACGTTGCGCTATTGGAGCATGACGCTCCTCTGAGGCGTGTTAGGCGCCTACGCGGAAGCGTGCGAAGGCGACAGCCTTGACGCCAGCAGCGTCCAGAACCTGCTGGATGGACTGCTTGGTGTCCTTAGCGAATGGCTGGTCGACCAGGACCTTCTCCTTGAAGAAGCCGGTCATGCGGCCTTCGATGATCTTCGGCAGAGCCTGCTCTGGCTTGCCCTCGGCGCGTGCGGTCTCCTCAGCGATGCGGCGCTCTTCAGCAACCAGATCCTCTGGGACATCCTCACGGGTGAGGTAGACAGGAGCCATAGCTGCTGCGTGAACAGCGACGTCGTGAGCCGCGGTCTCTGCGGCTTCGCCGGTGCCGTCTACTGCGAAGAGAACGCCGACCTGAGCTGGCAGGTCCTGCGAGGTCTTGTGCAGGTAGGCCTTGACGAGAGCGCCCTCAACCTTTTCGAGGCGGCGGAGCTGGATCTTCTCGCCCAGAACACCGGAGAGCTCTTCGATTTCCTCAGCAACAGTGTTGTCGCCGATCTTTGCTGCGAGCAGAGCGTCAACGTCAGCGACGTTGTTAGCTACTGCAGCTTCGAGAGCCTTGTTTGCGAGCTCAACGAACTTCTCGTTCTTAGCAACGAAGTCGGTCTCTGCGTTGAGTTCGAGCATGTAGCCTGCACCGTCAACAACCGTTGCGGCGACGAGGCCTTCAGCGGTTGCGCGGCCTTCACGCTTCGAGGCCTTGATGAGGCCCTTCACGCGAATGATCTCGAGGGCCTTGGCGGTGTCGCCGTCAGCCTCGTCGAGAGCCTTCTTGACATCCATCATGCCGGCGCCGGTGCGCTCACGCAGTTCCTTGATGTCTGCGGTGGTGTAGTTCGCCATTCGAGTTATCCCCGTTCGTAGGAAGTTGTAATGGACGGAAAATTACTTGGACTCGGTAGCCGCCTGGCCACCGTCTTCTTCAGCCTTCTCGGCTGGAGCTTCCTCTGCCTTCTCGGAGGCGTTCTCACCTTCGAGGAGTTCGCGCTCCCACTCAGCCATTGGCTCTTCAGCTTCGCCCTTGTTGCCGCCCTGGCGAGCCATGAGGCCCTCAGCGACAGCGTCTGCAACAACGCGGGTCAGCAGGGAGACGGAGCGGATGGCGTCGTCGTTACCTGGGATTGGGTACTGAACCTCGTCTGGGTCGCAGTTGGTGTCGAGGATAGCGACAACTGGGATGCCCAGCTTGGTTGCCTCGTCAACGGCGAGGTGTTCCTTCTTGGTGTCAACAACCCACAGCATGGATGGGGTGCGGTTCATGTTGCGGATACCGCCGAGGTTTGCGCGCAGCTTAGTGAGTTCGCGCTCAAGGAGGAGAAGTTCCTTCTTGGTGTACTTCGAACCTGCTACGTCGTTGAAGTCGATCTCTTCGAGTTCCTTCATGCGGTTAACGCGCTTGGAAACGGTAGCGAAGTTGGTTAGCATGCCGCCCAACCAGCGGTGGTTGACGTATGGCATGTTGACGCGCTGAGCCTGCTCAGCGATTGCTTCCTGAGCCTGCTTCTTGGTACCGACGAACAGGATCGTGCCGCCGTGGGCTACGGTCTGCTTGATGAAGTCGTATGCGCGGTCGATGTAAGACAGCGACTGCTGCAGGTCGATGATGTAGATGCCGTTGCGCTCGGTCATGATGAAGCGGCGCATCTTTGGGTTCCAGCGGCGGGTCTGGTGGCCGAAGTGGACACCGGAGTCGAGCAGCTGGCGCATGGTCACGACGGACATTGCGTTCTCCTTGTACGGGCACAGTGGCCCTGTTGTATTTGACGGTTATTGGCCTAGCGGGTTTGCCGGCCCCTAGTGAAAACGCACCGGTGGTCGCTTCATCCGTTTCCAGTTCCGGTATCCCGTTGCGGGAGTGTTCCAGTTGTGGACCGTGGGATGGGCGTGCATGTCTATGATGCGCATCGATGGTGATGTGTATCGGCGATATGCAGCGTCTTCACGCGAAGTCAGTTTCGGGCACACGAGATCGCACGCACAAAACTGCTGTTCCAATTCTACATCATGTTTAGGCTTGCATTTTCCACTGATCCACAAGCTCTTTTAAGCCGGTTTTCTATCCACATTTTCACTTGCAGGCGCCCAGTCGCATCGATCCTGCAGTGAACTGTGAACCATGAAAGTTCACAGCCCCTCTCCCGCTCGTAGCCGCTTGTCTACTATCGCGACCCTGCCCGGCATCGGCCTACCGCGAACGGTATTGCTGTGCATGCTTGCGCTGATTTGCACGGTAGCCCTCACAGCTGCGAAACCGGTTCCGCCGGTCGGTCGTGAACCTAGGCAACACGAATCCTGGGAAGACGTAGGCATGTTGCGTGGATTCGAAGCCCCTGAGCATGTGTGGAGCGCTGGAAGCCGCGGGGTCCAGTTGAAAGCTGCCGCCGGCGATGCTGTGGCTGCACCCGCCGACGGCGTGGTCAGCTTCGTTGGCACTGTTGCTGGCCGGCCCGTGGTTGCGATCCAGTTGCCTTCAGGTTGGCGTACAACCGTTGAACCTGTCGATGCATCGGTTAGCAAGGGCGATCGCGTTACTGCCGGCGAGCGCATTGGCACGGTCGCGACGGGTGGCCCGTGTGATCAGCGATGCGTTCATTGGGGTTTAAAGACAGGTAGCGGAGCCAACGTCTTATACAGAGACCCCCGAACACTGTTGTCTGAACAGCCTTCGGTTTTATGGCCGGATGCTGACACCCCGCCAGGATCCGGGCCATAAAAACTATGGAGGTCTAGACGTTAGCCCCGCTACTGTTGAGCGAATTCACTCACTTAGCTTGCGATACGTGGATGCGCTTTCTCCCATGTCTTCTCGAAGATCAGTTCCTCGCCGTTATACGCGAGTACATGCGAGTACGTGTAGATGTTCTCGGCATCGCAACGCATACGGGTTGTCGCGACGATCTTGGTATCCCAGTCCATGTCTGGTCGGCGCATCCCGACCGTCCACACGGATTCGGTGCGCGCAGACAACGGGTCATCCTTGTTGATCCAGTAGGTCTCGACGGTGTCTTCGTCGTAGTGCAGACCATCCGGATACACACGGGTGCCACCGTAGGCGGGGTCGACTTGCAACACCGTCTGGTTGGCCACGACGTCCTGCGAAATCAGGCGTTCCGGACGAGCTGTTCCAGCGGCACCAGCTTCACCGGCTTCCGGATACTTCACATCCAACGGAACCATGCGAACCGGATCATCGAAACGCACCGAAGCATCCAGCGCAGCACGCTCACCCGCATCGCCGCCATCAGTCGAATCACGCATGGGCAACACGAGCACGCTCGCCGCAGGATCGAGGCTGAATCCTTCACCGCCCGGCTGAGGCCAAACCCACGGCCAGTAAGCGCTCGAGACCGCAACACGCAACACGTGCCCGGCAGGGATCCTATAGCCCACACCAGTAATAGGGACCTCGACGTCAACCCACTCGCCCACCGGCATCGCAACAGCCTTATCGCGGCCTTCGCGGGCGCTGAAGTTCAGGTTGCCGCGCGTCACCAGCGTCGACGATCCATCTTGAGCGACGTCGTTGATGCGCACATACACTTGCCCGCGCTTCGTCGGCGACTTGACCCGCAGCTTGACCGAAGCGTTGCCGAGGATGTCGATGTCCTCAACCACAGGGAAATCGAAAACAACCGACTTACCGTCATCGCTTCGCTGATCCACCGGGAGATCAGCCGCGTTGCCGTACGGGAAGTAACGGCCCGCATCGGCACCCACATCCTGAGGCGATGCCACGCGAACTTCTACCCCACCATCCTCAACTGCACCGTCGCTATTGGTGGTCTGCGCCGCGACCGGGGCAATGTGCGCGCCGTCCAAACTCAGCTCGGTTGGCTTGATGTGCGGGCTCGGCCACTGATTCTCGGCAACCCAGCGGCCCGGCATCTTCTCGTATGCGGAGCGCGGCGGAACCGAATCCGTGATCCACCCACGGAACAACGGAGTATCCATCGCCCCGTTGTCCTCCCCCTTGAGCCAGTGATCCCACCAGCGCAGGGTCTCACCCAGGAAGTCGATGTGCGGGCCCGGACGCAGGTCACGGTCCGGATACTGGTGGGCCCACGGCCCCACGATGCCGCGAACATTCTTGCCGAGCGCAGAAAGGTGCTCGGTCAAACGCAAAACGGTGTCGCGGTACGGGTCATACCAGCCGCCCACCGCCATGACCGCAGCATCCAGAGAACTGTAGTCCTCGCACACGGAGCCGTGCTTCCAGTAGTCATCGCGCACCTGATGCGCAACCCAGGTGTCGATGAACGGCTCGATGTTCTCTAGACGGCACTTCCACTGATCAAGCCACTTATCACCCCACACCCGTTTATCAACCGGGCGGGATTCGAACGCGAGCATCGTCCCAGCCCACGCGTGCATGTCGATCCCGAGCATCGAGCCGCCGAAGTAGTGGACGTCGTTGTCGTAGCGGTCATCGGTTGAGCACACCGTGACGATCGCCTTCAAGGCCTCAGGCTTGTAGCTCGCCAGCTGAAGCGAATTGAACCCGCCCCAGCTGATACCGAACATACCGACCTTGCCGGTGCACCAGTCCTGCTTAGCGATCCACTCGATCACCTCGAGCCCGTCGTCGTGCTCTTGCTGATCGTATTCATCCCCAGGCACGCCTTCACTGCTGCCGTGACCGCGAATATCTACGCGGATGGACGCGTAACCGTGGCCTGCATAGAACGGGTGACGCTCGTGGTCGCGCGGAGCCGTCCAGTCGCCGTGGCGGTATGGAAGATACTCGAGGATCGCTGGAACCGGTTCCTCGGTGACCGGCATCCACGCTTTCATCCACAACCGGGTGCCGTCGCTGAGCGGAATCCAGTTTTCAACAATCTTGACGTCAAACGGAAGGTCTTCAGGTTTAAGCATGTCCATTCCTTTCGTTTACAGGTAAGTCTTGACGCGGCGGCCAAAGCAACTTGCGTAGCCGGCTAGGCGACAGCCTTGATGCGGCGGGTCATCCACGGGCTCACGAGGATCAAGAACACACCGTAGGCAACAATCAGACCGCCCTGAATACCGAAGTACGCGACCGCGTTAGAGAACTCGTCGAAGTCGAACAGTTTCACGATCTGCGCCTGCAGCCCCTGAACCAGTGCCATCGCCGCGAACCACACCGCCATCGTCTGGCTAGCGAACGCACGAGGAGCCAGCTTGGTGGTTGCGCTCATACCGGAGGTCTGCAGGATCAGGTCACCCAGGCCCAAGAAGATGTAGCAGCCGATAAGCCACACACTTGCCAGCAGCCCCATCGCCGGAGTCACAGCGGCACCCAACGCAACAGTCAGGAACGCGAGACCACCGAGGATCGTACCGATGCCGACCTTGGTAGCCACGGACGGCTGGCGGCGGCCCATCTTGACCCACAGCCACGCCAGAACAGGTCCCATGATGATCTCAACGATCGCAGTCAGCGAGATGTACCACGTCGACGGGTATTCGAAACCGAACGCGTTGTTATTGGTCTTATTGAGCGCCAAGAAGTTCAGCGTGTTACCGGTCTGGAAGTACGTGAGGTTGTATGCGATCAACGCGATCAGCAGCAACACGTATGGGCCGAGGTTGCCGCGTTCTGCCTTGGTAACACGCTTGGAGAAGTACATCCACAGCAAGAAAGCGACCGGAACGATCATCGTCACGACCGTGACCGCGTTGACCACGTTGTCGAGGCCAGATGTCGAGCGGGTTCCGAAGAAGATACCGATAGCGACTACAGCTACCGCTGCCACAACGATGATCCAGAAGTTCGCATCCGGCTTGAATGCGGCACGGACCAGAACTTCGCGACGCTTACCGCCGAGGTTGCGGCCCATCGCGATGTAGAGGATGAGGCCGATGACCATGCCGACCGCCGCGGATGCGAAGCCGAGGTGCCAATTGATGTTCTGACCCAACCAGCCTGCAACGAGTGGGCCGAGGAACGCACCGATGTTGATGCCGGCGTAGTAGATTGCGAAGCCGGAGTCGCGGCGGGCGTCGCCCTTGCCGTACAGCTCACCAACTTGTGTGGCGACGTTCGGCTTGAGCAGGCCTGTGCCGAGGATGATGAGTCCCAGGCCAGTCCATGTGGTCACTTCGGCCGGCAGACCCATGCAGATGTGACCTGCGGCGATGATGATCGCGCCCCACAGTGTGGCTCGCCCTGTTCCTACGATGCGGTCCGCTACCCATGCGCCAGCGATGCCCAGCAAATAGACCAGGGCACCGTAGGCCGCCACGATCGACGATGCGGTCGACTGTTCGTAGCCGAGCCCGCCGTTGGCGATCGCGTCAGCGAAGTACAGCGCGAGAATCGCTTGGAAGCCTAGATAAGAGAAGCGCTCCCAGATCTCGAGGTTGAAGAGCGCGAAGAGACCCATGGGGTGCCCCATGAAGCGGCGGTCCTGGTGGACCTTCTCGTCGTGCTCGCTAGCCTGGGCGAGTTTCTCGCGAGGGATCCGGTCTTCGGCAATCTGCACCCCGTCGATCAGGACCTCGCCGGGGGCGCCTTCTACCGGGATCGGGTCCAGACTGAACTCTGATTCTGCCTGACTCTGTTGTTCGTCTCTGTTCATTTCACACCTCTCATACACGACGCATTGCCAGTGTCATTCAAACCTTGCAGTCGCTATAGGTTGTGCTAGTTCGTTATCAACGCTAGCCCCCGACCCTTTCGAGGTACAGAACGTTTCTGACGCCTACTCGTTTCTTTCCAACACGCCATAAAACGTCAAAAAATCTTTAATAATCTCGTTGGAATAACAAAAACCGTTAGATCTCGCAGAATTCACCCTCACGCACAGCCAATTCTCAGCCTCATTTATCTTAGAACCTAGACAAATGAGTGTTTTTAGGTGAACAAAAACAGAACCAAAAGCATCCGAAAGATTTAGTACTTACTCGTGAGTAATTTGTGACACCTGTCACGCATATGGTGTTTTCTGTTTCAACCTTTCGATCGTCTCAAGAAGACACACAATTCAAGGAGACACACCATGTCCCGCACAACAACACTGCGCACCACCGCCGCAGCCGCAGTCGGAGCATCCGCTCTGCTGCTGAGCGGCCTGAGCCTTGCACCTGCAAACGCGGCCACCGACATTCACGAATACCCAGAAACCCCGGCCTTCAACGCCAACCTGCCGATCGTCAAGACCACGCACAAGTCGGATCACCTCAAGGCCAACGTCCTGAACCCTCGCCCAGTCTGCAACGCGAGCGAAGACCGCCGCACCACGGTCTACAAGGTCACCGACTCGTTCCTGCCAGTCGGCACTGTCTCCACGACCAACAACACCAAGAACCCAATCCCGCTGACCCAGAACACTTCGAAGTCGCAATCGATCAGCCTCGAAGTCAACGGCTCCAAGTCGCAGTCCATGGACGTGAACCTGGGCGGCAGCCAGAGCCAGGACAAGACCACGACCAACGCAGGCATCGCGTTCTCCCTGGCTAAGACCATCGGCGGCTCTGCTTCTTACTCGCTGTCCTGGCAGGTCGGCCAGACCATCGGCCCATACGACGTTCCAGCCGGCTACACCGGCGACGCAACCTACGGCTTCCGCGCTATCACGATGACCGGCACCCAGCAGTTCTGTCTCGCGAACGGCACGTGGTCCACCCCAACCGCTTGGTCCGCATTCGCGCCGATCAAGAACGAGGTCCGCGTCAAGCTCTACAACAACGCTGCCGATTCCGACCAGAGCGGCAAGCCAGGTGCAGGCGACCGCCCAGTCAACAAGGAACTCGAAGCCGACCTCGAGCCGAAGCTGCCGATCAACCCTAAGCCAGCCAAGCCAGCAAAGCTGGACCTCGAGCCGAAGCTGACCGTTTCTGACGCTAAGGCTGTGGGCTTCGCAGGTTCGGTTGCCCTCAAGATCAAGAACGCGGGCACCGAGCGCTACTACTCGGAGTCCCCATCGGTCACCTACCGCGTTGACGTCAAGACTGAAGACGGACCGAAGGGCGTTGATCGCCTCATCACCACGACCCAGTACAAGGGTGCTCACGTGCGTGACCTCGGCTTCAACACCAAGACCTCGACCCGTTCCTTCTTGGTAACCCTGTCCAACCCGGTCAAGGCTGGCGAGCAGCAGCACGTCGCTACCTTCAGCTTCGGTGACGGCAAGACCTCCGAAGGCCGTCTGAAGAACAGCATCGAGGTGACCCAGATCAAGGGCGCTAAGGGCGACAAGTCCACCTGGAACGACCAGGGTGTTAGCTCCAAGAAGATCACCCTCAACGACGGCGGTAAGCCAGCTAAGTCGAAGGGCATCTTCTAAAGCGAAGATACAAAGCCTTGAAGCACTAAGGCATAGCGTTCGATGGCGTCGGATCTCACATGAGGTTCCGGCGCCATCGGCGTAGAATAAGGGGTATGTCGGTTCAGAAAATTGTGTTGTTCTACGTGTTTACTCCACTCGCAGACCCCGAGGCTGTGCGTTTGTGGCAATACACGCTGGCTGAAAGCTGCAATCTTAAAGGGCGCGTGATCATCTCGAAGGATGGGATCAACGCGACCCTCGGTGGCGACATCAAGGATGTTAAACGCTATGTGAAGAACACGCGTTCCTATGAGCCGTTCCGCACTGCGGACATCAAGTGGTCGGATGGCCTAGGCGATGATTTCCCGCGCCTTTCAGTCAAGGTGCGCCCTGAGCTGGTGACGTTCACGACCCCGAATGAGATCCAGGTCGATGCGAACGGCGTTGTGGGCGGCGGCGAACGCCTTAAGCCTGCGCAGCTGCATGAGCTCATGGATGAGCGCGGCGAGGACGTTATTTTCTTTGACGGCCGTAACGCGATGGAGGCCGAGATCGGTCGTTTCCGTAACGCCGTGATCCCAAACACCGACACGACCCGCGATTTCATCGAGGAGATCGAGTCCGGCAAGTATGACAACCTCAAAGATAAGCCTGTCGTCACGTATTGCACGGGTGGTGTTCGGTGCGAGGTTCTCACGGTGCTGATGAAGAACCGTGGTTTCCAGGAGGTTTATCAGCTGGATGGCGGGATTGTCCGCTATGGCGAGGCCTACGGGAACGACGGCTATTGGGACGGCTCGCTGTATGTGTTCGATAAGCGCATGCACATGGAGTTCGGTGCGGGCGCCGAGAGCCTTGGTTCATGCATCGAATGCGGTGAGCGTACGCCGAAGTTTGTGAACTGTGTGCACCCTTCGTGCCGTTCCCAGTTCTTGCGTTGTGAGGATTGCACTGCGGCTGGTAAGCATCCTGAATGCCCGGAATGCATGGAGCAGTCTGCGCTAGCTAGCAGCTAGTACGCGTAGCTTTCAGATGACGATGGCGGAGTCACCTTGTGGTGACTCCGCCATCGCCGTTATTGGGCTTCCGTTGTTATTGGGCTGGGTGGCAGGCGGCTTGGGACCCGTGTTGGCAGGTTAGTTTTCTGTTTCGTCGTCTTCGCCTGGGACGTGCACGAAGAACTGTGAGGAGATCGCGAGTAGTTTGCGCATGAGTTCGTATTGGCCTCCGTGCATGTCCCAGATTTCGTCTTCGCCTGCGGCTTCTGGGCGCTCGTAGATCGACGAGGTGGCGTTGACGTCGGCTAGCCATCCGTTGTCGTAGTAGTCCATGAGCGGTTTCATGGTTTCGTTGAACACCTTGATGGCTTCGAGCCCTTCCAGCGCTTTCTCATGGGCCGCGCGAGCTTTCATGAGGTTGTCTTGGGCCACGTTGAGCCGCTCAAGGCTCGCCTTTTGTTCTGGAGTGTGGTTCGAGGCTACTGAGTTATTTGAAGCCGCTGCGTTGTCGTTCATGTCTTTAGTGTGGCACAGGGTGGGGATTTCTTGTATGGGATGTCTGCAGCTGTTTATGTCTCTGTCATTAAACGGAGCGTGGCCCCGCTCCGTTAAGGAGTGGGGCCACGCTGTGTTCAGCTATTGAACGACGGGGTAAGGGGTTGCCTTACTGTTCGCTCTTGCGGCGACGGATCGTAAAGAGCGATGCTGCACCTGCCATGAGCGAAGCCATGAGAGCCATCAGGCCACCGACTTCAGCACCGGTGCGTGCGAGGTCGCCTTCGCCTGGCTGCTCCTCGCCTGGCTGTTCCTCGCCTGGCTGCTCTTCACCTGGCTGCTCCTCGCCTGGCTGTTCCTCGCCTGGCTGCTCTTCACCTGGCTGCTCCTCACCTGGCTGCTCTTCACCTGGCTGCTCCTCGCCTGGCTGCTCCTCGCCTGGCTGCTCCTCGCCTGGCTGCTCCTCGCCTGGCTGCTCCTCGCCTGGCTGCTCTTCACCTGGCTGCTCCTCGCCTGGCTGTTCCTCGCCTGGCTCTTCTTCGACTGGCGAGTCGATGACGTCGATCGTTGCTACGACAACTTCGCTGGAGCCGTCTGGGTAAGTTACGAGAACTTCGTAGACGTTCTTGACAGCCGCGTAGGTCGATTCGACGGTGATTTCACCGGTCTCTTCGTTGATCGTGACGCCGTCGATTGGAGCATCCTTGAGTGCGAAGGTGGTGCCTTCTGGCATGTCGCGCTCTTCGCCGGACTCTTCATCGGTGAACTTAGGAGCCTCGATGGTGCCGACCTTACCGAGTTCAACGGTTGCAGGTGCGTACTCAGGCTGGTAGAGCTTAGCCTGCTCGGTTGGAACAACCTTCACGGTCGCAACAACGACATCCTTGGAACCGTCTGGGTAAGTTACAGCAACCTCGTAGGTGTTGGTTGCTGGGGCAGCATAGGTAGCCGACGACTTAATCTCGCCGGTCTCTTCGTCGATCCAGACACCCTCGATGTCGCCAGCGTTGAGTGCGAAGGTGGTGCCTTCTGGCATGTCGCGCTCTTCGCCGGACTCTTCATCGGTGAACTTAGGAGCAGCAACCTCAGCCACGTCACCCTCGGTGACAGTCACCTCGGTGTACTCAGGCTGGTAGAGCTTAGCCTGCTCGGTTGGAACAACCTTCACGGTCGCAACAGCGGTCTTCTTGGAGCCGTCTGGGTAAATTACAGCAACCTCGTAGACGCCGGTTGACGGAGCAGCGGCGGTAGCCGGCTCCCCAACGGTAATAGCGCCAGTTGCCTCGTCAACGTAAACGCCCGCGATCTTGCTCTTGAGTGCGAACGTGGTTCCTGCAGGGGCATCGACTGCCGCGCCGGACTCTGCATCCGTGAAAGTAGGAGCGGCAATCTCAGCAACGTCACCCTCGGTGACAGTTACCTCGGTGTACTCAGGCTGGTAGAGCTTAGCCTGCTCGGTTGGAACAACCTTCACGGTCGCAACAACGACATCCTTGGAACCGTCTGGGTAAGTTACAGCAACCTCGTAGGTGTTGGTTGCTGGGGCAGCATAGGTAGCCGACGACTTAATCTCGCCGGTCTCTTCGTCGATCCAGACACCCTCGATGTCGCCAGCGTTGAGTGCGAAGGTGGTGCCTTCTGGCATGTCGCGCTCTTCGCCGGACTCTTCATCGGTGAACTTAGGAGCAGCAACCTCAGCCACGTCACCCTCGGTGACAGTCACCTCGGTGTACTCAGGCTGGTAGAGCTTAGCCTGCTCGGTTGGAACAACCTTCACGGTCGCAACAGCGGTCTTCTTGGAGCCGTCTGGGTAAATTACAGCAACCTCGTAGACGCCGGTTGACGGAGCAGCGGCGGTAGCCGGCTCCCCAACGGTAATAGCGCCAGTTGCCTCGTCAACGTAAACGCCCGCGATCTTGCTCTTGAGTGCGAACGTGGTTCCTGCAGGGGCATCGACTGCCGCGCCGGACTCTGCATCCGTGAAAGTAGGAGCGGCAATCTCAGCAACGTCACCCTCGGTGACAGCTACCTCAGTGTAAGCAACCTGGAACAGGCTAGCCTGCTCAGCTGCAGGGTCCTTTTCTGCGGCTTCCTCGCCAGCGACAGGTGCTGCGGCTTCCTCGCCAGCGTCAGGTGCTGGGGCTTCCTCGCTAGCGACAGGTGCTGGGGCTTCCTCGCTAGCGACAGGTGCTGGGGCTTCCTCGCCAGCGTCAGGTGCTGGGGCTTCCTCGCCAGCCTTCGGAGCGTCTTCAGCAGCTTCTGGAGCTGGAGCTTCAACAGTGTTTTCGGATGCGAATGCGCTCTGCGTGTTGTTAACAGCGGCAACGCTCACGATGCCTGCAGCGCCAAGAACAGCGCTAACAGAGAGAGCTGCTACGCCGCGACGCCAAAGCGGTGGGTTATACGAGGAGTCGCAACCGCGACCGTTCTTCTGGGGGGGGGGGAGCTTTCAAAGGTCATGAGTTCTTGACTTCCTATGAATGTGGACGTATTCATAACGGTAGCCACCATCCGCTAGATAGGGCTACTTTGGCTAACAATAGTCTCTTTAGTCACATTTGTACAGTTGAGAAGACTGTCTCGAAATGGGTTTTCTAATCTACTAGTCAGTAATGAAGCATGTGCAAGGCGCTGATCCTCAAGCTTCGAATGATGATTTGGCCAACAAATCACAGTTGAACCACATAGAGTGATTTAGAAAGACTGTTCGTTGGACTTCCAAGCTCAGCGATAACTACACGCTGAAAACTCCTGTAACGATTACGTAATTCATAGAGTGTGCGGCGCCTGGTTTCATAGCAACGTTCACCCACATGTCAGGCTACTGTTCGCTCCACGAATGCCACCACCAGTAGCGCGACCGACAGACAGCAACCAGAGCAACAACAGAATTGCCACGCAAACGCCGCAAACCGCACAACAATCGTCATTCGTCATGGCTGAGCGGCATCTCAAAACGGAACGGCTTCCTGGCATATCCATCAAAAAGCGGAACGACGACCCGACGCATCGAAGCCCCCGGACATAAAAATGTCGGGACCTCGTATGAACGATGTCCCGACACATTACATTCGTAGGGCGTGCGGGGCTTGAACCCGCGACCCAAGGATTATGAGTCCTTTGCTCTAACCAACTGAGCTAACGCCCCATAGTTGCTTCAGACATCGGCAACTACGAGTGTTAAGCCTAACTGACGCGTCCACAGCGCGTGAAAATACACCCCACACCAGCGGTCACTTGACCAAATCAGCACTTTCAAGTGACTTTTGGGCATGTGTGACTAAAGAAACCACACTCTATAGCGCCCAAAATCTGGGTTAGATGAAGATAGTTCCCAGTTCCACTCCGTGAGACGTTTCAAGAAAGTGAAGCATTTACTTCAAATTTGTGGTGAACTAATAAAACCTACGTTTTGAGATTCCGCTCACACTCCAGGGAGGGGCCATCATGTCGAAAGTACCTGCTGCAGACGCAACGCTGCGTATCCTCTCGTATTTGGCGGCTCAGCCGCGACCTACCGCCGCGAGCCACATCGGCCGCGCCCTGGAGATCCCCCGCTCGAGCCTCTACGACATCCTGCAGGCACTCATCGCCCGCGGCTACGTGATCCACCACGCTGAAGACCGCGCCTACGGACTCGGCCCTTCCGCCCACGAGCTATCCTCCGGCTACAACCGTCACGCGCCCATGGCTCGCCTGGGCCGTCGCGTGGTCGAAGGCCTCGTTGACAAGGTCGGAGAATCCGGACACCTTTCCATCTTGCGTGGACACGAGATTGTTTACCTTGTCGAGGCCCGCGCACAGAACCGAACGAGCCTCATCACAGACGTCGGCGTCCGCCTGGACGCACTTCGCACCGCGAGCGGGCGAGCAATCCTCGCTCACCTACCGAGCCAACAGATCAACGCCCTCTATCGTTTGGGTCCTGAGCGCACTCGTGCAGCGGTAGCGATCAGGAAGACGCGAGAGCTCGGGTACGGCTGGGAAGACGGCCAGGTCACCCCTGAGTTCTGTTCAGTTGCAGTCCCGGTGTTTGACTCCTCGAACTGGCCTATCGCCGCAATGGCATTGACCTGGAAGCGAGGCAAGGCCCCAGTAGACCAGCTCGCGCTCAACCGTCGCCTCGAGCTCTTGCGTGACGCAGCTTCGACGTTGCAGCGACGCCTGGGCATCCTCGCCCCATCCATCGCGCACCAGCCAAACGACGTCATTGAAAACGAACTTGTAACCCCCGAGGTCGCCCCTACCGCCGCGAAATCGGCCGACAGATCCGTCAGCGCGAACGTTCGCGCCGGCGTCTAAGCCACCTGTCATTCACCCTCCTGGATACAGCCACACCCGCACTTTGTCCGAGATCTCGGATTCGCTTAGCGTGATCACGCGCTTTTTAATGCAGTGTGACCTATTTCATGATGAGCTATCTGCAGGTCACTAAAACAACTGCACACCAGTCCTAAGGCCGCGCAGTCAGTAGCGAAGGAGATCATCATGAGCTTTGCCCACACCACCTCCCCCGGCCACGAACCACGTGAAGTTCGTGCGCCTCGCGGAACCGAGCTCAACGCCCGTTCGTGGCAGACCGAAGCGCCCCTGCGGATGCTCATGAACAACCTCGACCCTGAGGTTGCAGAACGTCCAGACGACCTCGTTGTATATGGCGGCACCGGCCGCGCTGCACGCTCGTGGGAAGCCTTCGACGCCATCGTCGACTCCCTCAAGGACCTCGCCGAAGACGAAACACTCCTGGTCCAGTCCGGTAAGCCTGTCGGCATCATCCGCACCAACGTATGGGCCCCGCGCGTGCTGATCGCTAACTCGAACCTCGTTGGAGACTGGGCTAACTGGCCTGAATTCCGCAAGCTCGAAGACGAAGGCCTCATGATGTACGGCCAGATGACCGCGGGCTCGTGGATCTACATCGCAACCCAGGGCATCTTGCAGGGCACGTTCGAAACGTTCGCCGCGGTTGCCAAGAAGCGTTTCAACGGAACCCTCAAGGGCACCATCACGCTGACGGCGGGTTGCGGCGGCATGGGCGGTGCGCAGCCGCTCGCGGTAACGCTCAACGGTGGCGTCGCACTCGTGGTCGATGTGGACCGCACCCGCTTGGAACGTCGCCGCTCCAAGCGCTACCTGGATGAGATCGCAGACGACCTGGATGCGGCAGTCGCACGCGCGCAGCAGGCAGCTGAGGCTGGCGAGGCGGTGTCGATTGGTATTGAAGGCAATGCCGCTGCTGTGTTCCCTGAGCTGCTGCGCCGCCACAAGGCTGGCGAGCTCACAATCGACGTCGTTACCGACCAGACATCGGCCCACGATCCGCTCTCCTACCTCCCTGCAGAGATCGCGCTCGCGGACTGGGACCGCGAGGCGGCGGCTGATCCAGTTGGCTTCACGAAGAAGTCTCGCGAATCCATGGCTGCCCACGTCGAGGCAATGGTTGGCTTCCAGGACGCCGGGGCTGAGGTTTTCGATTACGGCAACAGCATCCGCGATGAGGCCCGCCACGCAGGTTTCGAGCGCGCTTTCGATTTCCCTGGCTTCGTCCCTGCCTACATTCGTCCGCTGTTCTGCGAAGGCCTGGGCCCGTTCCGTTGGGTTGCGCTTTCGGGCGACCCTGAGGATATCCGTGTAACCGATGAGGCACTCAAGGAACTGTTCCCTGAAAACGAGCACCTGCATCGTTGGCTAGACGCCGCGGCTGAGCACGTCGAGTTCGAGGGTCTTCCAGCCCGCATCTGCTGGCTCGGTTACGGCGAGCGCCACCAGGCTGGCCTGTTGTTCAACCGCCTCGTTGCCGAGGGCAAGGTCAAGGCTCCGATTGTGATTGGCCGCGACCACCTGGATTCAGGTTCCGTGGCTTCGCCATACCGCGAGACCGAGTCGATGCTGGATGGTTCGGATGCGATCGCTGACTGGCCTCTGCTCAACGCACTCACAGCGACCAGCTCGGGTGCAACCTGGGTTTCGTTGCATCACGGTGGCGGCGTGGGCATGGGTCGTTCGATCCACGCAGGCCAGGTGGGTGTGGCAGACGGCACCGAGCTGGCAGCTGCTAAATTGACCGCGCTGTTGACGAATGATCCTGCGATGGGCGTGTTCCGCCACGTCGATGCGGGCTATTCGCGCGCTGTTGAGGTTGCGGATGAGCGCGGCGTGCGCGTTCCAATGAAGCCGCGCGTTCGCGACTAGTCTGAATAACCAGTCACAATATTCAGAACCGTTTGAGAGGAGCGCTTGTGACCTCGACGCTGTACACCTCGATTGGTGAACTGTGGTCGTTTGATCCTGAGCATGGCGCTGTGGATTCCGCAAAGCTCGCTACTTCGGCTGAGGCCGGTGTTGTGGGTGATGCCGCGCTGGTTGTTGAGGAGGGCGTGGTCGCGTGGTCTGGCCCTGCTTCTGCCGCGCCTGATGCCGATGCACAGGTAGATCTCGCTGGCTCCGTCGTGGTTCCGGGGTGGGTTGATTCGCATTCCCACATGGTTTTCGATGGAGACCGTTCAGCTGAGTTTGAGGCGCGGATGGCGGGTCAGTCGTATGCGGCTGGCGGTATCGCGGTCACGACTCAGGCGACGCGTGCGGCGTCGGAAGCGAAGCTCGATGAGCTGGTTGCCGAGCGTGTTGCACAGGCTGCGGCGCTGGGTACCACGACGCTGGAAACCAAGACGGGCTACGGGCTGGACGTGGAGTCCGAGGCGCTCGCCGCACGGGTTGCTGCTCGGCACGTCGAGGAAGTCACATTCCTAGGCGCCCACCTGGTTCCGCCCGAGTACGAGCATGACCGCGAAGCCTACGTTGACCTCGTGTGCGGCCCAATGTTGGACGCGGTTGCCGAGCATGTCGCGTGGATCGATGTGTTCTGCGAGCAGGGCGCCTTCACAGTCGAGGAATCGATGCGGGTCTTGAAGGCTGGGCAGGAACGCAGCCTGGGTTTGCGTGTCCACGGTAATCAGATTGGCCACACGGGTGGGGCCGCGATGGCGGTTGAGCTCGGTGCCGCGAGCGTTGACCACGTCAACTTCATGAGCGCAGAAGACATCGAGATGCTCGCCGCCTCCGACACCGTTGCGACGATCCTCCCGGCATGCGATCTTTCAACGCGCGCTCCGCTCGCTCCTGCGCGTGAGCTCCTGGATACGGGCGCCACGGTCGCGATTGCATCCAACCTCAACCCCGGCACGTCCTATACGTCATCGGTCCCGTTCTGCATCACCACCGCGGTGCTGCAACAACACATGACCCTGGCCGAGGCCATCCGAGCCGCAACGCTAGGTGGGGCGGCAGCGTTACGGCGCACCGACATCGGCCATTTGCGCCGCGGGGCGCCTGCCAACTTCGCTGTTCTGGATGCGCCCGCCGCGATCCACCTCGCGTACCGCCCAGGCATGGTGGGAGTCCGCGCAACCGTCAAGAACGGCGAGCTGATCGCTGGTTCGTTCGAATAATTATTCTTCCGGCCACATCGTGGCCCACGTATTGATTTTTCATGAAGGAGCACTCAGTGTCCCTAGAACAGAATCCAGAAAACTCCGCTGCACGTTCGACCGTGGTGTTGAACCCCAAGGGAGTCAGCGCTGAAGACGTTGTGGCGGTCGCCCGTTACGGAGCCACGGTTGAGCTGGGCCCGGAGGTATTCGAGACCGTCAACGCGGTGCGCCGGCACGTCGAGGACCTCGCGGCGTCCACGACCCCGGTATACGGCGTATCCACGGGTTTCGGCGCGCTCGCTGACACCTCGATCCCCCAGGAACGCCGCACCCTACTGCAGTCGAGCTTGATCCGCTCCCACGCCGCCGGAACCGGGCCAGAAGTTGAGCGGGAAGTCATCCGCGCGCTGATGTTTTTGCGGGCGCGCACGCTCGCAACCGGCCGCACGGGTGTGCGTTTCGTGGTGCTTGAGAACCTTGTGAAGCTGCTCAACGCTGGCATCACGCCGGTTGTTCACGAATACGGTTCGCTCGGTTGCTCCGGCGACCTCGCGCCGCTCGCCCACTGCGCAATCGTGTTGCTCGGCGAAGGCCGCGCCCGCGATGCTGAAGGCGTTGAACGTCCAGTCCCTGAGCTGCTTGCCGAAGCCGGTATTGAGCCGCTCGAGCTCGCCGAGAAGGAGGGCCTCGCCCTCATCAACGGAACCGACGGCATGCTCGGCATGCTGCTCATGGCTCTGGATGACCTGCGTGACCTGGTCGACGTTGCCGACCTGACCACCGCGATGTCGATCCAGGGCTTGCGTGGCCGTGACACCGTGTTCGCGCCGCAGCTCCACGAACCGCTGCGTCCGCACCCGGGCCAGGCGCGTTCGGCCGCCAACGTGTACCGCTGGCTCACGGACTCCCCGATCGTCGCCGACGTCATGAAGGAAGGCTCCCGCGTACAGGATGCATACTCGTTGCGTTGCCATCCACAGGTTGCCGGTGCGGTACGCGACACAATCTCTCACGCTGAGGCGGTTGCCGAGCGTGAACTGGCTTCCGCAATCGACAACCCTGTGGTCCTGGAAGACGGCACGGTCACCTCGAACGGCAACTTCCACGGTGCGCCGGTTGCTTACGTTCTAGACTTCCTCGCAATCGCAGCCGCCGACCTCGCCTCGATCTCGGAGCGCCGTAGCGACCGCATGCTCGATAAGTCCCGTAGCTTCGGTCTCCCGCCGTTCCTCGCGGATGATCCGGGCGTGGACTCGGGCTTCATGATCGCCCAGTACACCCAGGCCGGCCTGGTGGCTGAAATGAAGCGCCTCGCCTCCCCGGCGTCGGTCGATTCAATTCCGTCCTCTGCGATGCAGGAAGACCACGTATCGCTCGGCTGGCACGCTGCCCGCAAGCTGCGCACCTCTATTGACGCGTTGCGTCGCGTTCTGGCAATCGAGCTCATGACCGCTGCCCGCGCTATCGACCTGCGCGCACCGCTCAAGCCATCCCCAGCCACCGCAGAGGTCCTCGAAGCGTTCCGTGCGACCGTCCCAGGCCCAGGCCCGGACCGCTTCCTCGCGCCAGACATCGAGGCCGCTGTCGAGTTCGTTGCGGCACACCCGTGGAGCAGCCACCGCAAACAGGACTAACGCGGCACACCACTCAGCAGGCACAATAGCGCGGGCTAGATAACGATGGCGGGGTCACCTCAGAAGGTGACCCCGGCATCGTTATGTGAAGTGTGCAGCGCGAGCTGCAACTGAACTAGCCCCGCTCAACTGGCAGTAGCGAGCTTTAGAGGTAATCGTGGACGTTAGCGCCGCGGTAGAGCGCCTCGAACGTCTTGATGGTTTTCTCTTCGCCGTGCTTGAGCGCCATCTGGTGGCCAGCCTCCCCCATCGCCTTGCGTTCAGCCGGCGAAAGATCCAGGATGCTTACGAGCTTCTCCGCGAGGTCCTGGTCATCGCCCGGGGTAAACAGGTGGCCGTTGACGCCCTCGTCGACGAGGTGCGGCAGTGCGAGCGCGTTCGCGAGCACCACGGGGCGGGAAGCCGAAAGCGCTTCAAGCGTCACGAGCGACTGGAGCTCCGCTGTGCCAGGTTGGCAGAAGACGTCGGCGCACAGGTATTCCTGGCGCAGAGTTTCGTCGTCCACGAAGCCGAGGAAGTGCACGCGCTCCTCAATGCCCAGCTCAGCGGCGAGCGCCTCGAGCTTAGGCCGTTGCTCGCCTTCGCCCACGATCCGCACGTGTGGACGCGGATGCTGATTCAAACGAGCGATCGCACGCAGCAGGACGTCGATGTTCTTCTCTACCGCAAGGCGGCCAACGAATAACACCGTCTGGTAGTCGCGCTGCGGCAACGTTTCGTTCTCGCGCATCTCATAGTGCGCGGAGTTGATCCCGTTCGACAGCGGCAGGACGTCTGTGAGGCCAGCGTTCTCGCGCATCGCGCGTGCTGCAAGCGGGGTCGGTGTGGTGACCACGGCGGCCTTACCCATGATCTTGCCCATGTCGCGCCACGAGTTGCGAGAAACGATGTTGAGGAACCACTGCGGGAACGGGAGGAACGGTTCAAGGTTCTCCGGAATGAAGTGGTTGGTTGCGATCAAACGGATGCCACGCTTGGTCGCTTGCTTCTGGGCGGCGTGTCCGATCATGTAGTGGCACTGGATGTGCACGACGTCTGGCTTGATTTCGTCCATGACCCGGCCCGCAACCTTGTTGGCGGAGTACGGGGTCACGAGCCTATAGGTTTCGTGCGTTGGCGCCTTGTGGGAGGTTACGCGGTGAACGGTAGCCTCTGGCCGATGCTCAACGAAGGATGGGCCACGGTCGTTACGGACCGCGAGAATGTGGACTTCGTGTCCGCGCTTGGTCAGGTTGGTTGCCAAGCGGTAGCAGAACACGGCCGCGCCGTTGACGTCGGGCGGGTAGGTATCGCAAGCGATAAGGATTCGCAGTGGCGTTTCCTGTGTCACCAACGCATACTCCAGTTATCTCGACGTCATAGTTACAGTTTCAAGAGTCTACCGAACCTCGGTGCGTTCGGGTGCCACTGAATCGGGGTGGTGCCGTGACAGTTGCAACACGCCGATGATCGCGATCACTCCCGCGGCGATCATCCCGCAGGCCGTGTACCACGGAAGCCCTGGCGCTAGCTCGCCAAGGATGATGACACCGATCAGCACGCCGACCATCGGGTCGATCACCGTAAGCCCCGCAACCACAAGCTCTGGCGGCCCGGAAGCGTACGCGTGCTGGTTGAAGTATTGACCCATGATGCCCACGATCACGATCGCGACCATCGCGCCCCACGGAACCTGCTTCCACCAGATAGCTTCAGGGTCCCAATTCAGGAACGTCACCGCGATGGTGCGCACCAGGACAGCGGTGAAACCGAAAAGGATACCCGCGCCGACGATATAGAAGATCGCACCGCCTTTGCGGCGGCGATGCACGAGCGCGAGGACGCCGAGGATGATGCCGCTGATGCCGAGCAGGATGATGATCATAACCCGCTGATTACCGGTCACGAAGGTTTCGTGGGTCGCCTTGATCGCGAGGAGCACGAAGCCGATCGCGCCGATGGTGCACACCGCGATGGCCCTCCACGTTGCGCCGTTGATGCGTATCTTGCGGTCCCACGAGTTGATGATGGTCGTCAAAACGAGCGCGACAGCCCCGAGCGGCTGGACGACCGTGAGTGGCGCCAAGGACAGCGCAACGATGTTGAGGATCACGCCGGTGATCATCAGGACAAGACCAAAAAGCCACGTCCGGTTCTTGAGCATCTCAACGATCTGGCGGCCGCTCACCTCACGGCCGTGTGCGTTACGCACGGCAGCGGCCTGACGCTGAGTACCCAGCGCCAGGAACGCGGCCGACACAAGGGCCGCTGTGACAGCTATCCAGACCATGTTATGCACCGTAGACGCGCGCTGGCAGGCCGGTATTCCCGACCTGCCAGCGCGTCAATGTATTGTTCAAAACTCGAATACCAGCTGAACTCGATTACACGCTAGATGTGCGTCAGCTTCGTCTAGTTCTGCTTCGCTGCCTTGGTAGCCTTCTTGGCTTTCTTCTTCTTGCGCTTCTTGGAGATGCCCAAGATCACGAGCAACGCGGTAGCGATACCGGCAGCGGCACCAAGGATTGGCATGACCTTCTCGCCAGCTGCGCGGTTAGCCTCATAGGAGTCGCCACCCGTGCTGACCAGACCGGTGCGCTGAGCAACCGAGCCCACGCGAGCCTTGACATCCGACTGGCGGCCCAAGGTGTCACGCAAGTGTGCCAAGTGCTCGCGGCGGCGGGACAAGCGACGCTTCAGCTCGCCCTCAGAAGGCTTCTCCTGGTACGTCTGCGAGTGGTCTTCACGCGAGTTCGGGTTGGTCTGCTTCTTGGAAGCATCCTTCTTGCGCTTCTTCTCTTCAGCCTTTTCCTTCTGCTTCTGCTCGTATTCAGCGATGCTGAAGGCAGTACCCTGCGAAAGCGCACCCATGTCATAACGCAAGCGAGTCACGGCGTTCTTCGGGATTTCAATCGCTTCAGGAACGACGTTCTTAGCGCGTGTGGCGCCCACGGCCACGAAAATCAGGGCCAGAATCAGGAACAACGCAGCGACGAGCAACGCGGACAACCACAGCGGCATCACGGTTGCCAAACCAGCGATCGCGGCAACAACCAGAGCGATCACCAGCAAGCCCAGAAGGCCCAGGCCAGCAGCGAGCAACGCAACAGCCACACCCAAGGAAACACCCTTGGACTGAAGCTGACGCAACGTCAGCTGAACTTCGTCATTAATCTGCTTAGGGGCCAAACGCATCATCACAGATGCGGTCTGACGCAGGTTCTGCGGTTGAGGCAACTGCTCCTGCTGTGTCATGAAATCCGGTCTCCTAGCACACTCGGAACAAACCGGGTGCGAATCGCTTGTGGTTTCTAGAACAAAACTATCACCGTTTACTCAGAAACATGAGTTTCAGATCCCAGCTTCCACACAGCTGAGCATCAACTCACACCGCACGGGTAGTCGCCGGCCCGAGTGACAGAGCCTACCGCCCGTTCGCGTGGTACAGCTCGTACGCTTCCTCGCACGCCTTCCACAAAGCTTGAGCGGAACGCTCCCACGAGTATTCAGCGGCACGTTCCCTGCTCACGGAACTGCGCGCCGCGAACTCATCCGCATCCTCAAGCGAGCGAACAACGGACGCGAAGCCCGCGTCGTCTTCCGCGTCGACAAACAGCGCGGCATCCCCGCCGATCTCACGGAAAATCGGGGTGTCAGCACACACCACCGGAGTGCCCAGGCCCATCGCCTCGACCAACGGAATGCCGAAGCCTTCAGCCTTCGACAGCGTGACAGAGGCGCGCGCACGCCGCAGCAGCCGCGCGTACTCCTCCTCGCTCACACCGTCGTGGAACACAACCGAGGCACCCTCCGGGACCAGAGCTTCAAGCTCACGACGGCGGTCCGGCCGGATCTTGGACAGCAGGCGCAGCGTGTACCCCGGCAGATGCGCCATGCTCCGGATCAGAGTCTGGACGTTCTTGTACTCCATGAACGAACCCATGTACACGAGCTCATTCGCGGCCCCCTCGGCCGCATCCCGCGGCTCGCCCAACGGGGCCGAGGCATTAGAAACGATGCGGATAGGTCTCTTTGTGAGGCGGTGTTCACGCATGAGCGAACGGGTCGTCCCCGAAACCGTAACCACAACATCGGCGCGGTTCAGCAGAAACCGCTGCGGCCAATACGCCTTATGGAACAGCCGCCACAACAACCGCACCGGAGCCGGCAAGAAGCCCGGCGGAGTAGGGTGCTGATAATAAATCAAGTCATGCAACGTCAGCACGAGCGGGAACCGACGCCCCAGCGAACCCATCGTCTGCATCGGGCTGAACACAACATCCGGGCGCAAACGGTTGACCCGCAACGCCGTCAACGGCTCCAGCGGGGAGGTCGGCGAATTGATCTTGACGTACGGAACCTTCGGCAACATCGGCAACTGCGCCTCATCAGAAATCAGCATCCGCACATCATGGTGCGGCGCCAACGCCTCGATCAGGGACGCCGTGAAACGTGAAATACCGTCGTGATGATCGGTGCGCGTATACCGCGCATCAACAACCAAGTGCACGAACCCACTCCTCCGCAAGCCAACGCCGGAAAGCGATCCTGAAAAGCATCCTCAAAAAGAAAAAGCTCCGGAACCATTTTAGTTCCGGAGCTTTTGCATCAGCTCCCCCGACTGGATTCGAACCAGTAACCGCTCGATTAACAGTCGAGTGCTCTGCCGTTGAGCTACGAGGGATCGACAACAGAAGAAGACTCTACCAGGCGTTTACCTGGATGGCAAAACGGATGCTTTCTGTTGTGGCGAAGGTCATCTTTCGCGGTGAATTCGCCTGGTACGGCACGGTCACAGCGCCCTTTTGAAACTTCACAACGCTTCTGATTGATAGCGGCGCCGCTGCATCTCAAGCTCCATAAGCTTTCGATGCAACTGCTCAACCCGCTCAGGGTCATCCGAGCCCACACGTTGCAGCTCGGCCGCATAATCAGCTTTCTGCCGGTTGATCTGCATCGCAAGCAAACGGTTCACGATCCCCTTGCAATAACGGCGCAACTCATCCTCGTTCGAGGCCGGCAAAGGAGCAACAGCCATCTGCGAAACCAAAGCGGCCAAAGGTTCCGGGACCTGCTCGCGAATCGTCTCAACCCACACCGCAGTCGAAACCTGCATGGTCGCGGCAACAACAATCGCATCCTTGATCGCCGCGTGCGCCGGCGTGAGGAACTTCGCCTCAAAGAACTGCGCCCACGCATCAGCATCAATCAAATGCGGATTCTGAATCACAACTTCGAGCGCATCCCACTCGATCTTGGTTGCAGGATCCGTCAAGTTCACTCCGGCAGGAACCACGGGCCCCGCGGCTTCACCCGAAAAACCATGCGCCGGAGCGTTCACCGACGAGCGACCAGCGCCCTGACCCTGGCCGTACTGGCCCGCTCCATACTGACCAGCACGTCCGGGCTGGCTTCCGCGTCCGGGCTGACCTCCCCGGCCGGACTGAGCGACGGCGCGCCGGACTTCCCCGACCTCCATACCGAGCCAGCCAGCTACCTCGCGGATATACGCCGGGCGCATCGCGGAATCCCGCATCGACGCGATGATCGGCGCCGCAGCACGCATCGCCGCAACCCTGCCCTCGACCGTTTCCAGATTGTGTTGCTTCAATTCGGCCTTGAGCGCGAACTCAAACAACGGCGTCTTATGATTCAACACGTCACGCAACGCTTCATCCCCGCGCTTCTGACGCACATCGCACGGATCCATGCCGTCTGGACCCACCGCGATAAACGTCTGCGCGACAAAGCGCTGATCCTCACGGAACGCACGCAACGCGGCTTTCTGACCAGCTTCGTCGCCATCGAACGTGAAGATGACCTCGCCCCCGGAGCCGAAGTCCGAAAGCAAACGCCGCGCAACCTTGATGTGGTCGGCACCGAACGCGGTACCGCACGTCGCGACCGCCGTAGTGATCCCCGCCAGGTGGCACGCCATAACGTCCGTATAGCCTTCAACCACCACGAGCTGCTTCTTTTTAGCGATCTCGCGGCGTGCCAAATCCACGCCATACAAAACCTGCGACTTCTTATAGATCGCAGTCTCCGGAGTGTTCAGGTACTTAGGCCCTTGATCCTCCTCATACAGCTTGCGGGCACCGAAACCGATCGTGGCACCAGTGAGATCGCGGATAGGCCAGATCAAACGCCCACGGAAGCGATCATAAATACCGCGTTGGCCCTCCGAGAACATCCCGGTTTCTTTGAGCTCGTCCTCCGTGAACCCGTTGTTGCGCAAGAAACGCAACAAGTTGTCCCAGCCCTGCGGCGCATAACCGACACCGAACTGCTCGGCATGTTCAGCGGTGAACCCGCGGCTCGTCAGTTCTTCCCGCGCTGTCTGCGCCTCAGGGGTCTGTAACTGCTTACGGAAAAACTCCTCAGCAACCTTATGGGCATCCAAAAGCCGTTGACGACGGCCCACCTGCTCCTTGGTCGGGCCGGAACCGCCGTCCTCATAGTGCAGGGTGACACCCACACGTCCTGCAAGGTATTCGACGGTCTCCGCGAAGGACGTCGAATTCATCTGCATCAAGAACGCGATGACGTCGCCGGATTCGCCACAACCGAAACAGTGATACGAACCCATCTGCGGACGCACATGAAACGACGGGGTCCGCTCATCATGGAACGGACACAACCCCTTATACGAGCCAATACCAGCGGACTTGAGAGAAACGTACTCCTCGACGATCTCTTTAATATCCGTGCGTTCCCGGACTTCATCGATGTCCGCACGCCTAATCAACCCAGCCATGTCACCACTCTAGGACTCCCCCACAGGTGACGTGCCAAGCGAGTTCCCAACCGGTGCGTTCCGGCCAGGCGCTTTCTTGTCAGGCGTCGAAACCGGGACAAAGAAATCGTGCGACCCCACCGCAGGCGGGAACTGGCCGCCGCGCACCAACGTGAAGTACCACTCGAGCGCTGAGGAATCCGTGAGCGATGCAACCTGATCGATCACCGCGCGCACCCGCGCCGCATCGTCGACCGCCATGATGTAATCCTCACGGAAGATCGGCTCGAGGTACTCCCCCTCCGTCTTCAGCAACAGCTCAACGAGCTCGCTCAAGACCTCGCCCTGGCGGTCATAGATCGGTTGACGCTCATCGACCGTCATGACGTATGCCGTTGCCATGCCCTTCATGACCGCGATCTCAACCTCAGTCTCACGCGGAACCACAAGATTCGCGGCGTACCGCGTCAACGGATCCGTACCGTAGCGCTCCTGCGTCGCCTTGAGCGCAGCGGAACAGAACCGGCCGATGAACTGGCTCGTCATATCCTTCAACGCAGCCAGCGAACGGCGGCCGCCATCCACCACCGGAACCCATTCCTCGGCACGCTCGAGCCGCTTGAGCGCCGCATCAATCTCGTCCTCAGGCGTGTCCGGCAGGTACCAGCGCTGCGTGTAATCGATGACCCGCGCACGGCGCGCCTTCTCTTGGACCCAACGCAACTGGAAACGATGCGCGTTCACCGCATCTTCCACATCGTGCACCGAATACGCGACATCATCCGCCAAATCCATGACCTGCGTCTCCAACGGAGTCGCAGAATCCTCACGACCATCGCGAACCCACCGGTACACCGGCTCATCGTCCGCATACACACCGAACTTGCGGGTCGGTCGGCCCTCACGCGTCAGCGGAGCCTCCTGCCGCGTCCACGGATACTTGATCGTCGCATCCAACGTCGCACGCGTCAGATTCAAACCGGCAGAAGCACCATTCGCGCGGAACGTCTTCGTCTCGAGCCGAGTCAGCAAACGCAGCGTCTGCGCATTACCCTCAAAGCCTCCGCACTCATCGGCCAGCTGATCCAAAACCTTCTCACCGTTATGACCAAACGGCGGATGCCCCAAGTCGTGCGAAAGGCACGCGGTATCCACGACGTTCGGATCGCAACCCAGCGCCGCGCCGAGTTCGCGACCCACCTGCGCGACCTCAAGCGAATGCGTCAGCCGAGTACGCACAAAGTCGTCCGAAAACGGCGCGACCACCTGAGTCTTAGCGCCCAGACGGCGCAGAGCGGAGGAATGCAAAACGCGGGCGCGGTCACGCTCAAACGCAGACCGGTACGCCTTCTTAGGTGGTTCAGGAACCCAGCGCTCCATGTCGTGGGTCTCATAGCCGGCGATGGACGCCAGAGCTTCGCCGGCAACGCCGACGTGATACCGCGGATGCTTCGAACCCTGCTCTTGCTTCAAGCCCTGCCCTTGATTCAAACCCTGATCACCCACCGGAAATATCCAATTCCGCGTGGGAAATCATGGCCTGATGCTCGTCATTCAAGTAGCGCGACTCCAGCCAGTTTTGCGGCAGATGCGGGCGCTTAGGGCTACCGGCGCGACCACGCGAACCCTCCGCCGCCTTGCCCGGGTACGGGGCATCCCAGTCGAGCTTCGAGAGCAACCCATCCAGCTCATCGAGCCCCGAAACCTTCGCGAGCCCCGAACGGACCTCACCCCCGACCTCATAGCCCTTGAAGTACCAGGCCACGTGCTTGCGCAGATCCTGCAAGCCGCGGAACTCGTCCTCGAAATGCTCGATGAGCAGCTCAGCATGGCGGCGGAAAACGCCAGCAACATCGCCCAAAGTTGGCCGATAGCGCACCGGCGAACCGTTCAACGCGGCCTCAAGATCTCCGAAAAGCCACGGCTTACCCTGAACACCGCGACCAATCTGGACGCCGTCAACACCGGTCTGTTCAACCATGTCCACGGCGTCTTCGGCGCTGAAAATATCGCCGTTGCCGATCACGGGAATGTCCGGAAGCTCCCCGCGGAAACGCGCGAGTGCCTCCCAATCCGCGCGACCAGAATAGTGCTGATTCATCGTCCGGGCATGCAGAGCGATCGCGTCGACACCCAGGTCGCGAGCCATTTTGCCGGTCTCGATATACGTCAAATGATCGTCATCGATGCCCTTACGGACTTTGACCGTCAACGGGACGTTACCCGCATGCGCTTCCTCAACAGCGCCGGCCAGTAGACGTTCAAAAAGATCGATCTTCCACGGCAACGCCGAACCGCCGCCCTTACGCGTGACCTTAGGAGCCGGGCACCCAAAGTTCAGGTCGATGTGGTCCGCGCGCCCCTCTTCGACGAGCATCCGCACCGCCGCGCGCACCGTGTTCGGTTCCACGCCGTACAGCTGAACCGAGCGGATGCGCTCATCCGGGTGATGCTTGATGATCCGCATCGACTCCCGCGTACGCTCAACCAGTGCGCGCGAGGTCACCATCTCGCACACAAACAACCCATCACCGTATTCGGCGCACAAACGTCGGAACGCCGAGTTCGTGATTCCCGCCATCGGCGAAAGCACCACAGGGGAAGCGAACCTGAGGTCACGCAGACACAATTCAGGCAACGTGAGCTTGACCGGATGATCAGTCTCACCGGTGCTCAACGGGGCGATAGGGCTTGCAATAGTCACGATTCCATGGTGCCATGCTCCGCGGCCGGCGTGCCATGCGAACCGGCGCCCTGCATCGAGGCCTTGACCACGATCACACCGATCAGCGTCGTCACCGGAATCGCGATGACCAAACCAATCGAAGCCACCAACGTGCGCACGACCTCTTCGGCGAGCTCACCCGTCGTGAGGAACTTCAGCATCGAATAGTCGTACATGCTCATCAAAAGCAACGTCGCGATCGCGCCACCCGCATACGCAAACACAATCGTGTACACCGTGGAGGCGATGTGGTCTCGCCCGATGCGCATCGCAGATCTGAACAGTTCGCGCGCCGAAGCATCCGGCTTAGCATCTGCGAGCTCCCACACCGCGGAAGCCTGCGTGATCGTCACGTCGTTGAGCACGCCAAGACCCGCGATGAACAAGCCACACAACACGATCCCCGAAAGCGAAACATTCGGCACGACCTGGTTGAGCGTGTACGTCGAATCCTCGCCCAGCCCCAACAGCGATGCGCTGTCAGTGGCCCACACCGCGATGCCCGCGGTCACAAAAAGCCCGACGATGGTGCCCAGCAACGCTGTCGTGGTGCGTGCCGTAAGCCCATGGGCGAAGTACAAGACAACGAACATGATCGCGATCGCGCCAACCAGCCCAACCCACAGCGCAGGCTTACCCGCCAAGAGCGCCGGGAACATGAACCAGCCGAAAATCACAAACGAAAACGCGAGCCCAATCAGAGCGCGGAAGCCACGCCAGCCAGCAACCACAATCACAAGCAGTGCATACACGATCGAGAGCAACGCAACCGGAAAATCGCGGTTGTAATCGATGAACGTAGCGGTCGGAGCCGCATCCGGGCCGACGTCCTCCCCACCCACGGAAGCACTGATCAGCATGACGCGAATCTTGTCCCCGACCTCTGGAGGATTGTGGTTCTCCACTTCAGGCGGGATCTGCATCGGAACTAGCTGCTCCGTTTCCGGATCCGTGACGTACGGGACGCTACAGGTCTCGTCCGACTCGATTTCCACGTCCCCGGCATGCGAATCCGAAGCGGCACAACTGCCGTCCGAATCCACCTTGTCCACCGGCAACGTCAGAATACTGACGCCCGGGGCAGCCGAATACGGTTGACCCAACGAATCTGGCCGTTCATTGGCGCTCGGCCACAACCACACAAGCCCCGCAATCGTGAGCAGGGCAAGCGGGATCAAGATGGCCGTCAGAACGATCGTGGCACGACGACGCAACCGCGGGTTAGCAATCGGAGCATCATGACTGTGCCCGTGAGGCTCATGGGCGCCGTGCCCTGCAGAGCCGCGGTCACCAGGGCTGCGGCGGAAAAGATCCTTACGCATCCGTCGCAACAATATTGGTCGTCGTGACGATCGTGGCCAACCCCTTCGGGCCCAGCTCGTCAATCACACGACCCAGCGGAACCATCGCGGTATCAACCTCGAGCTGAACCGGGAACTGATGCACCAGCATCGCCAGCAAATCCCTGCAAGCCTGCGCTGCGCGTTCCTCATCCAGCTCAGGGTTCCACCCCAACAAAACCTCGGTCGGAGCGTCCGGACGCGCTGGCTCATACGAAACCGCGAACGCGAGGATCGGAGCGTCCTCTCCCATCGCGCGGTCACGAACCACAACAGCACCCTTGGCGCCTGTGTGCGGACCCAACAGCATCGTCTGAGTAAGACCCAACGTCATAGTCGACGGATCCCACGCATGCGTCGCGTTATAGAACTCAGCGACCAACGTGGACAACTCAACAGAGCCCGTCGCCGCTTCCTCAAGCACCAGCCCGTCCTCAGCGAATTCAGGCAAAGGCAACGCAGACGGCTCAACGACCACCAGCATCGACTTGTTGATCAGGCCAAAGCCCTCGGCCGCGAGGAAGCCGGCAGCACCATCGGCATCAGGGTTCTCGCCCGCGGCAGCCGCCGTATAACGCGACTTCAGCTGCGCACCCGCAGGCAACTCAGCCTTCAAAAGCGCGAGCAACTGATGCCCGATCCCCTGCCGACGTTCGCCCAAAGCGACCTCAACATAGAACCAGTACCGCTGCGGATGCAGGCTAGAGGAATACACGACGCCCGCCGCGATCGGAACATCATTCAGCTCAGCGACAATGCAACGAGCGAACGGCTCATCACTCGAGGGCCGCAACATGGCTCGGTCTTCATGCGCCTGCGGAGTGCGGGGGCCACCCCACACTTCCAACAGACGCAGGTCGTCGCCTTCCGCCCACGGGCGGAACGTCAGGCCCTCAAGTTCAGCCACACTCATACAGCTCCCATCAGCTGGGTTGCAAGATAAGCAGGAAGCTCATCGATCGCGACGCGCTCCTGCTGCATCGTGTCACGCTCACGCACAGTGACAGCGTTGTCTTCAAGCGAATCGAAGTCCACGGTAATGCAGAATGGCGTACCGATCTCATCCTGGCGGCGGTAACGACGGCCGATCGCGCCCGCGTCATCGAAGTCAACGTTCCACTGCGCGCCGAGCTTCTGAGCCAGCTCGCGAGCCAGCGGGGACAGTTTCTCGTTACGGGACAGCGGCAAGACAGCGGCCTTGACCGGAGCCAGACGGCGGTCAAGCTTGAGTACGGTGCGGACGTCGGTTCCGCCCTTCGTGTTCGGTGCCTCGTCCTCGTGGTAGGCATCCACAAGGAACGCCATCATCGAACGGGTCAGGCCGAACGAAGGCTCAACAACGTACGGAACGTAACGCTCGCCCTTCGCCTGATCGAAGTACGACAAGTCAGTCTTGGAGTGTTCGATGTGCTGCTTAAGGTCGTAATCGGTGCGGTTAGCGATACCCATGAGCTCGCCCCACTCCGAACCCTGGAAACCGAAACGGTACTCGAGGTCGATCGTGCGCTCCGAATAGTGTGCGCGTTCGCCCTCAGGGACGTCGAACTTACGCAGGTTATCCGGGTCAACACCGAGGTCAACGAACCAGTTCCAGCAGTCCTCAACCCACTCATCGAACAGTTCAGACGCCTGCTCAGGTGGGGTGAAGTACTCGATCTCCATCTGCTCGAACTCACGCGTGCGGAAGATGAAGTTACCTGGGGTGATCTCGTTGCGGAACGCCTTACCGATCTGCCCGATGCCGAACGGGGGCTTACGACGGGCCGAGTTCACGACGTTCAAGAAGTTCACGAAGATACCCTGCGCGGTCTCCGGGCGCAGGTAGTGCAGGCCCGACTCATCATCGACGGCACCGAGATAGGTCTTCATGAGACCCGAGAACTGCTGCGGCTCAGTCCACTGGCCGCGGTTGCCACAGTCAGGGCACACGATCTCCGCCATGCCTTCTTCCGGCATGCGGCCCTTCTTAGCCTCATAGGCCTCGAGAAGGTGGTCTTCGCGGTGGCGACGGTGGCACGACAGGCACTCGACGAGCGGGTCGGTGAACGTCTCAACGTGGCCGGATGCCTGCCAGATCGGGGTCGGGATGATGATCGAGGAGTCCAGGCCCACCATGTCCGAACGGGAACGTACGAACGTGTTCCACCACTGGCGCTTGATGTTTTCCTTGAGCTCAACACCCAGCGGACCGTAGTCCCATGCAGAGCGCGAACCTCCGTAAATTTCACCTGCCTGGAAAACGAACCCACGCCGCTTAGCGAGTGAAATGACCTTATCCAGCTTGGACGCTGCTGCCATGTTGAGTGAACTCCATCGGTTGTCACGGGCCGCCGGCTGCGGTCCGTTGTGGTCTGTCGTCAATCCTAACGGTTGCGTAGGATATTTGGCGCGTTATTGAAGGCGTGCGTAGTTAGCTCTGCTCGTGAGACCCTGGACATATGAGCTCCGCAGACATCATTGACGTACCCGTCCGCACCGCAGGTATTCGTTTGGGTCAGTTTTTGAAGCTTGCCAACGTGGTTGAGGACGGCGTGCAGGCTCGCGAAGAGATCGCCGATGGTGCCGCAACCGTCAACGGCGAAGTCGAAACCCGCCGTGGCCGGCAACTCGATTTCGACGACGTGGTCGGCTTTCACGACATGACGTTGCGTGTGGCCCGCGAGGACGAAGACTTCTAACGCCGCTGGGTCTGTCGCCTAGGACAGCGACCTCAACCTGCGCGCCTAGGCCTGCGGCCTACACCTGAGCGCCGAGCACCTTGGCGGTCAGGAACTCGCCGATGTGACGGATCTCGGTCTGGCCGACGCCGTGGCCGATGCCTTGGTAATTGACCTTCGTGAGGTCCGTGTTCGCGCGCGCCCACGTGTTCGTCGGCTCAATAAACCGGTCCGGGATCACCGGATCTTCCGGATCGCGTCCCCAGAACATCGGCATCTTCTCTTCACGCGACGCCAACTCTTCATCCTTGAAGAAATCCTCACCCGCATCGTCAGCGAACTGCTCCAGGGTGAAACCCGACAAACCCACCAACGCATCCACAGCGGAGGGAGCACGGCGCGCAACTGAGGTCGCCATCGCCATACCCTGCGAGAAGCCCACCAACGTGACCGTTTCGTGCTGCTTCTTGCGTTCAACAACCCACTCGGTCAGATCCTCAACGACCTGGCTGTAATCAGCCGAGTTGAACTCCAGATCCTGGTTTGAAAGAGGGAACCACGCGTAACCGCCAAAACCCAGTTCAAGCGGCGCACGCACCGACATCATAATGAACTGCTCCGGAAGCATGCTCGCAATCGGCAAGAGGTCGCGTTCATCCGCGCCGAAACCATGCAAGAAAACCAAGAGCGGCGCAGACTCATTCACGCCCTCAGGCACATGCTCAACAACAAACGGTTCCCACTTTTCAATCATAAGACCATCCTGCCACGCGGCACTCACGCAAGGAATTCGCGGAACGGCGCGTCCAGCTGATGCCCATCCGTCAAGAAGCCATCATGACCCACCGGCGTTGAGACCACGTGAACCTCAACATCGCCCGGGAGCGCATCCGCGATCCGCTGCGACTCCTGCGGGTAATACAGGCGGTCCGTATCAACCGCGGCGATGAAGAACTCGACGCCATCAAGAGCGCCGAGCGCCGCCTCGACTCCCCCGCGGCCGCGACCCACATCGTGGCTCATGAGGGCCTCCGTGAGCGTGAGGTATGCGTTCGCATCAAAGCGGTTCACGAGCTTGTGCGCCTGGTGATCAAGATACGACTCGACGGCGTACCGGCCGCGCTCATCGCGGCCAGCAGAACCCAACGGCAGCTCCTCGCCTTGCGGCGAGCGCCCAAAGCGATGGTCGAGCTCGGCAGCGGAACGGTAGGAAACGTGCGCAAGACGGCGCGCGATACCCAGACCACGCTGTGGGCCGGTCCCGTTGCCGTGACCGTAATAGTCACCGCCGTGGAATTCAGGATCGAGTCGGATCGCTTGAGTCTGGATCTGCGCGAAAGCGATCTGCTCAGCCGAGGACTCCGCGGTCGCCGCGATCACGGCGCACCGCTTGACGTGCTCCGGATAGCTCGCGGCCCATTCGAGCGCACGGGCACCACCCATCGAGCCGCCCACAACCGCATGCCATGCATCGATGTTGAGCGCCTGCATGAGCCGGAACTCAAGCGCAGCCATGTCGCGGATCGTCACGAACGGGAACCGCGAACCATACGGCTGGCCGTCCTCGGCCAGCGATGCGGGGCCGATCGTTCCGGAGCATCCGCCAAGCGCCGCCGGAACCACCGCGCAATACGTATTGGTGTCCACGGGCTTACCCGGCCCCACGACATCGCGCCACCAGCCCGGCTCCGGTGCAGCCGCGGCCGTGGATGCCGCATCGTTGGCTTGCGAGCCGGCAACCGCATCGTCGGCTGGCCCGCCGTCCGCAGCATGAGTATCGCCGGTCAACGCATGCAAGACCAAGACGGCGTTGCTGCGGTCCGCATTGAGCTCGCCGAAAACCTCATACGCGATGTGGGTCTGCGGCAAGTGACCGCCCGTTTCCAGATCCAGCGGCCCTAGAGAAAGGATCTTCACGCCGTTCTCCGGGGCGTTGTGCTGCAAGTGCTCTCGTACATCCAACGTCATGACGCTGCCTTCGCTTAGTACTTTTGCTTGATGGGTTCCTGACGATTCCGTTGCCGGGCGCCAGCAAGTGGCGCTTCCCGTGCGTTATGCGCGGGCGGCGTGGAATGCGTCGAAACCCTTCTGCAGGTCAGCGATGATGTCGTCGACGTGTTCGAGGCCCACGGATAGACGGACCGTGCCCGGGCCAACGCCGGCGGCCTTCTTCTCTTCAGGGCTCAGCTGCGAATGGGTCGTGGACGACGGGTGCGCGACAAGCGAGCGAACGTCACCCAGGTTGGCAACGAGCGAATGCAGCTCGAGCGCGTCCACGAAAGCGCGGGCGGCTTCTTCGTCTTCCTCTGCGTCCTTGATTTCGAACGAGACGATCGCACCCACGCCGTTCGGTGCGTAGTGGCGGCCGCGTTCGTACCACGGGCAGGACTTCAGGCCCGCGTAGATGGTCGCGGAGACGTCGTCCCGGGCTTCGAGCCATTCAGCGACCTTCTGCGCGTTTTCGATATGCCGCTCAACGCGCAACGAGAGCGTCTCGAGGCCCTGAGCGATCAGGAACGAGTTCATTGGGGAGATCGCCGCACCCGTGTCACGCAGCAGCTGCACGCGGATCTTGAGGATGTAGGAAAGGTTCGCGCCCAGAGGCGAACCGACTCCCATGTCGCGGCCGTAGACGATGCCGTGGTAGGACTCGTCCGGCTGGTTGAAGCCCGGGAAGCGTTCCGGATGCTTGGTGTAGTCGAAGTTGCCGGAGTCGATGATGGCCCCGCCCATCACGGTTCCGTGGCCGCCGAGGTACTTGGTTGCGGAGTGGACGACGACGTCGGCGCCCCATTCGATAGGCCGCAGCGAGTACGGGGTTGCCAGCGTGTTGTCGATGATGAGTGGCACACCGGCTTCGTCGTGTGCGATTGCGGCGATGTTTTCGATGTCGAACACGTCTTGGCGTGGATTGCCGATGGTTTCGCCGAAGAACGCTTTGGTGTTCGGCTTGATCGCGCGGCGCCAGGCGTCGAGATCGTCTGGATCCTCCACGAAAGTGACCTCAACGCCGAGCTTAGGCAAGGTGTGCTTGAAGAGGTTCTGGGTTCCGCCGTAGAGGGATGGCGAGGCGACGATGTGGTCGCCGGCTTCTGCGACGTTGAGGATCGCATAGCTTGTTGCGGCCATGCCGGATGCGACGAACAGCGCGCCGACACCGCCTTCGAGGTTTGCGATGCGGTTTTCGATGACCTCGGTGGTTGGGTTGTTGAGGCGCGTGTAGATCGGGCCGAGCTCGCTCAACGCGAAACGATTCGCCGCCGATTCGGTGTCCGGGAACACGTACGCGTTGGTCAAGTGGATCGGTAGAGCCTGCGACCCCGTGACTGGGTCTGGCGTCTGGCCGGCGTGAATCTGACGAGTTTCAAATTTCTGCTGGGACATTAAAAGAGCACCCCTTGCTCACTGTGAGGGGCTTGCCCGCGCATGTCAGACGACGACAACGCTTGAAGAGGAAAAGTTACGTCCGCCCGGTTACGGGCGGGCATAGCCCGCGCTTGCCACAGCGGCATTCCCGTGTGGCCAGGTCCTCACCCGGGGCACCCCGCCGCGGACGGAGGGTTGCCGGCCAGCAAACCGGGGTTTTGCACTGGCACTCATGACCTTGCTCATTAGCGTACAGCACTGATGAACGACGAGGCCAGAGCGTGTTCACAATGTGAACCGCGCCGCGCATCGGCGTTTATTTCATGACCTTTCGCGAAGACCTACAGGCCCTTCCCAGTCGCATAAACAAGCACATCGGAAACCTCAACTTAGGCAAACCTAAGTAGAGATGTAGCTCACACAGTGCCAGATTTAAACCATGAAGCTCGACCACGTTTCTTACGCATGCGGGCCAGAGGGCCTGACGACTACTGCTGACCGTATCGCCGAGCAGCTCGGACTCCGATACGTCAAAGGAGGCGTGCACCCACGCTTCGGAACACGCAACGTGTTCTTCCCACTCCGCAACCACCAGTACCTCGAAGTCGTCGAGGTACTCGACCACCCGGCCACGTTGCAGCAGCCATTCGGCAAAGCTGTGCGTGAGCGCTCCGAGATGGGCGGCGGCTGGATGGGCTGGGTTGTTTCCGTCGACGACATGACCCCAATCGAAGAACGCCTCCAGCGCGGTGCTGTCCCTGGCTCCCGTAAGTTCCCGGACGGCCGCGAACTCACGTGGCGGCAGATCGGTATCAACGGGCTCATCGCAGACCCACAATTGCCTTATTTCCTGCGCTGGGATGAGGGCTTCGAGGACCTGCACCCGTCCATGGCCGAAGAGCCACACGGTGAAATCGTGGAGCTCACGATCTCCGGCAACCGCGACCGCATCGACGAATGGCTCGGCCACCCAGGTGAAGACTTCAAGGGCAACGTCGTGTTCAACTACACGGCCCCTTCCGGGATGCCAGGCCTGCAGTCGGTCACGCTGAAAACTCCTCAGGGACTCGTCACGATCTAGCCGCCGTAGCGCGCCGCTAGCGGCGGTAGTGTGCGGCTAGCGGCGGCGCGTTTTAGCTGCCGTAACCGAACCAGGTAGCCAACAGCGGGTAGCCCACGAAAGCTACCGCGTCGAGCAAAAAGTGCGCCCAAATCAGCGGCATAACACGGTGCTTCCGTAGGTAATACATCCCAAAGATCACGCCCATCGCTACGTTGCCGATGAACGGCCCGATGCCCTGATACAGGTGGTATGAGCCGCGCACCACAGCGCAGAAAAGGATGATGGCTGCAGGGCCCCACTTGAGTGTGGAGAGCCGCTCATGCAGGTACGCGAGCACCACGACCTCTTCGAGTAGCCCGTTCTTGAGCGCCGCCAACAGCAACACCGGAATGCTCCACCACACATCCGGTAGGCCCGATGTGGTGATCGCGGTCGTGATGCCCAACGCGCGGCCCGCCGCGTACACTCCGAGCGTTCCCACCCCGATCAGCACAAAGAAGCCGACGCCTACAGCGGCGTCCGCACCCCATCGTCGGCCGTCAATGCCCCACCTGTGCAACGGATTGTTACCCGGCCAACGGGACACCAGGTAGATCACGAGCGCGACCGGCGCGAGTGCAAAGAAAATCCCCGCAAGCTGATACAGCAGATCGATCCACGGGCGCGTCCCCGTTGACGTGTTGAGCGCCGCTGTGCCGGAAGAAATCGGGCCTCGCGTGATGGTGTCGAGCAGGTCAATGAGGGCGTAGACCCCGGACTTGCCGAGCGACAGCGCCAAAACGATAGCGATCTCCCACCCCAAAACCGCGCGCGACGGAACAGCCTTCGAAGTAACCGCCTGCGGCGGCGCGGCTTGGTCATGCCCGGTGTTCGAATGTGGGGGTTGGGAACTCATGCATCCGATTATGCTCGGTAGGCTGGTGGCATGGCCAGGGAACCGCTCCGTAAAGAAATCGAACGCGCCGCTGCTTTGTACCCTGATGCCGCTTGGGTATCCGGCCGGGTTGAGGAATCGGGTAAGTCGAATGTGGTTCTGATCCCGGGGGATCCAGTTCCTGAGGTTGTTTTTCGGATGGCGCGTACGCGTGAGGAAGCCCTCGCGCAGCCTCACGAGGCCGCTTTGGTGGACGCGCTGGCCCCGCATGTTCCGTGGCTCGTTCCCGAGTCCCGTTCCGCCGTCGATGCGGCTGGCGGGATCGTCCAGCGGTTTATCCCTGGCTCCGCGCACCCGCTGCGTGAAGGTGACCCGGCTGTGTTGGGGCGAATTGTTGCCGACCTGATGGCGGTCCCTCGCGATGCGTATGAAGACTTGGTGGGTGCCGCGTGGGATGCCGGGCCGGAGTGGACGCAGGACCGCAAGGATGCCGCGATTGATGCGTTGGATCCCGGTGTGCGCGAAAGTGCTGCCGCGGTGTTAGCTGCCGTGGGCGAGATTGGGTATGCCGCGGGTTCTGCTGTGCCGCAGAGTTTGGTGCATGGGGATCTAGCCGGCAGGAATATGCACTGGCGTGACGGCGAGCTGGTAGGGATTCTGGATTGGGATAAGGCTTCGCGTTGGGATCCTGCGATTAATCTCGCGCATTTATCGCTGTGGCACGGCCAGGATGTCATAGATGAGGCGGCGCCGGATGAGTTTTTCGCGGCCCGGGCTCACGTATGGAATGGGGCGTTCGCGTTGACGCGTGTTGCCGACGCCGCGTTACGCGGCGGGGTCAAGACGTGGGGGCGGCTCTTGAGGAAGACTCAGCCGCGCATCATGCGGGCAGCAGTGGCGGCTGACACATGCCTTGAACTACTGCGCTAAAGCCGCACAGACGCCAACGCAACTCCGTTACTGCGAGCGGTAGGTTCGCACGAAGAACAGCAGGTAAGCCACGATGACTGCGCCGGGCAGTGCGCCCGCGTTATCTTGCGCGGGTTGTTGAGCGAGGGGTGTTTGGATGCGCGAGACGCCCGGGGCTTGTGACCCCGGGCGCCAGCACGTGTGTGGTTTAGAGGACGTTGAGGATCTCGTCGTAGGCTGGCTCCTCACCCACGCTTGGGGTCAGGGAGGAATACAGCACGCTGCCGTCGGTGTCGATGACGATGACACCGCGAGCCATGAGGCCCTTCATTGGGCCGTCCGCGAACTTGATTCCGTAGTCTTCGCCGAAGCTCGAGCGGAACGCCGAGGTTGCGATGACGTTGTCGATGCCTTCAGCGCCGCAGAAACGACCGAGAGCGAACGGGAGGTCCATGGACACGGTGACAACGACGGTGTTGTCGAGGCCCGCTGCACGCTTGTTGAATTCGCGTACAGACTGGGCGCATACGCCGGTGTCGATGGATGGGAAGACGTTCAGGACAACGCGCTTGCCCGCGAGGTCCTTGAGAGTCACGTCTTCGAGGTCGGTGTTGACGGTGGTGAACTCTGGAGCGGCCTGGCCCACTGCAGGGAGGGCGCCGACGGTGTTGAGGGTCTTACCTTGGAACTCGATAGTAGCCATGCGTCTATCCTTTCAGATCTGACCTGGTTCGCGGCAGGGGTTTGGCCTCAGGCTTAACCGCTACCTGGCAGTTTCATCGTACGGGCAGAACACCGTAGGACGCTTGCGCTCCTGCGCGGGTCACGGTGTCGGCGGCGTAGCGGGTTGCGTACCCGGCGGCGTCGGCGAGGCTGTCCCCCGCTGCAAGCCGCGCGGCGAGGGCGCCCACGTAGGCGTCGCCGGCGCCTGTCGTGTCGACGGGAGTTACGGTGTGGGCCGGGATTTTGTGTTCGCCCTCATCGTCGATGACGTGGGAGCCGTTGGCTCCGAGCGTCATGACAACCGAACGCACCCCTGCTGCTTTGAGCGCGTGCACGATCTCTTCGTCGCTCAGGCCGTCCGGGTTGCCGCCGAGCATCGTGAGGGCGCCCGCGCCTTCGTGTTCGTTGACGACGAGCGGGTCTGCTCGCAGGATCAGGTCTGCTGGCACGTCGATGACGGGCGCGAGATTAAACACGACGCGGCCCTCTGCTGCCGCGAAGGCTGCCTGGATTCCGGTCACGGGGATTTCGCCTTGCAAGACGACGACGCCTTCGATCGCAGCGGCGCGCGCTTGGACGGCTCCAGCGTCGAGGTGCTGGTTGGCCCCTGCGATCACGATGATCGTGTTTTCGGCGCCCTGGTCGACAGTGATGATCGCGGTCCCAGTTGGCTCATCTTCGCGTACGAGGACGTGGTCGAGGTCAACGCCGTCCGCGGCGAGGAGCTCGTGTGCTTCGCGTGCGGCTTCGTCGCTCCCGACTGCCGTGATGAACCGGACGTTGGCGCCTGCGCGGGAAGCTGCGAGCGCCTGGTTGCCGCCTTTGCCGCCTGGTGAGTGCACGAGCGTGCGTCCGAGGAGGGTTTCGCCCGGCCCAGGGAGGCGGTGCACGGTTGCGGTGATGTCCAGGTTGGTGGACCCCACGACGGTGACGGTTGGCTTGCTCATGCACGTTCTCCTTGGGTGGTGCGCCTGCTGGGGTGATGCCCCTGTTGCAGTGGGTCTCGACGACGGCGGTGGCGTCGGGTGGGTTAACCGCTGGTCCCCGTCACGTGTTGGGTTGTGACGGGGACCAGGTGAGGTTAGTTGATCTTCTCGAGGATGATCTCGCGGACTCGGCCTGGGTCGGCCTGGCCGCGGGTCGCCTTCATGATCGGTCCCATGAGGGCGCCGATGACCTTCTGGTTGCCGGCCTTGATCTTTTCGACCACGTCCGGGTTATCGGCCATCGCTTGTTCGACGGCTTCGGTCAGCGCGCCGTCGTCGGACACGACTGCAAGGCCGCGCTTCTCGACGATCTCGCCCGGTGTGCCTTCTCCGTCTGCGACGTGGGTGAGCACTTGGCGGGCGATCTTGTTGTTGATCTTCTTCTCGCCGATGAGCTTCTCGATCTCTACGACGTGTGCCGGGGTGATCCCGACTTCGGTGACGTCCTTGTCCGCTTCGTTCGCGATGCGGGAAATCTCGCCCATCCACCACTTACGTGCTGCGGATGCGTCCGCGCCAGCCTTCTCGGTTTCTTCGATCGTGTCGATGAGGCCGGCGTTGACGATGTCGCGGAACTCTTCGTCAGAGAAGCCCCACGCAGCCTTGAGGCGGGAACGCTTCGCGGCTGGCAGCTCCGGAAGGCGTTCGCGCAGTTCGGCAATCTGGTCGGCGGTCGTGACGATCGGCACGAGGTCTGGCTCTGGGAAGTAGCGGTAGTCGTCGGCGTCGGACTTCGGACGACCCGACGACGTAGTACGGGTGTCTTCGTGCCAGTGGCGGGTCTCCTGAACCACGGTCTCGCCGGCGTCGAGGATTCCGGCGTGGCGGGAAATCTCGTAACGAACGGCACGTTCGACGGAGCGCAGCGAGTTGACGTTCTTGGTTTCGGAGCGGATACCGAACTTCTCGGAACCGATCGGCATGAGCGAAACGTTCGCGTCGCAGCGGACGTTGCCGCGTTCCATGCGGGCATCCGAGATGTCGAGCGCCTTGACGATGTCGCGGATCACCTCAACGTACTTGCGCGCAAGCTCTGGGGCATCCGCGCCGGCACCCGTGATAGGGCGGGTCACGATCTCGACGAGTGGAACGCCTGCACGGTTGTAGTCAACGAGCGAGCTCGATGCGCCCTGGATTCGGCCGGAGGAGCCACCCACGTGGGTCAGCTTGCCGGCGTCTTCTTCCATGTGTGCGCGTTCGATTTCGACGCGGTAGACCTTCCCGGAGTCCAGCTCGATGTCGAGGTAGCCGTCGTATGCGATGGGCTCGTCGTACTGCGAGGTCTGGAAGTTCTTCGGGGTGTCCGGGTAGAAGTAGTTTTTGCGGGCAAAGCGGCAGTATTCTGCGATGTTGCAGTTGAGTGCCAAGCCGAGCAGGATCGCGTACTCGACGCCTGCTTTGTTCACGACGGGAAGCACACCTGGCAGGCCGAGGTCGACTTCGTTGACGTTGGTGTTCGGGTCGTCACCGAATTCGTTGGGTGCCGAGGAGAACATCTTGGTCTTGGTGTTCAGCTCGACGTGGACCTCGAAGCCGAGGACTGGCTCGTAGCGCGTCAGGGCTTCGTCGAAATCAACAATCTCTGTCATGTTTAGTTAGCCTCCTGAACGCGGGCTGCGACTGCTTCGTCCAGGTTTGGTGCCTGGGTTAGAAGCGGGCCGCCGTAGCTTTCTTCGAGTGCGGCCTCAGCGGCTGCAGCGATGCGGTACATGCGGGCGTCTTCGTGGGCTGGCACGAGGAACTGAACGCCTACTGGGAGGCCTTCGGAGAGCCCGGATGGGATCGAGATACCTGGGATTCCTGCGAGGTTCGCTGGGATGGTTGCGATGTCGTTGAGGTACATCGCAACAGGGTTGTCGATCTTTTCGCCGATCTTGAACGCGACGGTCGGAGCCGTTGGGGTCACGAGCACGTCAACCTTCTCGAATGCGGCCGCAAAGTCACGCTGGATGAGCGTACGGATTTTCTGTGCCGAACCGTAGTAGGCGTCGTAGTAGCCTGCGGACAGCGCGTAGGTCCCGAGCATGATGCGGCGCTTAACTTCGTCGCCGAAGCCAGCAGCGCGGGATGCGCCCATGACACGTTCGATCGTGATGGGGCCGTCCTCTGGGAGGACGCGTAGGCCGAAGCGAACACCGTCGTACTTGGCGAGGTTCGAGGAAACCTCGGACGGCATGATGAGGTAGTACGCGCCGACCGCGTAGGTGAAGTTCGGGCAGTCAACCTCGACGATTTCGGCGCCGCGCGCTTCGAGGGTCTTGAGGGTTTCTTCGAAGGATGCGGTCACGCCGTCTTCGAAGCCTTCGCCGCCGCGCAGCTGCGAGATCACACCAACCTTGACGCCGGTGAGGTCGCTGGACGCGCCTTCTTCGGCCGCCTTGATGAGGCCTTCGGAGTCGCCTTCGAGCGAGGTCGAGTCCTTCGGGTCGTGGCCGCCGATGAGCTCTTGCAGTGCGGCTGCGTCCCACACGGTGCGTGCGACGGGACCGATCTGGTCGAGCGAGGATGCCATCGCGATCGCGCCGTAGCGGGAGACCGCACCGTAGGTTGGCTTGACGCCGACGGTGCCGGTTACAGCGGATGGCTGACGGATCGATCCGCCGGTATCGGTTCCGAGGGCGAGTGGCGCGAGGTGGCCTGCGACCGCTGCTGCGGAGCCGCCGCCGGAGCCGCCTGGGATGCGGTCGAGGTCCCATGGATTACGGGTCACGCCGAATGCGGAGTATTCGGTTGAGGAACCCATCGCGAATTCGTCGAGGTTGGTCTTGCCGAGCATCGGCAGCTTGGCTTCGCGGATCTTGGCGATCACGGTCGCGTCGTAGGGGCTCATCCAGCCTTCAAGCATGCGGGATGCTGCGGTGGTCGGCTGCCCCTTGGTGACGATGAGGTCCTTGATTGCGATGGGCACGCCGGCGAGCGGGTGGAGGGCTTCTGCTTCTGCCCCGCCTGCTGCACGGATCTGGTCGACTTCGCGCGCTACATCGAGCGCTTCCTCAGCGTTGACGTGCAGGTATGCGTTGATGACGCCGTCGAGCTTTTCGATGCGGTCCAGGTGGGCTTTGACGGCTTCTTCGCTGGTGATCTCGCGTGCACGCAGTTTTGCGGCGAGTTCGGATGCGGAAAGTTCGTAGATCTCTGCCATGGGTTATCAGTCCTCGTCCAGGATCGCTGGGACACGGAAGCGGCCGTCTTCAGCATCAGGTGCGTTGGCGAGTGCCTGCGCTTGGGTGAGCGTTTCGCCGACGACGTCTTCGCGCATCACGTTGGTCAACGGGATGGGGTGGCTGGTTGCCGAGATGTCGTCAGTTGCGGCTTCGCTGACTGAGGCGACGGCGTCCACGATCGCGTCGAGCTCTGTGGACATCCTGTCGAGTTCTTCTTCTGTCATGGCAATGTGTGCCAGGGTCGCTAGGTGCGCCACTTGGTCACGTGAGATTCCAGACATTTCCCTCCCAATCTTTCAAAGTCCCGATGGGCTTAAGTGCTTGCACCAGTTTAGGCGCAGTTGCCGTAGTTGGCATTTTGAGGTCTGTATGTGAGTTCTGTTCACGACCCCGACGTGTGGTGCGGGCTGATTTCTTTGCTGAATGCCGCGAGCCATAGCCCAGGTACTTCTGGGATGTCGATGTCCCGGTGGGTGTCGCGTGAGAATCCGTAGCGGGCATAGAAACGCATCGCTGGTTCCCAATCAGGTGTGGTGGTCAGAACGAGCTTGCGAATACCGTGCAACGTCCCGGCGAACTCGAGGAACTTTTCGACAAGTTTCCCGCCGAGACCCGCGCGTTGGAACCGCGGGTCCACAACCAAGAGCCGCATCTCAAGCTCGCCGTCCTCGGCGAGGTCGGCCCACAGGCTGCCTGCGAGCGAGAACGTCACTGACGCCACGATGTTCTGGTCAGCGTCTTCCGCGACGAGCATGAGTGCATGCCTGCGGCGTTCTGCTACCTGCGCAACCCGTTGCATGTAGCGGTGGTCTGCGGACCCGAAGTATCCGGCGTGTAGGTACGCGCGCTCGGTGAGCTCACGGATCACTTCATCATCGTGGTAGGTCGCGTAACGGAGCGTGATGGCACCCGCGTTGACCTCACCGTCACCACTGGCTGCGTCAACGGTCACTGCATCGCTAACGCTGGATGCATCGCTAGCGTGCGCTGTATTGCCCGTGTCGATGGCGGCGATTGGACCGAGCCATCGTCCGTGGACATCACCTACGAGGCACCATCCGTAGCTGTGGGAGCCGTTCCAGAGGGGGCGTTGCACCGGGAAGCCTGCGGTTTCTGCGATGAATGCGCCGGCCGCCCAGTCCCATTCGTTGATGTTGGTTTCCGCGTAGGCGTCGAGGGTCCCGTCCGCTACGAGGCACATGTCGATGGCGGCTGAACCGAGGCGGCGGACGTTGTCGAAGTGCGGGATGAGGTGTGTCAGCGCTTGGGCTTGGCTTTGACGCTGGTCAGCGCCGTAGCCGAATCCATACGCGAGAATCCGAGCCTGGCCGGAAGCGCCTTCGGAGACCTCCGCTGTGAGGGTTCGGCTGGATTCTTCCCCGTACCGAGGCGGGGTCTTCTCGGCATTCCACGGAGCTGTGTACGCATGGCCCGCAGTGGCCGCCCACATCTGCTTGAGCTCAGGCGCGATCACTACCCCGGCCACCCACTGTTCAACGAATGGGGTGTCTTCGGTTGGGTTGCCGTCTTCGCCACGATATTCGCTGAGATATTCGCGGCGCGCCACCGCGACGGATACCCCGTAGTGCGGCAGTCCGCGCACAAAGTTCGCGGTTCCGTCGAGCGGGTCGATGCACCAACGGTATTCGGCGTATGTGTCGCCGGTTGCGTCGTATTCTTCGCCAGTGAGCGCATCGTCTGGCCGGCGGGCGTGGATGTATTCGCGGGTCGCTTGCTCGGATGCACGGTCGGCCTGGGTGACCCAGTCCCCTGCCGCGGATTTCGTGTCGGCTTGAGCGGTGATTTCTGCCTGGCCCCGCATCGATGCGAGTACCGTGGCGCCCGCATGCGCAGCGCCCAGCGCCACGTCGAACACCTCTGCCACTACAGGGTCCGAGGCCGTATGAGCGTGGCTCACTGGTCGCCACCTCCCTCACGTGCTGCGTCTTCTTCGAGAACGGATGTGCCGTGTTCGAGGAGTTCTTTGAATCCGTCTTCGTCCAGGACTGGGATGCCGAGTTCTTGGGCTTTCGTGAGCTTAGACCCGGCGGCTTCACCCGCGACCACAACGCTCGTCTTCTTGGAGACCGACCCCGTAGCTTTGCCGCCGCGTGCGAGGATCGCTTCTTTCGCCTCGTCTCGGGAGAAGTCCTCAAGGGATCCGGTCACAACAATCGTGAGGCCTTCGAGGATCGCCGCGATCTCTTCGTCTCGCTCGTCGGCCATCTCGTAGCCGTTGGCCCGCCAGGCTTCCTGCCACGCGTCTACGATCTCGACGTGCCAGTCTTCCTGGAACCAGTCCACGAGCGCTTCAGCGATGATCGTTCCCACGCCGTCGATATCGGAAAGGATCTCGACAGCGTTCTCGTTCGCTACCGCTTCCCGTAACGCATCCATCGAGCCGAAACGCTGAGCTAGGGCCCGCGATGCGGTCGGGCCAACGTGGCGGATCGACAACGCGACGAGCACACGCCACAGGTCCTTGCCCATAGCGCCAGCGACCTCGCGGAACAGCTTCTGCGTATTCGCGTTGGGCCCGGCGGGTTTAGCCGAGGTTCCACGCGTATAGAAGTATGGGCGTAGCTCCCACACGCCGGTTCCCTGGCCTTTCGACCGCTTCTCGCGCCACACGCGGACATCCGCGAGCGACTTCGACAGCGCTGATTCCGGGTCGGCAAGGTCAAACAAGTCGCGTTCGGTCGTCAAAGGCCCAGGACCCGAAGGAGCCGGAACCCCGTTGTTCTCAGCAGGGTCCGGTCCCGGGCCGATCGTCAAAGCGATAGCCGCTTCGGCACCGAGAGCCTCGATGTCGAGCCCACCGCGGGAGGCCGCGTATTCAACACGCTGAGCCAGCTGCTCTGGGCAGTGTTGGCTGTTAGGGCAACGGAGATCTACGTCGCTTTCCTTCGCGGGGCGCAACGGCGTTCCACACGATGGGCATTCGCTTGGCATGACCCACTCGGAGAGTTCGTCCTCGCGGCCTTCACGCAGCGGAAGCACTGGCCCCACGATCTCAGGGATGACGTCGCCTGCCTTACGAAGCACCACGACGTCGCCGATGAGCAGATTCTTGGCCTTGACCACATCGCGGTTGTGCAAGGTTGCGCGCTCAACCGTCGAACCAGCCACCGTGACAGGACGCATCACGCCGTATGGCGTGACTCGGCCGGTGCGTCCGACCTGCACGCGGATCTCCAGAAGATCCGTGTGAACTTCCTCTGGAGGGTATTTATATGCGACAGCCCAGCGAGGAGTGCGGGAGGTGTAACCTAAGGCACGTTGCGCCTGGAAGTCATCGATCTTGATGACCATGCCATCGATCTCATGAACCAGGCTGTGGCGGTCTTGGCCGATCTGATCGATGTAGGCGAACACTTCGTCGGTGGTGTGGAACAGCTTGTTATACGGGGATACCGGAAGCCCCCACGCTTCAAGCTGCGCGTAAATCTCGTGCTGAGACTCAACGTCCATGCCTTCGCGTGCACCCACACCGTGCACGAACATCCGCAACGGACGCTTAGCGGTCTGGGCTGGGTCTTTCTGACGCAGCGAACCTGCCGCTGCGTTGCGAGGATTCGCGAGAGGCGCTTTACCTTCGGCGATGAGCGATTCGTTGAACGCCTCAAACTCCTTAGACGGGATGAACACCTCGCCGCGGACCTCAAGCTCGGCCGGCCACCCCTCACCTTTCAACTGGTGCGGGATATCGGCGATCGTTTTGACGTTATCCGTGACGTCCTCGCCCGTCGTGCCGTCCCCGCGGGTTGCCGCGACGTCCAGGACACCATCGCGGTACATCAGGTTCACCGCAAGCCCATCGATCTTGACCTCGGTCAACCACTTAATCTCAACCCCGGGCGCAAGCGAGGCACTATTGGTGCGGGCGCGCTCAAACCAGGCTTCAAGCTCTTCGTAAGTGAAAACGTCTTCGAGCGAATACATCTGGCTCGGGTGAGTAACCGGCGAAAACGCCGCCGAAACCTCACCGCCGACTTCCTGCGTCGGCGAATCGTTCGTCACCAACTCAGGGTGCAGCGCCTCAAGCTCTTCAAGCCGAGCAAACAACTCATCAAACTCGGCATCAGAAACCAACTGCGTGTTCTCGTTGTAATACGCGTGCCGATACTTGCGGACCTTATCGACGAGATCCGCGTACTCATCCCGCAATTCATGCGCAGGGACAGCCGCGGACTCGCCCGTTGCAGAGTCGCCAGCCGTTACAGATACGGCCGGTACAGATGATGCTTTCGATGCCTTGTCAGTTACCACGCATCCATCATGCCCCAGTGGTCTGACAGTTTGAACCACAGCCACGGGCTATGTCGTCAACCCGGGCTTTATCGTGAACCGCGGCCGTTATGCCACGAACTTCAGTCGACCGGCAAGATTGCGTCAGGCCCCGGCGACATCTCAGACGGAGTCACCGAGCCGAAGCCCTGCAGCTCAACTGGGGGCAACTGCTCAATCTCAAACCGCTCGTCGCCGGCCAAAACCTGGCTCGTCAGCGGATCGATCAAAACCTGGCCAGGCTCGGCCATCGACGTCAACCGTGCGGCCATGTTCACCGTCGCACCATAAATGTCGCCCAAACGCGACAAGATACGGCCCCACACCAAGCCCACACGGACCTCAGGCATATCCTCTTCCGGGCTGAAGGCCCGCGCCAGCGTCAACGCGATCCGAGCGCCAGCCTGCGGCGTCTCCGCAACGTAGAGAACCTCATCGCCAATGGTCTTGACCAACCGGCCACCACCAGTCGAAATGATCGCTGCGCACCGCGACTCAAAGTTCTGAACCAACCGAGCCAAGCGCCGCGCATCCATGCCGCGAGAAAGCGACGTGAAAGACACCATGTCAGCAAAGCCGACCGCCCGCGCCAACGGAAGCGCCGCATCGTCCTCCGTACCCGTCCGGTACTCATTCGAGGAACGCAAACCCGACTCAGCGCGCAAAACCTGCCGGTGAATCGCTGCCGCGAGGTTGCGCTGATACGAATAGTTGACCATTTTCAACAACGGATCCAACATCTCGTCCAACAGCAAAACAACCTGCCGGCGCGCTTCAAGATCGCTCATCCCGTGAGTGGCCACGAGGTCCTCAACAAGCGCCTCGATCTGCCAAATCGCCATGCGGTCCGTGAGCTGACCAATCGAACGCGCGATCGAGAGCATCGCGTCCTCAGACAAACGCTTCTGACGGACCTGATCGACCATCGTTTCGAGCGCGCGCTGATCCCGCATCGTAAACGCGACCTGATCGTCCGAAACCCGCGGCAACCCCAAAGCACGCCACAGTTTGCGCGCGGAGTGCAGCGAAACCCCGACGTGTGCCGCAATCTCGCGGCGGCGCATCGTGCGTGCCGAACCCCGTAACCGCATCTCAAGCCGCTGAGCCGCGGCCCGCACCTCGTCCTCGGTCTCGGTTTTGGTCTCCAAGACCGGCATCGACGTCGTGATCGGGCCAAGCTCAGGGACGGCCCCGATGGCGTGGGTATCGAGTGCTTCCCATGCAGTTGGGTTCGACGCGCTCACCGGCATCGCCGGTTCGCTCGGCTTGGTCTGGGCCACAGGCACGTGCCCCGAAACGACTGGCATTTCTACGGCCGGCATCTGTGCCGTCGCAGTATGTTTGTCTCCGCCTTCGGCATGCTCGCCGGCATCTGATACTTCCGGAGCGACGCTACTCATTTCCGCGGTAACAGGTCTCAACGACGGCGGCGGGACCGGGCTCAGCGCCGCATACTCTTCGGGGTTTTCGGTGCGATCAGATGGGTTCTCGTGACTCACTGTCAGCACCGTCCTTCCCGTAGAGATAGTTTGCTGTTGTGTATGCGGAGGCTGGGGCAGAACATACCCCCTCTATTCTTACACCTTGCATCGAAAAATGTGCCAAAGATCACGTCATGTCCACGATGCGGTCAACTGCTCACATGCCGAACGGCACCACGATTCATATGCCGTACGGCACCATGACCATATGCCTCTGCGCAGCCGCAGCTTCGCGCCGGAGGCACCCCGCAACCCGGGCGACGTCCGGAACGTTACGGAACGTCGCTTCACGGCCGTTAGCTGCCAAGACCAAAACCCCCGGCGAGCGCTGCTCGCGATCCACCGGCTTGAACCACACCCCGGTGACCTGGTGGACGGGAATATGCTGAACCGTGCGCCCCCGCTGAATAAAGAAACGCTGGTTAGTGAGGGTGATGTGGGTCGTGACCCACATCCAGAGCGGCCTGAGAACCCAGCGCAGCACAGCCAAGCCCCACGCCACAGCCACGAGCACGACCGCTACTCGGGAGATCCACGTCCACGGGTCACCGAGCTCCGCAATCCGCCACGCGAATCCGCCCAGCATCGCGGCGATGACCGTCACAATCACCACAACCCACCCCACGGAGCGCAGCGCACGTGGGTGCCGACGAGTTCGGATCACAACCTCTTCGCCGGGGTGCAGCAGTTTCCGCGGGACCATTCTTACTCTTCCACTCAGGTGAGCCGTTATCGGCTGTTAGGCATAGTGACCATCGCTGCGGCGGACGTGGATGACGTCGCCCGCAGAGATCTGGTGCCGCTTGCCCGCGCTGTCTTCGACGATGAGGTGCCCGTATTCGTCGACGTCACGCGCTACGCCTGTGATTTCGACGTCTTGGGGCAGGTGGACGCGCACATCCACTCCGATGGTTGCGCAGTGTTTGCGGGTTGCGTCGATGAGGCTTGCGCAGCCGAGCGAACCCAGCGGCTGGTCGAGAGGTCCGCCTGCCGGCAGCCATTCGGAGAGCACTGCGAGCACGCGGGTCCAGAACGCCGAGATGAGGCGATGAACGTCGGTCATGCAGTTGTGAAGCGCGAGCGAGGTCGCGGTTGGCACCGGTAGTTCGTCTTTGGTTTGGGTCAGGTTAGTTCCAATGCCGACGACGAGATTGAGGCCCCCAGCGCGCGTCACATTGGTAGGTTCCCCAGTTGCGGTGCCGGTCTTGTCAATGCCGTTTTTGACGCCGGTCTTATCACCCACGCCGGTCTTGTCAGCGACGCCAGCCTTGTTGGCAACGCCCGCCTTATCGGCCAAACCAGTCTTATCGGCCAACCCCGTCTTGTCGATCCCCGTCTTGCCACCGTCCGCGCTAGCGGCCGCGCCACGCGGCCCTGGCGACGAAGGTGCAACCTGCGCGAGAATCCCTGCGACTTTCTCGCCGTCCACCAGAACATCGTTAGGCCACTTGAGGCCCACATCGGAGGCCGTGGACGCCGCGAGAACGTCCCGCCACACGAGCCCTACGAGCGTCGACGCCATCGCGAGCGATTCGGTCGGGACGCTCGACGGCGCCTGAATCACCAGCGTCATCGCGAGCCCTGAACCCGCGGGAGCTTCCCACGCGCGGCCCAGCCGGCCTTTACCCGAGCGTTGATCAAGCGTGACGATCAACGTTCCGGTCGCATCGGGCATGTCCGGCCCGCCCAGCTCACCGCTGGATAGCAGAGCGATCGCGTCATCGTTCGTGGACTCGGTGTGGTCCTTGACGATAAGCCGCGGCCATACGGATGTGCGTTCAGAACCGTGCAGCGCCGCCCATTCGGCGTGCGCGTTGGCGGTGATGATGTCGGCTTCAAGTCGCTCTGGGGTGTGCATGTCAGCCTTTACTTGTGTTGATATCTGACGTCGGATGCCTCTAAGAACATACCTTGATCAACATATCGCGCCGTGGCGTCTCACTCCCCTGAGATGAGCGATGTCACTCCCCTGGGATCGGCGAGATCGATCCTTTCGGCATGCGGTCTTGTGTCAGGAAGATGTCGGCGGTGAGCGGGTGGTCGGGGTTGATGGCGTAGCCGCTGAGGTCGGTGACGCCGGCGTCGGCGAGCGCTTCTTCGTCGGTCAGGAATTGGCCGGTGAAGGTGCGTGATGGCTGGGTCAGCATGTGGTGTGCGGCGTCGGCGACGATGTCTGGGGTGCGTGCGCCGGAAAGCATGGCTTCGCCGCCGGGGAGATTTTCGATCGCGGCGGTGTGGATGAGCGACGCCGGCCACAGTGAGTTCGCTGCGATCCCGTCTGCCGCGAATTCTGCCGCGAAGCCGAGCGTGGTCATGCTCATCCCGTATTTAGCCATCGTGTAGCCGAGGTGTGCGCCGGCCCATTTGGGGTCGAGGTTCAACGGAGGCGAGAGCGTGAGGATGTGAGGGTTCTCGGCCTTCTTGAGGTGCGGGTACGCGGTTTTCGGTAGTGCGAAGGCTCCGCGCATGTTGATTTGGTGCATGAGGTCGAAGCGCTTCATGTCGAGCGCCGGCGTTGGGCTGAGGTTGATCGCGGAGGCGTTGTTAATCACGATGTCGATGCCGCCAAACTCTTCTACTGTTGCGTCGACCGCGTGCTGGATGTCATCGTCGTTGCGCACGTCACCGACGATTGCGAGGCCGCGGCCGCCGGCGTCGTTGATCTCTTGGACTGCGGTGTGCACGGTGCCTTCAAGGTGCGCGTGCGGCTCGGCCGTTTTTGCGAGAATCGCGATGTTCGCGCCGTCGCGGGCAGCGCGAAGAGCGATCGCGAGGCCGATGCCTCGGGATCCTCCGGACATGAGGATGGTTTTGCCTTTGAGGGTCGCGGTTGGGTTGCTCACGTGTACCTCCTGGTGCGGTCACAAACGGTGCAGCGTTGTGTTCGTTGCTGAGATGGCGTTGGGCGCTGAGGCGGTGTTCAGCATCCAACATGATTCATTGTGATCCAGGTTACATTGCCCAAGTGACCGGAGAGTAACTAGTTGTCACCGACGTGTCCGAGCGACTCGCCATCGACGATTCCGTCGACACAGACCGGGCTTTCTACCCTGTTTTTGTAGGACTCCCACAAATGCTTAAGGGCAAATACCCCGTAGAATGGGCGAGATGCCTTTCTTTTTGAGAGGTTTCCACCAAAACGAAGGAGAGTTCGCAAGCGATGACCGCACAGCCGTCTGATCCGCAGGATGAGCTGGATCTCACAACGACCGCCGGTAAGCTCGAGGACTTCCATCGCCGCATGACTGAGACCATCAACCCTGGTGGCGAGGCCGCGGTTGAGCGGCAACATAGCCGCGGCAAGAACACCGCCCGCGAACGCATCGACATGTTCTTGGATCCAGGCTCCTTCGTTGAGTTCGATGCGCTGGCTAAGCACCGCACCACAGCCTTCGGGATGGAGAAGAAGCACCCGCTCGGCGACGGCCTCGTGTCTGGCTACGGAACCGTAGACGGCCGTCCGGTCGCGATCTACTCGCAGGACTTCACGGTCTTCGGCGGCTCGCTCTCCAACGTCAACGGCGAGAAGATCGTCAAGGTTCAGGAATTCGCTCTGCGTAACGGCATGCCGGTTATCGGCCTGCTCGACGGCGGTGGCGCCCGCATCCAGGAGGGTGTCGCCTCCCTTGCGATGTTCGCTGACATCTTCCGCAATAACGTGCACGCATCGGGCGTCATCCCTCAGATCTCTGTGATCATGGGCCCGTCGGCTGGCGGCGCCGCATACTCCCCTGCCCTGACGGACTACGTCATCATGGTGGACAAGACGTCCCACATGTTCATTACCGGCCCGGACGTCATCAAGGCTGTCACGGGCGAAGACGTGGACATGGAAACCCTCGGTGGTGCTCGCCACCACAACGCTGAAACAGGTACGTCCACGTACCTTGCGGAGGATGAGGACGACGCGCTCGACTTCGTGCGCGAACTGCTCTCCTATTTGCCAAGCAACAACCTCGCCTCCCCGCCGACGCTCTACGCCGACGAACCTGAGCTCGAGGTTACTGAGGACGACGAAGCCCTCGACACGCTGATCCCGGACTCGGCCTCGCAGCCTTACGACATGCGTCAGGTCATCGAGGGTGTGCTCGATGACGGCGAGTTCTTCGAGATGCAGGCGCTCTACGCTCCGAACGTCATGATCGGTTATGGCCGCGTTGAAGGCTCCACCGTGGGCATCGTTGCGAACCAGCCGATGCAGTTCGCGGGAACCCTCGACATCGCAGCCTCCGAGAAGGCCGCGCGTTTCGTGCGCCACTGCGACGCGTTCAACATTCCGGTCCTCACGTTCGTCGACGTGCCTGGCTTCCTGCCAGGCAAGGATCAGGAAGACCAGGGCATCATCCGCCGCGGCGCAAAGCTACTGTACGCGTACGCCGAGGCGACCGTCCCTAAGATCACGGTCATCACCCGTAAGGCTTTCGGCGGCGCCTACATCGTGATGGGCTCCAAGAAGCTCGGCGCTGACATCAACCTGGCCTGGCCTACCGCGCAGATCGGCGTGATGGGCGCGCAGGGTGCTGTCAACATCCTGTATCGCCGTGACCTGGCAGCCGTTGAGCAGGAAGGCGGCGACGTCGAGGCTCGCCGCACCGAGCTCATCGACGCGTACGAAGCCGAGCTTCTCAACCCGTACCAGGCCGCTGAGCTCGGTTATGTCGATGCGGTGATCGCCCCGAGCGAGACCCGCGTTCAGATTGTCAAGGGCCTGCGCGCAACCCGCGATAAGCATGCAACCAACCCTGACCGTAAGCATGGGAACATTCCACTGTGAGCACCACGCAAGATTTTTCCTGGGCACCACAAACCACGTCGGCTCCGCAGCCGGCTGACCTTCGGGTGGTGCGTGGCGAAGCCACCGATGAGGAGATCGCGGCGCTGTTCGCCGTCATCCTTGCAGAGGCTCAGTCACGCCAGGCCGCTGAGCAAGCGCCACCGTCAACCCGCAGCGAAATCCTGCGCCGCGCCGCAACCATCCGCGGACGGTTGACGACGCTACCGGGGCTTTTCCGGCGCAAATAAACTCAAGCGGTGGCCCGCAACCCACCGCCTTACGGCAGGCCGATGCGTACGAACACCGTACGCATCGGCCTGCCGCATCGTTCTCAGCGCGCTATTGACAGCGCGGCGTACATGATGCGTCCCAAGGAGGATGTCGATGAGTCAGTTTTCACCGCGGATGGTTCTGCACCGCACCATGGCAGGACAGCGAACCAAAGACCACGGGAAGATCTCCAAGGGGACGCTCAAGCGCATCTGGGGCTTCGCATCCAAACGCAAAACGATGCTGTTTTTGTTCCTTGGTATCTCTGTTGTGATTTCGGTGATCGGGGTCATCACTCCGGTCCTCGCGGGTGATGTCGTCAACGCGATCACGTCCGGGGGTCCGGTCGAAACAATCATTTGGCTCGCTATCGCGATCGCAGCACTCGCGCTCGCCGATGCCGGCTTCAGCCTGCTGAACCGCTACTTCTCTGCGAAGCTCGGCGAAGGCTTGATCTACGATCTGCGGACCACAGTGTTTGATCACGTTCAGACGATGCCCATCGCGTTCTTCAACCGCACCCGTACGGGCGCTCTGGTTTCACGCCTGAATAACGACGTCATCAGCGCTCAGCGAGCCTTTTCGAACACGCTTTCCGGGGTGGTTGCGAACATCGTTTCGCTCGCACTCACCGTGGGTGTCATGGTCACGATTTCGTGGCAGGTCACGCTGTTTTCTATCTTGCTGTTGCCGGTGTTCTTGATCCCCGCGCGCCTTCTGGGCGGCCGTTTGGCCGCGCTTCAACGCGAAGCTGCAAACTACAACGCGGCGATGTCTACACGTATGACGGAGCGGTTCTCCGCGGGTGGAGCGACCCTGGTCAAGCTGTTCGGTGTGCCTGGCGCGGAATCGCAGGCCTTTTCCGATCGTGCCGGCCGGGTGCGGGACATCGGCATCAAGACCGCGATGTTGCAGACGACGTTCGTGCAGGCTCTCACACTGGTTTCAGCGTTGGCTTTGGCGCTCGTGTATGGCGTGGGTGGTGTCCAGGCGGTACTGGGGCACCTCAATGCGGGTGAAGTGGTGACGCTCGCGATGCTGTTGACGCGCTTGTATGCGCCGTTGACGATGCTCGCGAACGCCCGCATGGACATCATGAGCGCGATCGTCTCGTTCGAGCGGGTTTTCGAGGTTTTGGACCTGGATCCGCTGATCAAGGAGAAGCCGAATGCGGTCGCGTTGGGTCCCGGCCCAGTCAAGGTTTCGTTCAACGAGGTGCGGTTTGCCTACCCGACGGCCGAACAGGTTTCGCTGGCCTCGCTCGAGGATGTCGCGGTGCTGGATCAGCGCGACAGTTCCGAGGTTTTGCACGGGATCGATTTCACGATTGAGGCGGGCCAGACTGTCGCTTTGGTTGGTTCGAGCGGCGCTGGCAAGTCCACGATCGCGTCGCTTCTACCGCGGCTGTATGACGCGACGGAAGGCAGCATCATGCTCAACGATGTCGATGTGCGTGACGTGAGCTTCGATTCGCTCAAACACATGATCGGCGTCGTGACCCAAGATGGGCACCTGTTCCATGAATCGATCCGCGATAACCTCGCGATCGCGTCGCCAAACGCGACGGATGAGCAACTGTGGTCTGCGCTGGAGCGTGCACGGCTCAAGCCTGTGATTGAGGCACTGCCCGATGGCCTGGATACGGTGATCGGTGAGCGCGGCTATCGATTGTCTGGTGGCGAGCGGCAGAGACTCACGATTGCACGGTTGCTTCTGGCTGCTCCGGCTGTGGTCGTCTTGGATGAGGCAACATCCGCTTTGGATTCCACGAATGAGGCCTCGGTCCAGAACGCGCTATCGGAAGCGATGGCTGGCCGCACTGCCCTCGTGATTGCGCACCGTTTGTCTACGATCCGTGCGGCGGACGCGATCCTTGTGGTTGAGGGCGGCCGGATCGTCGAACGAGGCAACCACGATGAGCTTCTAGCTCAGGGCGGACGTTACGCCGAGCTGTACCGAACCCAGTTCGCCTCTCAGGAATGAGGTCGGGCGCAGGTCGCTCCTACGCAGCCCTAGAAACACTCCTCGAATGATCATCTCAGGGTGATCCCTGCCACGATTCGCCCGGTTCTGGCCCCATTCTTGACATGTTCTGTAACACAATACGCATGTGTTTTATTGATCATGCGCATACTGTGTCAGTGTTTGTGTTCCCGGGTTAACGCGCGCGTGGGCCGTCGTTGCACGGTAATAGGCGTACGCTAGACACCTTGGAATTACTTATTCGCGGCCGCTAGGGCCAGTGTCACTTTGAAGGGAGGGTCCGATGATTACGTTGAAAGGCTTGCGTAAAGAGTTCGCAGGCACAACTGCTTTAGATGGCATCGATTTGCACGTTGAGTCCGGCCTCATCCACGGAATTGTCGGACGTTCGGGCGCAGGTAAGTCCACTCTGATTCGTTGCCTTACCGGACTCGAGACCCCGACGTCAGGGACCGTGGAAATCAACGGCGAAGACGTCACCGCTTATTCCGGCGCTCGCTTGCGTCAAGCCCGCCGATCCATCGGGATGGTCTTCCAGCACGCCGAGCTGTTGGATTCCAAGACCGCGCTGGAGAATATCGCTCACCCTCTGCTGATCGCTGGGGTCAAGAAGAAGCAGGCGATGGAGCGGGCACGTGAACTCGTAACCCTGGTTGGTCTAGATGGTCGCGAAAACAACCATCCGGCTCAGCTTTCGGGTGGGCAGCGTCAGCGCGTCGGTATCGCACGCGCGCTCGCGACCGAACCGAAGATTTTGTTGTGTGACGAGCCGACGTCGGCGCTCGACTCAGCCACGACCGCCCAGATCCTGGCCCTCATCAAGCGCCTTCGCGACGACCTCGGCATCACCGTCTTGATCATCACCCACGAGATGTCGGTGGTCCGTGAGATCTGCGATTCCGTGACCCTGCTAGCTGAAGGCCGGAATCAGCACACCGCATCGTTGCGCAATGTGCTCTCGGATCCTTCCTCGAAGCTCGCGCGCGAGCTCATCCCGTTGCCATCCGCGCCGATCCGCGACGCCGAGGACGACACCGCGATGCTGGAAATTAGCATCGCGGGCATGTCAGCATCCGAGGTATTCGACGCTGCACAGCAAGCCGGAACCCCGATCGTCGAGGTTGAAGCCGCGACGTTGGAACGCATCGCTGGCCTCGATGTGGGCCGTATGCGCATCCGCAGCACCGATACTCAAGCCACCCGAGCACTGGCTCGTACCCTGTCCGAACGCGGAATCTACGTCGAGGAAGCAGCATGATCACCCAACTGAACACGCTCGCTACACACCTCCACACCGTCCCTGGGCAGGTTCTCGCTGCAGACGAGGAAACCTGGTTCAACAACCCGGTGATCCGCGACTCGCTGTGGCCAGCAACCCAAGAGACACTCCTGATGACCGTGTTCTCGTCGGCGTTTGCGGTACTGCTCGGCTTGCCGTTGGGCATCTGGGTATGGATGACGTCGAAGGGCGGGCTCGCCCCGAACCCTGTGATTCACCGCATCATCAGCTCGATCGTGGACCTCGGCCGGTCTATCCCGTTCATCATCCTCATCATCGCGTTGATCCCGTTCACGCGGTTCATGGTCGGTAAAGCGATCGGGTGGGAAGCGACCGTGGTCCCGCTCGCCGTGGGCGCGATCCCGTTCTTTGCGCGGCTCGCTGAAAGCGCAATGCGTGAAGTGGCTACAGGCAAGATCGAAGCCGTGCAGATGATGGGAGCTACGAACGGGCAGATCGTGCGCCAAGTCATGATCCCCGAGGCCTTGCCCGCGCTCGTTTCGTCTGCGACCGTCACCGCGGTCACGCTGGTTTCCTACACGGCGATGGCCGGCGCAGTCGGTGGCGGAGGCCTGGGTGCACTCGCGATGAACTATGGCTACAGCCAATACCAGACGGACACGATGCTCGCGTGCATCATCGTCGTCGTCGCAATCGTTATTGCTATTCAAATGTTCGGTGACTGGCTCGCGCGCCGCGTCAACCACCGCTAATCCGAATCGTCCTCAGGTACACCAACCTAGGAACACTCACCCCTAAGGAGAACAATGCGCTTCTTGCGTAAGTTCGCGGCAGGCACTGCCGCACTAGCAGTCACCGTCAGCCTCGCTGGATGCGGCCTCATGGGCGGCAACGACAAAGACAGCGTTGGTAAGAAAGACGGCGACATCACGACCCTGACGATCGGCGCTACCCCGGTCCCGCAGGCCAAGATCCTCAAGTTCGTTGATGATAACCTCGCCAAGGACGCTGGCCTTGATCTCGAGATCAAGGAGTTCACCGACTACGCGCTACCTAACCAGGCGCTCAACGACGGCGACATCGACGCCAACTACTTCCAGCACGAGCCATACCTCAAGGAAGAAATCTCCAAGAAGGGCTACGAGCTCGCTCACTTCAAGGGCATCCACATCGAGCCTTTGGCGCTGTACTCCTCGAAGGCTAAGAGTGTTGACGAGATCAAGGACGGCGGCAAGATCGCTATCCCTAACGACCCTTCCAACATGGGCCGCTCGCTCAAGCTCCTTGCGGACGCTGGCCTCATCAAGATCAAGGACGGCGTTGAAGACGTCTCCGCGACAATCCACGACGTCGCTGAGAACCCTAAGAATCTCCAGTTCGTTGAAGCCGATGCCGCTACCCTTCCGCGCGTCATGGAAGACCTCGACGGCGCAGTCATCAACGGCAACTTCGCACTCGAGGGCGGCCTGACCCCGTCCGAGGACGGATTGTTCCTCGAGAAGGCTGAAGACAACCCGTACGCCAACCTCTTGACTGTGCGTGAAGCCAACAAGGACGACGAGAACATCAAGAAGCTCGACGAGCTGTTGCACTCCGATCAGGTCAAGAAGTTCATCGAAGAAAACTGGAAAGACGGAACCGTCATCCCAGCGTTCTAATTCAGCTACACACATACGTTAGCTGCACCAATAAACGCGGCGGCTTGAGAGAACAGAGTCTCTCAAGCCGCTGCGTTTTAGCTTGTACTATTCCGGTTCTCAGTTCCCGGCGGCAGGCGCGAAGAAGTCGCTCTTGGTCGCGTTCGGATGGGTAGCCAGCGGAGTCACCTTGACGTCCATGTACTTGAACATCGGGAATCCCTGGAAGATCGCGTGGAGCTCATCGTGGCCGTCGACGTCATACATCGAGTAGTTGGAGTACTCCCCGACCACACGCCAGATACCCTTCATGATGCCGCGGTTCTGGAGGTCAGACGAGTAGGCCTTCTCGCGCTTCTGGAAATCAGCCATCGTGTCCGGATCCATGTTCTCCGGGAAGTGAACGTCCATGCGGGCTAGAAACAGCATCGTGATCTCCTTCGTATGTGTGTGCCTACGCTTCAGCCTATTCACCCTTTACCGTAGTCTGAAGTATCTAAACCACAGGCATTGATATATGCGGCATATGAGTAAGGCTCATAAAAGTCTTTCACATCCAGCCCCGCTGAATCTAAGGTGAGATACGTCACCGGACTCGGTGTCCGGTTGCGATGCGTCTAACGCGCCCCGAATATCAGACCGAGTATTAATGCCTGCACGAAACGGAGAGGACCCATGGAACTACGCCATTTGCGGTACTTCGTGGCAGTTGCAGAAGAAAAGCACTTCGGACGCGCCGCCCAGCGACTACACATTGCCCAGCCGCCGCTTTCAGCGCAGATCAAACAGCTCGAACAAGAACTCGGAACTCAGCTGTTTGAACGCACAACCCGCCGCGTTGACCTCACCCCCGCCGGCGAACTACTCCTCGAGCGGGCAACCGGGATCCTTTCCGCGGTGGAGTCTGCGCAAAGTGACGTGACCGATGTCGGTGCCGGCTCCGCAGGCGTGCTTCGGGTTGGCTTCACAGGCAGCGCGACCCACGAACTCATGCCGGCCGCAATCCGCCTCTCCCACCATCGATACCCATCGGTACGGCTCAAAGTCTTCGGCGAATTGCTGACTCCCCACATGGAGCAAGCGTTGCTCGACAACCGGATGGATCTGGCTGTACTGCGGCCGCCTATTTCATCCGATGAGCTGAACTACAAGCCCATCATGGATACCCGGCTTGCGTTGGCGATCAGCCGGAACCATCCCCTCGCGGAAGACACCGGGCCAGTGAGCCCCGAAGACGTCATGAACATCGATGTCGTGAGCTATCCCCGCGAATCCGCCGTAGCCTCGCTCGCGCATCAGGCGTGCCGCGAACACGGATTCCGGCCGCGCGTGGTGCAAACCGCAACCGAGACCAGCACGCTCAACGCGCTCGTGGCAGCGAACATCGGGGTCGCGTTCGTTCCGTATTCCGCACAGTACCCCTTCCAGGAGTCCATCGTCCTGCGCCCACTGCAGACCGACATCACGGTCAGCCTCGGCATCGCGTGGAAGGGCGACGCACTGACCCCTATCGCAGAAAACTTCATTACCACCACCATCGACGCGGCGGCCAAACTGCCGCAGCCGGACACGACAGACCGGAACCGCACACACAAGAGCTAAAAACCTACCGACCGTGGGAGGACACCGTGAAAATCACTGGCATCGAGGCGATCCCGTACAACATCCCGTACGTGAAACCACTGAAATTCGCCTCAGGCGAGGTGCACAACGCCGAGCACGTGCTGGTGCGCATCCACACTGATGCTGGCGTCACAGGCGTTGCCGATGCCCCTCCACGGCCTTACACCTACGGTGAAACCCAGCATTCGATCAAGTCGATTATCGACGAGGTTTTCGCACCAGAAATCGTTGGTTTGAACCCGATGGATCGCGAGAAGGTGCGTGCGATCATGCACCGCACGATCCACAACCAGGTTGCCAAGGGTGCGGTCGATATCGCGTTGTGGGACATCGCAGGCAAGATCACCGAGCAGCCGGTGCATAAGCTTTTGGGTGGCTACACGGATTCGATGCGGGTCTCCCACATGCTCGGGTTCAAGCCGGCCGCCGAGCTGGTTGAGGAAGCTCAGATGTTCGGTGAGAAGTACGGCATCACAACGTTCAAGCTCAAGGTCGGCCGGCTGCCCGTGAGCGAGGATGTTGAGGCGTGCCACGCGCTCGTTGAACACCTTGGCGACGACGTCGAGATCTACTTAGACGCCAACCGCGGCTGGACCGCGAACCAGGCGATGGATGTTCTGCGGCAGATCGAGGACCTCCCGATCACTCTGTTCGAAGAACCGAACGACGCGAAAGAAGCGATGGGCCGCCGCCGCTTGGTAACCCACTCGCGTATTCCAATTGTGGGCGATGAGTCTGTTCCGACCGCCGGGGACGCTTCGCGCGAACTGTTATCCGGCGGTTGCAACGCGATCTGTATCAAGACCGCGCGCTCCGGTTTCACTGAGGCGACCGAGATTCTCGGGCTGTGCACGGGCCTCGGCGTTGATGTGACGATGGGCAATCAGATCGACACCCAGGTCGGTTCCCTGGCGACCGTGACCTTCGGCGCCGCACACAAGGCGTCATCGGCGCGTGCGGGCGAGCTGTCTAACTTCCTCGACATGGCTGACGACCTGCTCGCTGATCCGATCGAGATTATTGACGGGCGCATCGCGGTCCGCGATATGCCGGGCGTGGGCGCTGAGATCGACGAAGAGAAACTCGCCCGCTACCGCGTGGACTTGTAAACAGCACTCGCTACGCATCAACAGACTGACAGCAACAGAGAGGGCGCCGCATCCTTGCGTGGATGCGGCGCCCTCTCTGGCGTGCGCTGTTTCTACGCCTTCACGGACGATGCCTTGGCTTTCACGTCGTTGAAAGTGCGTCCCAAGAATTCTCCGAGCTCAGCCGTCTGATCCAACGGGAACACGCCGGCTACATACTGGTCTGGGCGGACCACCACTACGGCGCCCTCGCGTGAGATGCCTCGGGTTTCGAAAATATCGACGTCTTCGAGGGTTCCCCATGCGTTCTCCATGTTGAGCAACTGGAAGTCGCCCACGCGCGGTTTGAACGCCGAGTGCACGTGACGCATGTCGAATGCGCGATAGTTCTGTTGGAAGATGACCTTGACATCGAACAGGCTCGAGTCGAGGTGCTCTTGCGACCAGTCTGCCCAGGCGTTGAGTCGTTCAGATTCCCCTGGCATCTCCGAGTCAGCGAAAACATAGACACGGTAGCGGCCATCAGCGGCATGTTCGTGCCCGATGTGGGTGTGGACCAGGTCGCACACGCGGCCACACATTTCGGAACGGAAGCGCCGACCCAGCGGGTAGCCTGCAGCCAGCTCCTGATGTTCGTCGCTCGTGGTGAGCATCGAAGGCTCGTATTCGGTGAGGTAGCCTGCGTTGAACTCCGCTGTCTGGTTGTAGAAGCGGCGCACAGTCTGTGGGTCCGGTAGCTGATCGGCCGGGGTCGCCATGAGCGTAGACCACTGCTTATCGAATTCGATGAGGCGGTGAGCGATGTCTTTGCGTTCTTCAGCGTAGGTCCGCAACAACTCTTGTGGGCTGTTGCCTGAAACTACGTGGCCGAGCTTCCAACCGAGGTTGAAACCGTCCTGCATCGAAACGTTCATCCCCTGCCCCGCCTTTGCGGAGTGGGTGTGGCAAGCGTCGCCGGCGATGAATACGCGAGGGTGCGCGCCCTCGGTGAATTCGGAGTCGCGGTCATCGAAGTGGTCTGAGACGCGGTGGCCGACTTCGTAGATCGTGTTCCATACGACATTCTTAACGTCAATGCTGTACGGGTGCATGATCTCGTTCGCGGTGTCGATCACGGTCTGCAGCGGGGTCTCACGCACTGCATGGTTGTCGTCCTCTGCGACCTCACCGAGGTCGACGTAGTAGCGCACAAGGAAGCCGCCCTCGCGTGGGATGAGCAGGATGGAACGGCCCGAGTTGCCCTTGATGGTGCACTTCTTGCGAACATCTGGGAAGTCGGTGTCAGCGAAAACATCCATGACACCCCATGCGTGGTTGGCCTGGTTGCCGCGGAGGCGGTAGCCGAGCGATTTACGCACCTTACTCTTCGCGCCGTCGGCACCCACAACGTACTTGGCTTTGACCTGGCGTTCCGTGCCGTCCTCTGGGCCACCGTTGCGGCGCAAGGTGACCGTAACCGGGTACTCCTCGTTGGCTGACTCTGGCGCAACTTCGAGATCAACGAACTCCCACCCGTAGTCAGGCTTCATGCGGGTTGGCGAGTTCTTCATGAACCGGTTGAAGTGATCGATGATGCGAACCTGTGTGATGAGCATCATCGGCCATTCGCTGTACTCAGGGCCGAGCTCCGCGGTGCTGACCTCCCGCATGATGTTCTCTGGGTTCTGTGGGTCCGGAACCCAGAATGCCATGTCGGTGATCTCGTGAGCTTCAGCGAAGATCTCGTGAGCGAAACCGAACGCCTGGAAGGTTTCCATGGTGCGGGAGTGAACGCCGTCTGCATTCGCGAGTTCAAGGCGGTGTGGGCGCTGGTCAATGAGCCGCGTGTTCACATTTGGGAACTGCGAGAGCTGGGCCGCTGCGATCGAACCTGCCGGACCGCAACCGACAACCAGAACGTCCATCGTGTCTGGAAGTTCATCTGGACGGTCGATGCCATAGCCTGCGGCAGGCAGCTCGAGCGGATCGCCTGTTGAGTATCCGGAAATATGAAACTGCACGGTATTGCCTCCTGGTGTAACGCACGTCACACAATGTGCGATTGAGACCAAGCTAGCAATTAATCCAACTGTATGAATTGAGGCACAATACCTGAATCTGACTCCCCGAATAGTGGGGATATCTTTACTCGAAGTACGCATTGATCCAACACGATCTCTGTAATCACAGAGTTACATCCGGCACGAACGCCGCGAACCTAGAAAAAGAATTGTCAGAAATACTGAATCAATACAGACAATAAATTCTTTTTCAAACTCACCATGTATCAACCGGACAACAACCTGTATAAGAGAGCAAAAGATGTGAAGGCAACCTTTAACTCACCTCCGCTTGGACCACCGCTTAAACAGACGTGGCCCCGACCGTAATGGTCGGGGCCACTCGCCTATCTCATCCTGAGGCGTTACTCAACGCCTCAACAGATCAGCGCTGTATACGGATCAGCGTTCTGGGTCGAGGACGAAGTCGTACTGGACCTCTTCGCCTTCGCCGTCGCTTGCCGGCTTAGGGTCGAGCATGAGCTCTGGCTTGACTGCCGATGCGATGTCGTCGTCGTTGTGCTCGTCGCCTGGGAAGTAGAGCTGCGCGGTGAGCAGCTCGTAGCCTGGCGCGGAGACCTTGACGTGGATGTGTGCTGGACGCCATGCGTGCCAGCCAGCGGCCTCGATCAGCTGACCGCATGCACCTTCGGTTGGGATCTGGTATGGCGCAGGACGGATCGTCTTGATGTCGAATTCGCCGTCCTCGTTAGCGAGGAAGCTTGCGCGCAGGTTCCACTCCGGGATGCCTGGAGCGAACTGCGAGTACAGGCCGTATTCGTCGGCGTGCCACATCTCGATCTTGGCGTTCGAGAGCGGCGTGCCGTCAACAGCCGTGACCTTGGACTTGAAACGGAACGGGGTGCCCGGCTCGTCTTCGCGCATCGGGATTTTGGCGTCCCATTCGTACTCTGGCGAGTCTTCGACGTAGTAAGGGCCTTCGATGGTGCCCTTGGAGCCTTCGCGGTGCTCGGTTGCTACGTCCTCAACTGCGTGCTCGATCCATACGTCGAGGAACAGCGGCCACTCGCCGTCTTCGCCGACCTTGATGAGCCAAGACTTCAGGGCGTTGTACTCGTCGTAGGAGACCTTCTCTTCGTAGACGATGTCGGTCAGGGCCTTGATGGCCTTGCCGGCAAGCAGGCTAACGCGCTCGTGGTCAACTGGCTGATCGCCGCGGTGTGCAGCAGCACGGTCCTTGAAGCGGGCCGATGCCTGTGCGCCGGAGTCTGCAGCGCGGGCTTCAGATGCCTGGGTGTGCTGGGTAGCCATGATTGCTCCTTATGGGTTGAGTAGTTGTGGTCGTTCTGGGTTGGGTTGAGGTTATATCCCGATGCGGCGCCTGGTCTGGTGCCGCTACGGAAGGCTTATGCAGGATGGATGCCCCGGTATTTCGCCGCGGTGATGAACGCTTCGAGATTCGGTTCGTCCTTGCGGAATGCCGCGATGCGCAGTGCGAGGCGGAGGATCATCTTGATGTCGCGCGGGGTGACTTCAGGGAACGTTTCTACGAGGGTCTCGAGCAACTCGTCCCCGAGGTCAGCGCCGTGGCCGTCTGCGAGCATGCCCCAGATGGTGCGGGCGTCTTCACGGCTTGGCAGGTCGTAGTCGATCACGACTGCGCAACGAGCCAGGATGGCCTCGTCGACCCCATCCACGCGGTTGGTCGTGAGGAAGAGCAGGCCGTCGTAGTACTCGAGGGTGCGCAGGAACTCGGCGACAATCGCGTTCTGCTCAAGCTCAAGCCCGCGCTGCAGTACGAAGACGTCGGCTTCGTCGAGCAACAGCACCGCGTCCCAGCGCTTGGCACGCTCGAATGCGGTCTCGAGGTTTTTCCGGATCGATTCGGGGTTGATCCCGAGCGTCCCGGTATGGATCGAGTACAGCGGGCGGTGCGAAACTTCGGCGTAGACCTCCGCGGTCAGTGTTTTACCGACGCCTGGCCGGCCGCGAGCGAGGATCACGTTGCCTGCAGACTTGCCTTCGATGATGTCTCCGGTGAACACGGAGATGTCGGAGGTCAGGATGTCGAGCAGCTCGACTTGCTCTTCTGGCAGAACCAGCTTGTCTCGCAGGTTTTCGTCGTATTCGTACGGGGTGAGGTCGCCGACGTTGACGTCGATGTAGTCTTGCGCGGCAAGGTCGAAGACCGCGACGGCGGTTACGACGGGAACTTCACCGAGGCCCTGGCCGTCGGCGCTGTCAGCGAGGACTGATGGAGCTCCGGTGCGCAGCGGCGCGATCGAACCCGGCTTAACGTCCTGAACCACTTTGCGATTGGTGCGGTTCTTGGGCGACTTGTGGTCTTCGGTGCGGATCGCGGTTCCGGTGAACATGAATTGCTGCGCGAAACCGTTGTCGATGATGTCCTGATAGACGTCGCGGCGCTTCTGATAGGCGGCCTTGAGCTCTTCGGTCTCATGGAATGCACCCTGGGCGGTCAGCGCCTGCTCCGGGGTTTTACCTACGATCGCGGTGTCTTCCAGGAGCAAAAGCCGTGGCGTCTTGGAAGGCCGCTGAACCGTCGGGCTGTCAGCCTCCATCGTGATCTTGACGCGTGCATCGCGAGAGATGTCGGCGTGTTCAAACTTGATGTCGGCGACCAGGTACGGGTGCAGGTATCCGTCTTCTTCTTGCACGTAGACCCAGCCGTCGATCTTGTCGTCGGCAAGGAACTGCTTGAAGAGCGCTTCGGCCGATTCGATGCTCGGGATGGTCCCGTAGTCACCCTTGCGTGCGGCTTGCACTGCGGCGATGGTACGCACGAAGGTCTCGTTACCTAGAGATTCGGCGGTTGCAGCGAGGTCTTCAAGTGCGTAGTCCGTGAGGAATCGGTCGGGAATCCCCATGCCTTCAGAACGCCATGTTTTGGCTTGTTCGCGGGATACCGCCATGTCTTCTGATGTCGTGGCTCGAACCACTGCGGCTGGCGCAATGAACATCAGGTCCACTCCTCACACAACACGATCACCTTAGTGATCCAGGACTTACTCTAGTGACCTAGGTCACCCGTTCTGCACCTCACCTTAGCGGACATTTTGAGACTCGAGAATTACCTAGTCTATATGAACTTAGACATTTCAGATATAGGTTCGCTAAGGCTGATCTAACTATGGTTAGCCTGGCTTCGCTAGAAACCGTCAGGGGTTTGGCACATCATGGGGCCATGGGCGGATTTAAAGGTTTTGCGAAGAAATATTTTCTGGCGATCGCAACGCTCGTAGCGCTCGCGGTTGTCGTCACGTTGTGGGCCATCGACAGTCCAGCTGCCCGGTGGGTTGCCACCGGGTACGTTTCGGTCATCATCTTCATCACGGCCGTCGACATGGTCAAGAGCGTCCTACGGGGCAACTTCGGCCTCGATATCCTCGCGGTTGTCGCGATGGTCGCATCGCTCTTGGTGGGTGAATACATCGCCGCGACGATCATCGCGCTCATGCTCACCGGTGGCGAAGCCCTCGAAGACTATGCGGCATCAAGAGCCCAACGTGAGCTCACCGCGCTGGTTGATAAGGCACCCGATACCGCTCACCGCATCACGGCAGACGGCTCGCACGCCGACGCAACCGCCGATGCGTTAGCTAGCACTGCAGACCATGACCTGGAAGCCGCCGGGCGAGGCCTCGTCGACGTTCCGGTCACCGCCGTTGAGGTGGGCGATGTCCTTTTGGTTCGCCCATCCGAGGTGGTTCCGGTGGATGCGGAACTGCTCGACGATCACGCTTCGGTCGACGAAGCCAGCCTCACAGGTGAACCGCTCCCCCTCAGCAAGACGCGTGGCGAGAAGCTCATGTCGGGCTCTATTAACGGTCACACCGCGATCCGCGTTCGTGCAGTCGCGACCGCGGACGATTCGCAATATCAACGCATCGTGCAGCTCGTGCGCGAAGCTGAGCAGCAGCAAGCGCCAACTGTTCGCGTCGCGGACCGTTTCGCCGTTCCTTTCACGATCGTTTCACTCCTCGTCGCGGGGGTTGCGTGGTTGCTCTCTGGCGATCCGGTGCGTTTCGCTGAGGTCCTGGTCTTGGCCACCCCTTGCCCGCTACTGATCGGCGCCCCCGTCGCGTTCATGGGCGGAATGTCCCGCGCTTCGCGCTTGGGTGTCATCGTCAAGGGCGGCGCAACCCTGGAGACACTGTCCCGCGTGAACTCCGCCGCCTTCGATAAGACCGGCACCGTGACGTTCGGCCACCCCAGCATCGAACGCATCCTCCCCGCCGAAGGCTTCGAGGAAAACCGCCTATTGCAGGTCACGGCGACCGCCGAACAGTTCTCGTCGCATGTCCTGGCTCACGGCATCGTCCAGGAAGCGCAAGAACGCGGCCTGGAAATGGTTGAAGCCCACGATGCGAGCGAGATCGCAACCAACGGCGTGAGTGCGGTCGTCGACGGCCAGGATGTTCGCGTCGGCAAGAAGACCTTCATCGAAGAAATCGTGGGCGAGGTCGCTCAGCCTGAACTACAGGCCTCCCAAACCGCTGTATACATCAGCGTTAGCGAAAAACTCGCTGGGATCATCATCATGACAGACGAGGTTCGCAAAGAAGCCGCCGGAACCATCGAGGCCCTACGCGGACTCGGCGTCAACAACGTCGCGCTGCTGACCGGCGATAACCAAGCGACCGCAGATTCGGTCGGTCAACACATCGGTATCACCGACATTGCCGGCAACCTGTTGCCTGAAGACAAAGTCCGCCGCATCACCGAGGTGAAACAGCCGACCCTCATGGTCGGCGACGGCATCAACGACGCCCCAGTGCTGGCCGCGGCCGGCGTGGGCGTCGCGATGGGTGCACGCGGAGCATCGGCCGCAAGTGAATCCGCCGACGCCGTGATCACCCGTGAAGACATCTCGTTGGTGGCCCGCGCGGTCGACGTCGGCAAGTGGACATATCAGGTTGCAGTGACCGCGATCCTCATCGGTATCGCCCTCTCGCTGAGCCTCATGGGTTTCGCGGCCTTCGGATTCATCCCGGCAACCATCGGCGCGCTACTGCAGGAAGTCGTGGACCTCGCGTGCATCCTCTATGCACTCCGTGCACTGGGTGGCCCGGACCGTGTGAGCCGATTCCTCCCTCGGCGGAACGCGACGAACCGTGACCGAGCTCTCATTTAGAGCGATAACGTTTTAGGCTAGTTTCATGACTACACCTACATCACCACGTACCCCTTCGGCGATCGATGCAGTTGCCGAGGAATTCATGACCGCGTTCGGCAAGCTCGTGCCTGAACACCTCGTGAGCATCGGGAGCCCAGACGCCCCAGACCACTACGCGGACTACTCCCCCGCAGGCACAGCGCAGGAGCGCGAGCTGTTGGTATCCACGCTCGAGAAGCTCAAGACACTCGAGCCAACCGATGACGCCGACGCCGTCACGCTCGACATCATGAACGAGCGCCTCACCGTCAAGCTCGAACTGCTGGACACCGGGGTTCCGTCGTTCAACAACATCGCGTCCCCGGCCCAAGGCATCCGATCGATCCTCGACCTCATGCCGCAGGAGACCGCTGAGGACTGGGCCGGGATCACGCGCCGCATCAAACACATCCCTGCCGCGCTAGAGGGCTACCGCGCAACCCTCGAAGAGGCTCGAGCCAACGGCAAGGTCCCCGCGGTACGCCAGGTAGACATCGTCGCCGAGCAGTGCGCGGCCTACGCGGCCGAAGACGGCTACTTCGCGAAAATCACCGAGATCGCAGCCCCTGCCGGACTCGACGACGCGGCACGCGAGGAACTCGTTGCCGCCGCGACACAGGCAGGCAAAGCCTACGCAGACTTCGCGGAGTACGTCACCGACGTTCTGCGCCCATCGGCCCGCCAAGAAGACGCGTGCGGCCGCGAATACTACGCGCTCGCTTCGCGTGACTTCCTCGGCGCCGAGGTAGACCTCGAAGAGGCCTACCAGTGGGGTGTTGAAGAGCTCGACCGCATCATCGCAGAACAAGAAGCGGTCGCCGAGCAGATCAAGCCAGGCGCATCCATCGAGGAGGCGATGGACGTGCTCAACGCAGACCCTGCACGCCAGCTTCACGGAACCGATGCGCTGCGCGAGTGGATGCAGGAGCTCTCCGACAAGGCCGTGCTCGAGCTCGCCGGTTCTCACTTCGAGATCGATCCCCCTATGGATCGCCTCGAGTGCATGATCGCTCCAACCAACGAGGGCGGTATCTACTACACGGGCCCATCCGATGACTTCTCCCGCCCGGGCCGCATGTGGTGGTCCGTGCCAGAGGGCGAAGACACGTTCACGACGTGGTCTGAAACCTCGACCGTCTACCACGAAGGCGTGCCAGGCCACCACCTGCAGATCGCTACCTCGACCATCAACTCGGACGAACTCAACAGCTTCCGCCGCGAATTCGCTTGGACTTCCGGACACGGCGAAGGCTGGGCTCTCTACGCTGAGCGCCTCATGGAAGAACTCGGCTACCTCGAAGATCCAGGCGACCGCCTCGGAATGCTCATGGCTCAGCGTTTGCGTGCGGCCCGCGTCGTATTCGACATCGGTTTGCATTGCGGCTTCGATATCCCAGAGCGTTGGGGTTCCGGCGTATGGACCGCTGAGAAGGGCCTCGAGTTCCTCAAGAAGAACGTATTCGAATCCGAAGGCCGCATCGAGTTCGAGTGGCTGCGCTACATGGGCTGGCCGGGCCAGGCTCCGTCCTACAAGATCGGCGAGCAGATCTGGATGCAGATCCGCGCAGAAGCCGAAGAGCGTGAAGGCTCCAAGTTCAGCGCGAAAGACTTCCACACCCGCGCACTCAAGCTCGGCGGCATGGGTCTCGACTCGCTGCGCAGGGCACTCCGCTAAGCGGGGCGATCGGCTAAACAGCGCAGCGCGCTCGGCTCAACCGCGCCGCCTGCCGCGCTGACATCGGAGTGAGCCAGAAATATCACATTTGGCCTATGTTTCCGTGTGGGGAAGCGCTGTGAGCGCTTCCCCACGTGGAAAGATAGAGCCTATGGTTTCTCATCAACTCCCCGAACCTCCTACGTCTAAACCACGCGCCCGGGCGGGCCTCTCGGCTCTCGACCGTGCGCGTTTGTCTTTGGCGACGTTCGCGGGGCGTGCCGCATCGCTCGCCTCACGCGTCGTGGGCCGTGGTTCGGGTCAGTCGATCCAAGGTGCGATCCTCACCCGTCTGGCCCCGCGAGCTTTCGAACACCTACTTGCTGGCCGCACCGTCGTCGCGGTCACCGGAACCAACGGCAAAACCACAACCACCCACTTTGTGGCTGCCGCCGTACGCGAAGCCTTGGGCGAGGATGCCGACCGCCTCGTGACGAACTCTGACGGCGCGAACCTCCACCGCGGCATCGCATCCGCACTGTCAGAAGCTCCGAAAGCCGACATTGCGGTGCTCGAGGTCGACGAGCGTGTGGTCGCCGACCTCGTGAAGCTCGGGAAACCGAAGATCCTCGCGATGCTGAACTTCTCCCGTGATCAGCTGGACCGAAACCACGAAATCAAGGCCCTGGCTCGGGCGTGGCGGAACGCTCTCGAAGAGGCCGGTGAAGACGGCCCGCTCGTGATCGCGAACGCGGAAGAGCCGCTGGTTGCGTGGGCCGCCGAAACCGCGCGCGAAACCGTGTGGGTCAATTCAGGTTCGGTGTGGAACGACGATGCCGTGCTGTGCCCGGGCTGCGACACGGTTTTGGAGCGCGAAAACCCTGAGGTCGATGACGCCGGCAACGTCACTTTCGCCGGTACATGGCGTTGCCCTGGCTGCGGCCGGAGCCAGCACAAGGCCACGATCGTGGTGCGCGGTGAAACGGTGCACGATGCGGATGGCAACGAACTCGACCTGCAGCTGAACGTGCCCGGCCGGTTCAACGTGGGTAACGCCGCTGTTGCGTTGGCTACCGTGCGTGAATTCGGTGTGGACACTGAGACTGCTCTGGCTGGTATGCGGAAGGTTCAGGCCCCTGCTGGGCGCTTTGGGATCAACGAGATTCGCGGTGTGAAGTGCCGGTTGATGCTTTCGAAGAACCCTGCCGGCTGGGCGGAATCGCTTCCGCTGGGTACGAGCGATCCGCTTGTTTTGGCGATCGACTCGGTACTCGCTGACGGCCGCGATGTGTCGTGGCTGTGGGATGTTGACTTTGAGTCGTTGCGGGGCCGGCAGGTCATCGCGACCGGCCGGAACACGTTCGACCTCGCGGTCCGGCTCGACTACGCGGGCGTTGAATGCCAGACCATCAAGGACCTCGGCACCGCGATCGAAACAGCGGGGTCGATGCGCGCGGATCAGTCCGCGCCCCTTGATGTCATCGCTACCTACACTCCGTTCCAGGTTTTGCGTCGTATGGGAGGCGCCAAGTGAGCACTGCAAACAACGCGAGCACGAACAACAGCGCAACTACAAACAACCGCGCAGCCAGGTCTAAGGAACTGTCGGGCCGCAAGCTCAGCATCGTGAATGTCTACCAGTCGCTGCTGGGTATTTACGGCGACCGCGGTAACGCGATGGTTTTGGCCGAGCGTGCCCGCCGCCGCGGCGCTGACGTGACCGAGTACGTCGCGGAACCTGGTTCCCCGGTCCCTGACGATGCTGACATCTATGTTTTGGGCGGCGGCGAGGATGGCGCCCAGACCGCCGCCGTTCGCGCACTTGCCGACGATGGCGTTTTGGCTCGCGCTGTTGAGCGCGGTGCGGTCGTGTTTGGGGTGTGCGCGGGCTATCAGATTCTTGGCGAGACGTTCACGGTGGGCCACGATAACGCTGAGCGTGAGGGCCTCGGCTTGTTGAACGCCCAGACGGTGCGGTGCGATCCGCGTGCGGTGGGCGAGATTGTGACGCGTCGCCGCGGCGTGAGCGGCAACGATGCTTTGATCACGGGCTTTGAGAACCATGGCGGCCAGACGCGGTTGTCGGCTGGTACTGAGCCGCTCGCTGATGTGATCGAGGGCGTGGGCAACGGCGACGGCACGGAGGGCGCTGTCAAGGGCACCGTGTATGGAACCTATCCACACGGGCCTGTTTTGGCCCGCAACCCGGCCTTGGCTGACGAGCTCATCACGGTTACAACCGGGGTCGATCTCGCTCCGCTACCGATCTCAACGATCGCCGCTTTGCGTGCCGAACGGTTGGAGGGCCACCTTGGCAGTTAACTCCCTTGTCGTTGACTCCGCTACGGCTACACTTCCGTCACTCGTGCTGGGTTCGACGTCTCCTGGCCGTGCGGCCGTGTTGCGAGCCGCTGGAATCGCGTTCGCGCAGCAAGCCTCGCATGTGGATGAGGACGCCGTGGTCGCCGCGGCCCGTGAAGCTCAGGGAGCACCGCTGAGCCCAGCGGATGAGGCGCAGCTGCTGGCTGAAGCGAAGGCCGCCGATGTGGCAGAGACACTGCGCGCAAACCCGACGGGTTCGCGGCTCGTTTTGGGTTGCGATTCGGTTTTCGAGTTCGAAGGCGTCGCGTACGGGAAGCCCCACACCCCGGAGGTAGCGCGGGATCGCTGGCTTGCTCAGCGAGGCCGTGAAGGCGTGCTTCATTCGGGGCATTGCCTGATCGACCTTGAATCGGGCAGCCAGGCCACCGAGTGCGTGTCCTCCACGGTTCGTTTCGCGGACATCAGCGATGAGGAACTCGACGCGTACATCGCCACGGGAGAGCCGCTCCCGTGCGCCGGCGCTTTCACGGTCGACGGTCGCGCCGCAGCACTCATCGACAGTATCGAGGGCGACTTCCACGCGGTCGTCGGGCTGTCCCCCGCCGCGCTTCGGCGCATGCTCGCCGAGCTCGGGTATCCACTCACACTCGTGTGGCCCGCCTAGCCAACCAGCCGCCCGCACAAGCCAGCCAACCGCGAACGTGAGCGGAAGTGACCGAAGCGCGCGGGTCGTCGTAGGCTTAAGGCAGTGCAGAGGCCTGTAGGGTTCCCACAAAAAACAGGCCAATTCGGGCGGGAAATCCTGGATAATTCAGGAGGTTCCCCACATATCGGATAGGCTCACAGAGTCTATGCAACGTAAGGAGCAGCCAGGCTCATGCCAGAACTGACGAAGGTTTTGATCGCCAACCGTGGCGAAATCGCTGTCCGCATTATTCGCGCGGCGGCCGATGAGGGCATTAAGTCCGTCGCCGTGTACGCCGACTCTGACCGCAACGCCATGCACGCTCGCATGGCGGATGAGTCGTTCGCGCTGGGTGGGGCTTCCGCTACCGAATCCTATTTGAACATCGAGAAGATCATCTCGGTCGCTCAGCGCGCCAAGGCCGATGCGATCCACCCGGGATACGGCTTCCTCGCGGAGAACGCTGATTTCGCGCAGGCAGTAATCGACGCCGGGCTGGTGTGGATTGGCCCGTCCCCTGAGGCGATCCGTGCGTTGGGTGACAAGGTTCAGGCCCGCCACATCGCGCAGAAGGTTGGCGCTCCGTTGGTTCCTGGCACGAAGGACCCGGTCTCCTCGACCCAGGAGGTTCTAGACTTCGCTGACGAACACGGCCTGCCTATCGCGATCAAGGCTGCCCACGGTGGTGGCGGCCGCGGTATCAAGGTCGTTCGCGACCGCTCCGACATCCCTGAGCTGTACGACTCCGCTGTACGCGAGGCGACCGCGGCGTTCGGCCGCGGCGAATGCTTCATCGAGCGCTTCCTGGACGCCCCTCGCCACGTCGAAACCCAGTGCCTCGCTGACAAGGAAGGCAACGTCGTCGTGGTTTCGACCCGCGACTGCTCGCTTCAGCGCCGCAACCAGAAACTCGTCGAGGAAGCCCCTGCACCGTTCTTGACGGACGAGCAAAACGAACGCCTCTATGAATCCTCGAAGGCGATCCTGCGCGAAGCCGGCTACGTCGGCGCAGGCACGTGTGAGTTCCTTGTAGGCCAGGACGGTGTGATCTCGTTCCTCGAGGTCAACACCCGCCTCCAGGTTGAGCACACCGTCTCCGAGGAGATCAGTGGCATCGACCTCGTCCGTGAACAGTTCCGCATCGCCCGCGGTGAAACGCTGGGCTACGAAGACCCAGAGCTGCGCGGCCACTCCTTTGAGTTCCGCATCAACGGCGAAGACCCGGGCCGCAACTTCATGCCGACCCCAGGCACCCTCACGACGCTCAAGTTCCCTACCGGCCCAGGCGTTCGCGTAGACACCGGTGTTGAGCAGGGCGAAACCGTGACCGGTAACTTCGACTCGATGATCGCTAAGCTCATCGTGACCGGCCGCACCCGCCAGGAAGCTGCTGAACGCTCCCGCCGCGCTTTGAAGGAATTCGAGGTTGACGGCATGGCGACCGTGGTTCCGTTCCACCGCGCCGTGATGGAAGACCCGGCGTTCATCCCTGAGGATGAGGACAAGCCGTTCGAGGTTCACACCCGCTGGATCGAAACCGAGTTCAACAACACCATCAAGCCGTACACCAAGGCCACCCCGGCTGAGGAAGACGACGAGGACATCCAGCACTACACGGTCGAGGTTGGCGGCCGACGCCTCGAGATCGCTTTGCCGGCCTCGCTCGGCTCCGGTTCCGGCGGCTCCCGCGCCCAGCACAAGCCGAAGCGCCCTAAGCGGGCTCGCGGCGGTGCAGCCGCAGCGGCTTCCGGTAACGACCTGACCTCTCCTATGCAGGGCACAATCGTCAAGGTGGCCGTCAAGGACGGCGAGAAGGTCTCCGAAGGCGACCTGATCGTGGTGCTTGAAGCGATGAAGATGGAACAGCCAATCACCGCGCACCGCGACGGTGTGGTCAAGAAGCTCAAGGCGAGCGTTGGCGGGACCGTCTCCGCATCCGAGGTGCTCTGCACCATCGATGACGAATAAGCAACGCCGAACAAGCGATCCCGAATAAGAATCGCACCGCTGAGGAATTAATAAACGTCAGGGCCGGGAAACGTGGAAGTTTCCCGGCCCTGACGTTGTGCTGTTGTCGCTGCTTGCTTTGCAGCGTCAGATGCGGCGGTCACCACACGATGCAACGGTGTCGCCGCGCTTCCCCCCTAGATGTGGCGATGGAGGCGACGAGCGGCTTCTGCAACCGAGCCAGACAATGACGGGTAGATCGTCACGGTGTCCGCGAGATCGTCAACGTTCATGTGCTTACGCACCGCGGTAGCGATCGGATAGATGAGCTCGGACGCGCGCGGAGCAACAACAACGCCGCCAAGCACGGTGCCGCTGCCACGGCGAGCGAAAATCTTGATGAAGCCGCGCTTGATACCCATCATCTTGGCGCGTGGGTTGGTCGACAAATCCAGCATGAAGGAATCGGCGACCACGGCGCCCTGATCAACGAGCGCCTGGGTCACACCGACCGTCGCGATTTCAGGGGAGGTAAACACGTTCGAGGCGACCTCGTCGACCTTGAGCGGGGTCACGGCATCGCCCATGAGGTGAGCCACAGCGATCCGTCCCTGCATCGCGGCGACCGACGCCAGCGGGAACACGCCTGTGCAGTCGCCAGCCGCGTAAATGTGCGGAACCGTGGTCCGGGACACGCCATCAACCGTGATGTGGCCAGACTCAGCGACAACCACGCCGGCCTCTTCAAGCCCCATATCCGCGGTGTTCGGGATCGCACCAACCGCAACCAAGCAGTGGGAGCCCTCAACCGTGGTGCCGTCGGAAAGCTCGACCGTGACCTTGTCGCCGTCACGGGTCACGGAATTGGCGCGAACCTCAGAACGAACCTCAACACCGTTCTCCTCGAAAACATCCTCAAGCAGGCGGGCCGCGTCCTCATCCTCGCCAGGCAGAACACGGTCACGCGAGGACACGAGGGTCACGCGCGTACCCAACAGGTTGTATGCGGACGCGAATTCGGCACCCGTGACACCCGAACCGATCACGATCAGATGCTCAGGCTTCTCCTTCATCTCATACACCTGTTTCCAGGTCATGATGCGTTCCCCATCAGGAACAGCTGTCGGCAGCTCACGCGGATGCGCGCCCACAGCAACAATCACGTAGTCAGCCTCAAAGCGGGTGGCCGAACCGTCCTTGCCCGCCACCTCAACCGTGTGCGTGCCCACCAAACGGCCACGGCCATCGACGACCTCAACACCCGTCTGAACCAAGCCAGCCCGGATGTCCGCCGACTGCTCGGCAGCCAACGCAAGCAAACGTTCATTGATGTAGCCGAGGTCCGCATCAACCTCATGCTCATCCGTGCCACGGATCGTCAGCTCATTCGCAACGGACACACGGCGCACGGCGTCTGCGGAACCAATCAGAGTCTTGGAAGGGACGACGTCGGTCAGAACAGCCGAACCACCCGTCCCCTGTTCCTCGATCAAGGTCACCCGCGCACCGAGTTGCGCACCGACCATCGCGGCCTCATAACCACCTGGGCCGCCACCAATAATGACAAGACGTGGAGAGTTAAAATCAACTTGAGCGCTCACAGCCTCCATTGTGTCATCTCAGGCACGTGTGTCATCTCAGGCACGCGCTCGCTGAATCCCCGTCAGTCGGGATCGCGTACGATGCGGTTGTCACGGCGATCCGGCGACGTTGCCGCAGGAGCCGTTCAAACTTGATACGATAGACACGAATGCGCGCAAGCGCTGTCGTCATCGCTTTGCTTTGAATCAATGCATTGCCCCAATGCTTTGCCCCAAGGAGGCCATCCGTGTACTCGGCCGATGGAAAGAACAAGAACCACTCAGGTGAAGGTCACGCAGTCAGCAACATCATTCTGTTCGTGGTGCTGTTCGCGATTCTCCTCGCTGGTATCTACGCCCTGACTTTCGCTGATCTGCATGACCCAGCGAAGGCATGGTTCCCATTCATCGCATGTGTCATGGGTGGTACCCTCGCATTCGGCATCGGCAAGCACGTAACCGGCCGCGCAGACAAGAACCCAGACGTCACCGCGAACGAAGCCGGCGCCCTGGACACTGTCGACGACGAATACCGCAAGGCCGTCTCCAAGTAAGCTCCTGTAGCGGGCACAGTCCGCACGGCTCATAAACGTCAAGGTGGGGCGCATCCGTGACGGATGCGCCCCACCTTTCTGTATGTAGGTTTCTGTTGTAGCTTTCCTGCGGCGCTCGGCCGTTCTCCTAGGCGACTAACCTAGGCCGCTGAAAGGCCTAGGACTCGCCGAACACGTTAGTCAGGAACGTCTCAACCCAGTCGAGTAGTTCTTGGTCGGTGAGCCGCTGAGCGCCGAGCCCCTGCCCCTTCGGGAACGGAGCCAGAACCGCTTTCAGCGCAGGCTTGTGCATCGCGCCCGGGTACAGGCGCTTCATCCGCATGACCCTCGATTCAGCGAGGTTGTCCGGCGCGAAACGGATGTAGTTGCCTTGGGCCTGAATCTCGTTGATGTTCACCGAACGCGCCACAATACGCACCCGCGCAACTGAAACCAACAGCTGCGCTGCCTGCGGAAGCTCACCGTAACGGTCCTTGAGTTCCTCAACCACCGCATCGACCGCTTCCGGTTCAGCGGCCTGCGCAAGCTTCCTGTACGCTTCGAGGCGTAGTCGCTCGCTCGGCACATAGTCTTCAGGGAAGTGAGCGTTCAACGGAAGCTCGATCTTCATTTCCTGGCTCGTGGAGTCCGTATCGCCCTTGAACGCGGCAACGGCCTCGCCCACCAGACGGATGTACAGGTCGAATCCGACGCCCTGAATATGGCCGGACTGCTCGCCGCCCAGAAGGTTGCCCGCGCCACGCAATTCGAGGTCCTTCATAGCCAACTGGTGGCCCGAACCCAATTCGTTGTGCGCCGCAACCGCCTTGAGCCGCTCAAGCGCGACTTCGCCCAACGGACGTTCCGGATCCCACAAGAAATACGCGTACGCGCGGTCACGGCCACGCCCCACACGACCACGCAACTGGTGAAGCTGCGAAAGGCCATAGTTATTCGCGCGGTCCACGATCAGCGTGTTCGCGTTAGCGATATCCAGGCCGGTCTCGATGATGGTCGTGGACACGAGCACGTCATAGCGGCCCTCCCAGAAATCCACCATGATCTGCTCAAGCCGGCTCTCCGACATGCGACCATGTGCAACAGCGATCCGCGCTTCCGGCACCAGCTCAGCGAGCTGCCCCGCAACCTTATCGATCGAGGACACCCGGTTGTGGACGTAGAAAACCTGGCCCTCACGCATCAGCTCGCGGCGGATCGCCGCAACCACCTGCTTATCCGTGTACGGGCCCACATACGTCAAAACCGGGTGGCGTTCCTCCGGCGGGGTCGCCAACGTTGAGGTCTCGCGGATCCCCGTCAGCGACATCTCGAGCGTGCGCGGAATCGGGGTCGCGGACATCGCCAAAACATCCACATTGGTGCGTAGCTTCTTGAGCTGCTCCTTGTGCTCAACACCGAAACGCTGTTCCTCATCCACGATGATGAGACCCAGGTCCTTGAAAGCAACCTGCTTAGACAGCAACCGGTGCGTACCGATCACCACATCGACCGAACCGTCGGCGAGCCCATCGAGGGTCTCCTTCGATTCCTTCGCCGTCTGGAAACGCGAAAGCGCCCGCACAACCACCGGGAAACCCGCGAAACGCTCCGTGAACGTCTCAAAATGCTGCCGAGCAAGCAACGTCGTCGGGACCAAAACGGCGACCTGCTTACCGTCCTGAACCGCCTTAAACGCGGCACGCACGGCAACCTCAGTCTTACCGAAGCCCACGTCGCCGGAAATCAAGCGGTCCATCGGGACCTCAGACTCCATGTCCTTCTTGACCTCATCGATAGTGGTCAACTGATCCGGGGTCTCAACAAACGGGAACGCTGCCTCAAGCTCGGCCTGCCACGGAGTGTCCGGCGCGAACGCGTGCCCGCGGGACGCCATCCGCGCCGAATACAGCTTGACCAGTTCGCCCGCGATCTCCCGGACCGCCCGGCGGGCCTTCGACTTGGTCTGCGACCAATCCGAGCCGCCCATCTTGGACAGCGGCGGCTGATCCCCACCCACGTACCGCGTGATCTGATCCAATTGATCTGTCGGAACAAACAGCCGGTCCCCCGGCGCTCCACGCTTAGACGGCGCGTATTCGATCACCAAATACTCGCGCACCGCCCCGGCGGTCTTGCGCTGCTGCATCTGGATGAAACGCCCGATGCCGTGCTGATCATGCACAACATAGTCGCCTTCCTCAAGGGTCAGCGGGTCAACAGCATTCCGACGACGCGAAGCCAGCTTCTTCGTAGACCGTGCCACAGCCGAGCTAGCTCGGCCCAACACGTCGGCTTCCGTGAGGAACGCAAGCTTCACATCATCCAGAACGAAGCCATTGCCGGCGAGCGCCTGCGTCACCTGGATCAGACCAGGCCGCGGCGCTTCGTCGATCGACTCGACGCGGCTCACCGGGATATCCGCGTCAGAGAAAAGCTCAACCAAACGGTTCGCCGGGCCCGCGCCATCCGTGACCACAACAACCGACCAGTCATCCCTGACGCGGCCACCCACGTACTCGAGCATCTGCGCAACATCGCCACGCCACGCGGCAGGCTCACGCGCCGGAATCCGGACCGTCAACCCCTCCTGAACGAGCTCCTCATCCGAACCCAACGCAGTCATCGTCCACCACGCCAAGCCAGCATCCAAAACCCCAGCACGAGCCTGACCTAACGTCTGGAAACCAGCCGCCTCCGCATCGTGGTCCATGCCGCCCGTGACCTGCGAAATATCAACCGGCGCATCCGCGCCCATCGCCGCAGAAGACCACGAAGCCTCCAAGAACTCGGCGTTCGTAGCCAACAAATCAGCGGCACGGCCGGAAACCCGCTCCGGATCAGCAACAATGACGACAGACCCCGGGCCAAACACGGAAGACAACGGAACCATCTTCTCCGCCAGCAGAGGCGCCAACGACTCCATGCCCTCAACGCTCAAACCGGCCGCGATCTTCTCGAGCATGTCGCGCGCGCCGGGCATCGAATCCGCGAGCCCATGCGCACGCTCACGCACACCCTCATCCACCAACATTTCACGGCACGGAGGGCACTCAACCCGTTCCAACGCCGCATCCTCGCCCAACAGAGAACGCTGATCAGCGACCGAGAAATACGTGATCTCCTCGATCTCATCACCAAAGAAATCGACACGCACCGGATGCTCTTGAGTCGGCGGGAACACGTCAATAATCCCGCCACGCACCGCGAACTCACCGCGGTTAGCGACCATGTCCACACGCGAATACGCGGCAGCCACGAGCGAAGCAACCACGCCATCGAAATCCAGCTCAGCGCCACGCACCAACTCAACAGGCTCCAACGCGCCCAAGCCATCCACAATCGGCTGGATCAACGAACGCACCGGCATCACAACAACCTTGAGCGCCTCATCGCGCACATGCAGACGCCGCAGCACATTCAACCGGCGGCCCACCGTGTCCGACTTCGGAGACAACCGCTCATGCGGCAACGTCTCCCACGCAGGGAACTCCTCAACCGAACCCTCAGGCAGATAACTTCCCAGGGCATCGACCAAGTCACCCGCCGCACGGCCCGTCGGCGTCACCACGACAGTCACCGCCCGCGCATCACCCCCACCACCAGCCGGCTGCGGCAAAGCCTGAGCGATCTGCGCGACCAGCGGCGGCCGCAAACCGTCCGGCGCCGCGATCTCCTTCTCATCCGCAACGTCCGGTCCACGCTCAGCAGAAACCCGGATCCGCTCAAAAGCAGGGTCCTTCGCCAACGCGGTGAGCAGACCGTTCAAGGACATGCGGCGCCTTCCTCATCCCACTGGGGACTTCCACAAGGGATCAATCGATTCCAGCCACTCACAACAGTGACTGCACGTACTATTAACTGCACCCAACATCCTATCGGTGCCGCGCCGCCATCCACCTAGAGCTGAGAGCGAGACCACCCCCATGGCTTTGTCCTCCACAACGAGCATCAACGCCCCGATCACCGACATCATCGCCGCCGCAGCTTCCCGCGACGTAGCCAAAGCACTCGCGGCGAAGGCGAAAGGCACCCTGATCGACCACAGCGTCACAGGCGAAGCTGACTCCCCCACCGTGGCCATGACCGTCGGTGTCCCTGCCGAACAGCTGCCCGCCGCCGTCAAAAAGTTCATCAAGAACGGCCTCAACGTAACCATCACCGAAAACTGGAGCCACACATCGGGCGCAGACGCCGCCCAAGCAGAGCTCACCGCCCGTGTCTCGGGCGTACCCGTGGCCTTCGCAGGAATTGAGAAGCTCACGGCTGAAAACGGCTCGACCACGATGGGTATCACGGGCGAAGTCACAAGCTCGATCCCGTTCCTCGGCCCCAAGATCGCGCAACAAGCCGAACCGCTCGTCGCAAAGATCCTCACAGTCCGCGCTAACGCCATCAGCGCCCACATTTCGCAGTAAAACGCGTCATGGCCCGTGCGGCACCGCCTAACGAATCAAAATTTCGTTAGGATGGTGCCTTGGTGCGCCGGGAAGTCTGGTCGGCAATGGAAACACATAAGCAGGAGAGTTCCTTGAAGCAACCAGAAAACAACGATGCCGCAGCGGATGATCTGAAAACTCCAGACAACCTGGATACAGCTAGCGCCGCTGACACCGGCACGAACAACGTAGACGAGGAAAACGCGGGAGAGAACAAGCCCCTCCTGCTCACGGAACCTCGCGAAGACACCGTCGCGATCCAGCACCCCGATGACGGACAGGTTTATCACGTCCCCTTCGACGACCTGACGCACTTCAATACCACGCCGGCACGCGCAGGACAATCAAAGTTCAGCCACCGTGTAGGCAACATTCTGCGCTCCGACTCGATCGGCGGCATCCTGCTGATCATCGCCGCGATCGCGGCAGTCACCGTGGCGAACACCCCGCTACAGGACTGGTACTACGCCGTGCGTGACTCGCACTTCGTGGTACCGCTCGGCTTCACGACCATCGACATGTCAATCGGGCACTGGGCCTCCGACGGCCTGCTCGCGGTGTTCTTCTTCGTGGTTGGGCTTGAGCTCAAAACCGAGTTCGTCACCGGCGGGCTGCGGAACTTCAAACACGCGCTCCCTCCTATGGCTGCGGCTTTCGGCGGCGTGGCTGTTCCCGCGCTCATCTACCTGCTCGTCAACATCGGACAGCCAGCATCCACGATGCACGGCTGGGCGATCCCAGCGGCAACCGACATCGCGTTCGCAGTTGCGGTGCTTGCCGTCGTTGGCGCATGGCTACCCACCCCAGCCAAGCTGTTCCTCCTGACACTCGCGGTGGTTGACGACCTCATCGCGATCATCATCATCGCGGTCTTCTACTCCTCCGACATCTCGTTCATGTGGCTCGGCCTTTCGCTCGTGCCGATCGCGATCTACGGAACGCTGGCGCAGCTGTTCCCGAATTTCTTCCGGCGCCAGAACTGGGCCCCATGGATCATCCTCTTGGGCCTTGGGTTCCTCGCGTGGGTCTTCATGCTGAACTCCGGTATCCACGCGACCATCGCAGGCGTGCTCCTTGGTTTCACGGTCCCAGCCAAGGTCAAGAAGGGTCACCGTGGTATTCCGCTCACTGAAGTCCTCGCGCACCGCGTCGGCCCGTTCTCGACCGGTCTCGCTGTTCCGGTGTTCGCGTTCTTCGCTGCTGGCGTGACCATCGCCGGCATGGATGCGTTCAAGACCGCGATGACTGACACCGTGGTGTGGGGCATCATCCTTGGTCTCGTGGTCGGTAAGCCGCTGGGCATCATGGGTGCGACGTGGCTCATCACGCGCACGCCGGCCGCTGAGCTTGATCCGAAGATCAAGTGGGGCGATCTGTTGGGCGTCACGATGGTCGCCGGCATTGGCTTCACGGTCGCGCTGCTGGTTGCTGAGCTGTCCTTCGGCGTCGAATCGTTGCACGGTGAGGACGCGAAGATCGCGATCCTCTTGGCATCGGTTCTCGCGGCCGTACTCGCGAGCATCTGGCTCGCACCACGTAACCGCCGTTACAAGCAAGAAGCGCAGGCCAAGCAAGCCTCTGAGCGTAGCCAGGTCAAGTACTAGCGGCCCAGTCTGCACTCACTACTTCAATAACCCACTGCTTAAAGCGAGGAGCTCCGGTTGATGTTCAACCGGAGCTCCTCTGTCATCACTCGCACCCTTGAGGTGTCTTCGACACTACAGACCGAGTCTCAATAAACCCTGGGATAGTCATGGAAAACCCCATGTAATGTGGTGAAGATCCGCTGAATATGTTCGATGCCGGCGGATAGATCCGCGGAATCACGGCTCTCAAGGTCGGTGTTTCACACGATGCCGCTGACTGTGAGAAAGCGTACTGCCCCGAAACCTATAGCGAGGACATGAGCTTCTCGACCTCGTCGGCGGCATCCGAAATGGTCATCGGCAGGGTTTTGCGTTCTTGCGCGGAGAAATCGGAGAGGACGTAATCCGCGACTTGCTGGCGTCCAGGCGGGCGCCCCACTCCGACCCTGACACGCCAGTAATCTCTGGTTCCCAGGGCTTTGGTGATGTCTCGTAGGCCGTTGTGGCCGGCTTCGGTGCCTCCGAGTCGGGACTGTGTGGTGTCGAAGTCCAGCTCGATCTCATCGTGGATGGCGATCACGTTGGAGTCCGGGATCCCGAAGTACTTCGCAACGCTCGAGACGGCACCGCCTACCCGGTTCATGAGTGTTGTCGGTTTGATGAGGGCTACGCGTGGGCCACCGATGCCGAGCCGTCCTTCTAGGAGCATGCTGCGGTGCGCTGAGGACGCTTTGAAGGTTCCGCCGATGCGGCCGGCGAGCTCATCGGCGACCATGAAGCCGATGTTGTGTCGGTTTTTCGCGTAACGGGCGCCCGTGTTGCCGAGGCCGGCGATGAGGTACGTATCAGATGCCATGCCTCAAGCGTATCTGTGCTTGCGCTTCCAGGCTTAAACGCATCGGTACCGCCGTGGGCGTCCACGGCGGTACCGATGGTATTTGTCCTGATACTGATGGGCTCAATCAGCCCGTTTGTTTCAGGATGTTGGGGCTACTTACTTGGTAGCTTCTGCGCGGCGTGCGCGGTTGACCAGGAGAACGGTCATGCCGCCGATCATGAAGGTTGCCGCGAGGCCTGCGCCCCAGACAAGCTCGGTGTTGACACCGGTGCGGGCAAGGTCGCCGCCCGTCGATGGACCCTGAGCGTCGTTCGTGTTGTCGACAACGACATCCGTGGTGTCCTCAGCATCTTCGGATGGAGCTTCCTCAGAAGGAGCTTCCTGGGATGGAGCCTCTTCGGTTGGGGCTTCCTTAGTTGGAGCCTCTTCGGTCGGGGCCTCCTCGGTTGGAGCCTCTTCGGTTGGAGCCTCTTCGGTCGGAGCTTCCTCGGTTGGAGCCTCTTCGTTCGCAACCCATGCGGTGTTCAGCAGCCACTTGGCTACGTCGGTGTTGTCCATGTAGGCGCCGCGAACGGTGTCAGTCTTCGTTGCGAGTGCTTTCACGTCAGCTGCGTTGGCACCCTTGAAGAAAATCGGCACGAGCTGGTTGGTGTGGTCGCCGCTGTTCCAAGTGTGCGATGCGTACTTGTTCGTTACCTGCGCTGGTGTTGCCTGAGCGTTGCGCTGAGCTACAGCGTTGTCGCCGCCCTGCGGGATCATCGGAGCAAAATCACCCTTTGGAGCGCCCGAGAGGTAGCCGGTTTCGTGGTCCGCGGTCACCATGACGAGGGTTTCGTCCCAGCTGGAGTTCTTCTCAACCCACTCGATGACGGCCTCGACTGCCTTGTCGAAGTCCTCGACCTCTTCGACGTCGCGTTCAGTCTGGTTGGCGTGGCCGGCCCAGTCGATAGCGCCGCCTTCAACCATGAGGAAGAAGCCCTTGTCGTTGTTATCGAGGACGTTGAGTGCACCCTCGGTCATGGTGCGCAGGTCGATGACGTCGTTCTTTGCTGCGCCTGCTGCGCGGCTCTGCTGGAGGGTGTTTCCAACCTGAGCGATGCCGAACACACGGGATGGGGTTCCGTTCTCGGTGAGCTTGCGGAAGCTTTCGTTGTCCTCGATGAACGCGTAGTCGGTGTGTCCGCCTGCGAGCTTCTCGTATTCTTCTGCACCGATGTACTTGTACTTCGGCGTAGCGAGCTTCTTGTTGTTGTCGTCGAAGAATGGGTGGCCTGCACCCATAACGACATCCATGTCACCCTCGACCTGCTCCTTGGCGATGCCGTGGTAGTCCTGACGGGTCTCGTTGTGCGCGGAGTATGTAGCTGGGGTTGCGTGGGAGAACGGAACGCTGGAAACCACGCCTGCGGACTTACCGAGGGACTTAGCGCGTTCGCTCAGATTTTCTACGACCTTCTTGTTCGGGTCAACACCGAGACCTGCGTTGTAGGTCTTGACACCGGTAGCCATTGCGGTACCTGCGGCGGCCGAGTCAGTTGGCTTGTTCTTGACCCAGTCGAACTTGGTCCATGCTTCGGCGGTGTCGTAGACAAGGCCGTCAACCCAGTGGGTCGACATACCGGTGTGGTCCCAGGTCTGCCAGCCTTCCTTCGGCTTGGTGTTGCCGCCGTAAGGCATGACCTTCTTGTCTGGGCCCTTTTCTACCTGCCAGTGCACCTCGTTCTTGGTGAAGGCGTTGTAGTTATCGATGTGGCTGTAGCCCATGCCGTCACCAATGAGGACGATGACGTTCTTTGGGCCGTCGACCTTTGGCTCAGCGTTAGCTGGAACAGCGGTGGCGAAGGATGCGAGTGCGAGGCCAGCTGCGGCCGTTGCGATCACAGGGGTGCGAACTGCTTTCACTGCGGTAATCCGTTTCTTTTGGCGTGATTTTGACCAACAGCACTGAGCATGGGAAGTGAGGTAAACCTCAACTCCCCCTCGAACTAACCCCTGCCTAAAGGAACAGTGAACGGACGAAGAAGAATCTTATGAAGTTGCTGAGGAGTAGCTAAGAGTTGCCCACAGCTTGCAGTCCGCTTAAACGGCGGAGGGCCGCCACATGTGTGGCGGCCCTCCGAAAATGCAAGGAATCCGTGGGGATTACTCGGAGTCTTCCTCGGACTTCTCTTCTGCTGGAGTCTCGGCAGCCTCTTCGCCTGCTTCCTCGGTCTCCTCGTCCTCTGGGAGCTCGATTTCCTGTGGCTCTTCAACGGTTGCGATGACGGTCTCTGGGTCGATCTCGAGCTCGACGCCTTCTGGCAGCTCGATGTCGCTAGCCAGAACGGAGCCTTCTTCGCGGCCCTCGAGGTTCACAACGAGGGTGTCTGGAATGTTGAGAGCGTCCGCCAGGACGGTGACTTCCTGGATATCGAGGGCAGCGGCCAGGCCTGGCGCAACTTCGCCCTGGTAATCAAGGTAAACGTCAACCGAAACCTTCTCGCCGCGCTTAACGATCAGCAGGTCGAGGTGGTCAACGGTCTGACGCAGTGGGTGGCGCTGAATGTCCTTCACCATGACAAGGCGCTCGTCGCCTGCAACCTTGAGGGACAGAATAGCGTTCGCCTGACGTACAGCCAGGGTGGTCTGGTGAGCAGGGAGCAAGAGGTGCTCTGGCTCGGTGCCGTGGCCGTAAACGACTGCTGGGATCTGGCCGTCGCGGCGTGCGCGGCGTGCGGAACCCTTACCGAAGTCTTCGCGGACCTCTACGTCAATGTTTTCAAATTTCTGCATGAGAGCTCTTCTCCTATTGGTCGATGACGCCACACCGTTTCAGTATCCGCACAGCGGTTCTAGCATTCGGATTCGAATGTTCGAACGTGTGCTGTGGTGTTGGCTGGTCTTCGCCCTGGGGGCTCGTCGTGGCTTCTAAGCTCACCTTCGGCTGTGCAGAACGCATCCAGCCGGTAAATCCAGAAGGCCTCGTCGATCACGGGAACCGGGGTTCCCCTCGCCTGGGCAACTCCCCTAGTCTACCAGAGCTTTCACGGTGCTCTTAAACGCATGTGCCCCTCCACATTGCGATGTGGAGGGGCACATGGCTGAGGCCTGTATGAAACGGTTATGCGCGGCCGTCGAAGAGGCTCGTGACGGAGCCGTCTTCGAAGACTTCCTTGATTGCGCGAGCCAGCAGCGGAGCAATCGAGAGCACGGTCAGGTTGTGGAAGTGCTTCGATGCCGGGACTGGCAGTGTGTTGGTGACAACCACTTCGCGTGCGCCGGATTCGCTCAGGCGCTGGGCGGCTGGGTCGGAGAAGACCGGGTGGGTCGCCGCGATGATGACATCCTTAGCGCCTGCGTTCTTGAGGACGGACACAGCGCCAGAAATCGTGCCGCCGGTGTCGATCATGTCGTCGATGAGGATGCAGACGCGGTCCTTGACGTCACCGACCACGGTCTTGGACTCTGCCTTGTTCGGAACCGTGAGGTCACGGGTCTTGTGGACGAACGCCAGTGGTGCGTGGCCGAGGCGCTCGGCCCACATTTCGGCGACGCGAACGCGGCCGGTGTCTGGGGAGACGATCGTGAGCGGCTCGTTGCCAACGCGGGTGCGGATGTAGTCGGCGAGCAACGGGATCGCCATAAGGTGGTCGACCGGCCCGTCAAAGAAGCCCTGGATCTGCGAGGTGTGCAGGTCCACGGACATGATGCGGTCAGCGCCAGCGGTCTTGTAGAGGTCTGCCACGAGGCGGGCGGTGATCGGCTCGCGGCCGCGTCCCTTCTTATCCTGGCGTGCGTATGGATAGAACGGCGAGACCACGGTGATGCGACGGGCGGAAGCACGCTTGAGCGCATCGATCATGATGAGCTGTTCCATGAGCCAGTTGTTCATCGGGAACGGATGGGATTGGATCACGAAGCATTCTTTACCCCGAACGGAATCCCCTGGGCGTACATAGATCTCGCCGTTGGCGAAGTCGTACGCAGAAACTGGAGCGAGTTCCGTTTCGAGCTCGTCGGCGATCTGCTGCGCCAGCTCTGGGTGGGCACGGCCGGAAGCCAAAACCAGTTTCTTGTCTACGTTGTAGCTCAGTTCAGACATTGCAGGCTGTCCGTTCTCCTCGAAGATGGGGTGTTAAGTGGAGCTTATATCTCTGCGGCGAATCGGAGTAGCCCGCCGCAGAAAGGTCTAGTTCTTGTCGCCTTCTGCTGGCGTCGCTTGATCGGTTGGCTTATTTGAACTCAATGCCGCTGCAACCGCGGCGGGGGTTCCGGAGCGTTTCGCTTCAACCCAGCCTTCCTTGTTGACCTGCGGGGCCTCCGAGATCACGAGGGCACCTGCCGGGACGTCCTTACGAACCACAGCTCCAGCGCCAGTGTAGGCACCATCACCAATCTCAACCGGAGCGATGAACACGGTGGACGCGCCGGTGCGCACGTGCGAACCGATCACGGTCTTGTGCTTGTTGACACCATCGTAGTTCGAGGTGATGTTGCCGCAGCCGATGTTGGTGTCTTCCCCGATGATCGCATCGCCCGAGTAGCCGAGGTGGGACAGCTTGGTGCGGTCACCGATCTGGACGTTCTTTGTTTCGTAGAACGCGCCGATCTTGCCGTCTTCACCGAGCACGGTGTCTTTGCGGAGGTGGCTGAACGGCCCAACGGTCGAGCCGGAGCCGATGCGGGATTCGGTTGCGTCGGTGCGCTTGACGGTTGCGTTCTGCCCGACGTGGGTGTCGCGCAGAGTCGTGTCTGGGCCGATCACCGAGCCCTGCCCCACCGAGGTGCGGCCAACGAGCTGAACGTTCGGCAGCAAGGTCACGTCCTGGGACAAAGCGACATCGACATCGATCCACGTGGTTTCCGGATCCTGGATCGTCACACCTTCGCGCATCCACTTTTCGGTGATGCGGCGGTTGAGTTCACGCCCGAGGGCCGAGAGCTGGACGCGGTCGTTCGCGCCTTCAACCTGCCACTGGTCGGTGGTCACGGCCGCGGAGATGCGGTGGCCGTCTTCACGCATGATGCCGAGCACGTCGGTCAGGTACATCTCGCCTTGTGCGTTATCGGTCGATACGCGGGACAGCGCGGAACGCAGTTCGTTCGCCGAGAACGCATAAATGCCGGAGTTGACCTCGTTGATGAGTCGCTGCTCGTCGGTCGCGTCCTTATGTTCTACGATGCCCGCGACGTCGCCGTTCTCATCACGCACGATACGTCCGTAACCGGTTGGGTCGTCGATGGTTGCGGTCAGAACGGTCGCCGCGTTGCCTTCGGATTCATGACGCTCAATGAGTTCCGTCAGAAGTTCAGGGGTCAACAACGGAACGTCGCCGTAGGTTACGAGCACGGTGCCTTCAGTGAGGTCATCCATCGCTTCAAGGCCAACCTGGACGGCACGGCCGGTGCCAGGGATCTCGTCCTGGTCGACAATGCTCACGTCAGGTGCGTGGTCAAGAACGTGGGAAGCGACGCGGTCACGCTGGTGGCGGACAACAACGACGAGCCGGTCCGGTTCGAGCGCGTGCGCGGTGTCGAGCGCGTGGCCGACCATCGAACGGCCGCCGAGCGTGTGGAGGATTTTCGGCGTAAAGGATTTCATACGCGTTCCAGCGCCTGCGGCTAGAACGATCACTGCTGCCGGATGGACCTTTTCGCTGGACACCTGGCTATGTTTCCTTCCATTGCCCTGCCACTACCGCTCCGCCACTAGGATTCGAACCTAGACCACACAGCTCCAAAGGCTGGCGTGCTGCCGTTACACCATGGCGGACCAACCTGACGCAGCTAAAACTGTTCAGGCCGTTCCCCATTGTGCCACGTCGCGCCTTGTTTTCTTAACCGGATGTCTCATGAACGTCTATCTGCGCGTCACGGTATCTGGCGTAGGAACCAGCTCATGAGGGCATCGAGGTGAGTTTTGTCACCGTAGAGGTCTTCCGGATGCCACTGGACGGCGAGCATCGCGGGATGCTCGGGGTGCTCCGCCGCTTCGATCAGCCCATCCGGTGCAGTCGCGACGGTCACGAGCTCGTCGGCGAGCGCATCGACGGCTTGATGGTGTGCCGAGCGGACCGTAATCTGGCGCGTCCCGTAGATGCTTTCGATCGCGCTTCCGGCTGCGAGGCTCACGCTGTGGTCGGCCCAGCCGTCGCCTTCGAGTTCTGACTTGTGGATCGTGGGGCGGCCGATGTCGGGGAGGAGTGTTCCGCCGAGCGCCACGTTGATGATCTGTAGGCCACGGCAGATGCCCAGCAACGGCTTGCGGGCGGCCAAGGTTTCGTGGACCAGGGCGATCTCGAAATCATCGGCGCTCGCGCTCACACCGGCAAGGTCGACGTCGCGCCAACGCTTACGTGCCAGCTCGTACAACCCCGGATGCACGTCAGCACCGCCCAAGATCACGACCGCATCAGAGCGAGCCACAACGTCACGCGCGCTGCAGGTAGGCCGGAGGGCATCAATAAACCACGGCTGCACATGCCCGCCGACCTCAACGATCGAACGCCCCGTGTTAGCCGCGAGGCCGTGGAGCTCGTCCGCATAATCCTGGGGAACGTTGACCGCATCCATGATGTAGGACAGCGCGATGCGCCGCGGCCGATACTCCGATGTGTTCAACGCCGCTGCTTCCGGCGCAGATACTTCCGCCTGCTTCTGCATCAGTCGACCTTCTCGGATTCTTCGAGCCACGCCATCTCGAGCTCGTCCCGGTGATCCCGCGCCTCGCCGGCTTCCTGGGTCAGCTGGGCGACCGCATCGAAATCCCCGGCTTCGGTGGCCGCAACGAGTTTCGCCTCGGCCTCGGCGAGCGCCTTTTCTGCGCGTTCGAGCTGGCGTTCGTAGCGTTGCATGTTTTTGCGGGCTTCGCGCTGCTCTGCCGCGGAATAGGTGGGTCCGCTCGGCTGCGCTCCGGTGTCAGCTTCAGCTGACGATGCGGTAGCCCCCGCGCCTGCAACGTTTGCTCCCGCAACGGACTGTGGACCACCGGCCTGCAACGCTTGCTCCCGCAACGCCAGGTACTGGTCGACACCGCCTGGGAGGTCACGGATCTTGCCGTCGCCGAGCAACGCCATCTGATGATCGGTCACGCGCTCCAAGAGGTAGCGGTCGTGAGAGACCACGATGAGCGTTCCAGCCCACGTGTCGAGGAGGTCTTCGATCGCGGCGAGCGTGTCGGTGTCGAGGTCGTTGGTCGGCTCGTCGAGCATCAGCACGTTGGGTTCGCCGACCATGAGCCGCAAGAGCTGGAGACGTCGCTTCTCACCGCCGGAAAGATCGCGCACCGGCGTGTACTGCTTGTGCGAGTTGAACCCGACCTGCTCAAGCAACTGGCCTGCGGAAACTTCACGGCCACCCGCAACGAACTGGCTTCCCTCAGCCTTGATGACGTCCACAACCCGGTTGTCTGCGAGCTCTTCGAGTTCCTTGACTTCCTGCGACAAGATCGCCGAAACCACGGTCTTGCCGCGCTTGATGCGGCCGCTGCTCGGCTCGACCTGCCCGTCCAAAAGCCGCATGAGCGTTGACTTGCCCGCACCGTTGACACCCACGAGCCCCACGCGCTCACCCGGTGCGAGCCGCCACGTAATGTTGTCGAACAACGTGCGGCCGTTCGGCAACGTGTAGGTCAGGTTTTCGGCGTCAATGACGTCTTTACCCTGCCGCGCCATCGCCATCTTCTTAAGTTCGAGGCTCTCTCGCGGGGCTGGAACGTCTTCAATGATCGCGTTGGCCGCCTGGATGCGGAACTTCGGTTTCGATGTGCGTGCCGGCGCGCCGCGACGAAGCCACGCGAGCTCCTTCTTGACCAGCTGCTGCCGCTTGCTTTCCTTGACCGCGGCCGCGCGGTCGCGTTCAGCGCGAGCCAGCACATACGCGGCGTAACCACCATCGAAAGCATCGACCACCGCATCGTGCACTTCCCACGTCATGGTGCACACGGCGTCCAAGAACCAGCGGTCGTGGGTCACCACAAGGAACGCGTTCTCGTTGGCTCGCCAACGCTGGTTGAGGTGCTGGGCGAGCCACGCGACACCTTCAACGTCGAGGTGGTTGGTCGGCTCGTCGAGCATGATGACGTCCCAGTCCGCCACCAAAAGCTTCGCGAGCGCGGTGCGGCGGCGCTGCCCACCCGAAAGCTCGCCGATCTTCTTCTGCAGGTCGATGCCTCCCGTGAGGCCGTCCATGATGTCTCGGACACGAGGGTCAGCGGCCCACTCGTGTTCCGGGACGTCGCCCACGATCGCCTGCAGAACGCTCAGTTCCGGGTCCAGCACATCGGACTGGTCTAGGTACCCGACCCGCAGGTCTCGCCGATGCGTCACACGGCCCGTGTCCGGCTGCATGCGTTGTGCCAGCAGCTTCATGAGCGTTGACTTGCCGTCGCCATTGCGACCCACAATGCCGATGCGGTCGCCTTCGTCGATGCCGAGCGTGACGTCTTCGAGCACGGTGCGGGTACCGAACGTGATGGAGATCGATTCAGCACCTAAGAGGTGGGACATCTGTGTGGGGTTTCCTTCTGAGTGGTTGGTTGAGTGAGCGGTGGGCTAAGAAATCGGGCCCCTAGAAACTGCCGCTGTGCGGGACGATGGATGCCCCTGCCGCGGGGGCACTCACCACGATCGTTTGTACGTCGAGCTCGTCACGCACCTGCATTGAGATCCGTTCGGCGTGGGCGGACGAACGCGCGATGCACGCAAGTGTTGGCCCGGAGCCCGAAACAATCGCTTTAAGCGCGCCGGCTTCTTCGGCTCGCTCGATCACATGCGCGAGCTCCGGCGCGAGGGCGATGCTCGCCGGCGTGAGGTCGTTATGGACCGATGCCGCGAGCTTATGCGGATCCCCTTCGAGCATCGCGTGCAGAACCTCAGGCGAAACTTCCTTGGGTGCCGGAAAGCTCAAGCCAGCACGTTCGCGTTGACGGTCGAGCTCCCCGTACACCTTCGGCGTCGAAAGCCCGTAAGAAGCCGGGATCAAAACCCAGTGGGACTCCGAACGCAATGGAACCGGAGCGAGGTCCTCGCCGCGCCCCAAACCGACGGCCGCTCCCCCATACAGCGCAAACGGGACGTCGGAACCGAGCCGCGCCGCAATCGAGGCAAGGTCATGGCGAGTCAAGCGTGTCCCCCACAACGCGTTGCAGGCCACGAGCGCCGCCGCAGCATCGGCTGAACCGCCACCCATCCCGCCGGCGACCGGAACGCGCTTGAGGATCCGCAAGTCAGCGCCCGCTCTCACACCGGTCGCCTCACGCAACGCGAGCGCGGCTTTAACCGCGAGGTTGTCTGCACCCACCGGGAACGTTTCCCGGTCCACCGCAATGGTCGATGCGTCATCCAGCTCCGCGGTGATCTCGCCGTCCGCGCGATACAGAGCGGTGACCTGCTCATCCAGCCCGACCGCGAGATACAGCGTCGCTACCGGGTGGAAGCCATCTTCGCGCGGGTCGCCGCATTCAAAGCTGACGTTGATCTTGCCCGGGGCTCGACCCGTGACGGAGCGAGCAAAACCCGATTGTTCTTCAAGCAACGGAACGCTCATTCCGCACCATCCTCTGCCGCGCCGCGCGCGCGGGCGATCGCGATGAACTGTTCGATCTCGAGTTTCTCGCCGCGTAGCTGCGGGTCCACCCCCGCTGCACGCACGTATTCCTCCGCCGCGGCAGCGGAACCTGCCCACCCCGCGAGAGCCGCGCGCAACGTCTTACGTCGCTGAGCGAACGCCGCATCGATCACCGCGAACGTCGCTTCACGCAACGCTTCATCCCCGCGCTCAGGTCCGCGAAGGAAAGCAACCAGACCGGAGCGGATCTTAGGTGCAGGCCAAAAAACGTTCATCCCGATGACTCCGGCCTTCGTCATCGTCCCGTACCACGCGCCCTTGACCGACGGCACTCCGTAGAGCTTGTTCCCTGGTCGAGCAGCCAAACGATCAGCCACCTCGTCTTGCACCATGACCAAGCCGGAACGGATGCTCTCAAACTGCGCTAGAAGGTGCAGCACCACCGGGACCGCGACGTTATACGGGAGGTTCGCAACCAACGCATCGGGCGCGGCAGGAAGCTCAGCGACCTTGAGAGCATCCTCGTTGATGACCGTGAGGTTCTGATGCGTGTCCGGCCGCCATTCCTCGACCGTGCGCGGAAGCCGCCCCGCCAAACGTGGGTCGATCTCGACCGCGAGCACTCGCTCAGCCGCATCAAGGATCCCCAACGTCAGCGAACCAAGGCCCGGCCCCACCTCCAGAACCGTTTCATCACCAGCCAAGTCAGCCGCGGCAACGATCCTGCGGATCGTGTTCCCATCGATCACGAAGTTCTGACCCAGCGTCTTAGTCGGGGTCACATCAAGCTCTTCAGCGAGCGCGCGAATATGAGCCGCCCCTAAAAGCGGAGCCGAAGCCGGGGTTTCAGATACGTGAGTCATCCCCTTCATCCTAATGTCCCTCAACAGGTCAAGCCCACGACGCCGCGGTTGCGTTCCGCTGCATCGTGGGCTTGAACTGTATGTAGTTAGCTTTTTAGGGCTGAGCTTTTATGACTTAGCGCAGGCCGAGGCGTGCGGAGCATGCTGGCCAGTGGCCCCAGCCACCGTTAGCGCGCAGTTTCTCTGCGGTAGCGATCTGCTCTGCAGGGCTTGCCAGGTGCGGCAGCGGAGCGTACTTGGTGCCGCCAGCTGCACGCCAGGACGAAGCCGAGAACTGCAGGCCGCCGTAGTAGCCGTTACCGGAGTTGATGGACCAGTTACCGCCGGACTCGCACTGAGCGAGTGCCTGCCAGGTCGCGGAAATGTTGCCGGTTGGGGCTTTAGCCTTGGACTTCGAGCCGGAGTTCGAAGACGACGAGGAGGACGACGCCGACTTGGTTTCAACCTTCTTGGTGCCGACCTTGACGAGTGCGTCAACTGGTTCGCGGGTCACCTCGTCGGAAACCTTCTTGGAGGAGACCTTCTTGCCGTTACGCAGCACGGTCTCGGTCACGACCTTACGCTCACCGGACTTACCGGCCTTGACGGTCTTGGTCTCACCCTTCGGAAGCGAGGAGTCGTTTTCGCGCTTGGTTTCGAACGCGATCTTCTCCGTCTTCGTTTCCTTCTTCTTCTCGATCTTGTTGTAGGTGATGGTGATGCCCTCGGACACAACGGTGTTGCGTGCCGGCTTCACTTCATCATCCTTGCCAACCTTGACGCCCTTTTCTTCCAGGACTGCGTCAACGTCGAGTGCGGTGGTCGTCAGGGTCGACTTCTTGCCCGCGAGATCCAGCTTGACTTCCTTAGGGGTCAGCACAGTCAGGGTCTCAGCGCTTGCAAGCTGAACGTCGCCGTCGAGGTTGATGTCCGACCCATCTTCAAGCTTGAGCTCATCAACCAGCTCGTCCACCGTGCGAGCTGTGGTCATGACGGTCTTGTCTTCGCCGTCGACGGTGTAGTTGACCTCGTGTGCGGTCAAGACGTGGACGGTGTCGCCGTTAGCGATATCGGAATCGATCGCGGGCGTTACTTTGTCGTGCTTACCGACGTTGATGTCGCCGGCGCGAAGGGCGTCCTCAACCTTTCCACCAAAGGTACGGACGTTCTGGGATTCCCCGTCGACGACTACCTCAATCGACTTGTTATTTGCTACGAATCCAACGGTGCCCAGGACCAGCGCGGAAGCTACAGTCGCCTGGCCGCCGATGATCAAGCCGCGTTTCATCTTCTTGTTCACGAAAAACCTCATGCCTACAAAGGGCATTGTGTTCGGGGACATTTCTTGGCATGCGTGTTCATCCTCAGATGTCTCTGATGATGCGGCGTTTGGGGAAGAAAGTGCATGTCTACACGACGCCGAAGATCACGATGCGATAACAATCGTAACCTAATCGTTATCTAAGAGCTACTCCAGATGCCTGAGAAAAGTCTTTTACCGGGCGCAGACCAGACGCCTTCCCTGGTCAAACTTGCGTGAAACCCGCGTCAAAATCACCGTAAACGCGTGCGCTGTTCTCGGTGAGAATGTGGCAAAACTCATCCAGATCCCACTCAAACATCTCCGCGACATAGCGAACAGCGTACGGGGTCATATACGGAGCGTTCGGTCGGCCACGGAACGGGTGAGCCGTCAAAAACGGGGCGTCCGTTTCAGCCATCAACAGCTGCGGACCGGCAGCGACGATCGCTTCGCGCAACTCATGGTTGTTCTTAAAGGTCGCAGTCCCGCCGAAAGAAACATACCAGCCCTTCTCACGAGCTTTCTGCGCCATCGAAACCGGCCCAGAGAAGCAGTGGAAGACGACCGTGCCGTCGAAGTTCTCTTCCTCCAGGATCCGCACCGTGTCCTCATGCGCATCACGGTCGTGGATCTGGACCGGCAGGTTCAACCGCCGCGCAATGTCCAGGTGCCGACGGAACGACTCATGCTGGCCAGCCCAACCGTCCTCAGTGGTACGGAAGTAATCCAAGCCGGTTTCCCCGATCGCGCGAACCCGCGGATGCGCGGCCAACTGCTCAATGACTGACAAGTCATCATCAAGCGTGCCTTCAGCGTAAGCGCGCGCCGCATCGTTCGGATGCAAAGCAACAGCGGCAAGCACCCGGCGGTCTGCCTCCGCCGCAGCAACAGACCAGCGCGAAGACTCAACGTCCGTCCCCACCTGGACGGCACCAGAAATACCCACCTGCTCGGCAACATCCATGTGCTGGGTTACAGACAGCGCGACATCGCCATCATGAAAATCCATATGCGTGTGATTGTCGATCACCGGGACCGGCAGCGGCTCCGGCGCGGGCGGGTACTCAAGCTTGCGGCGGGAACCCTGCTCGTTCACGGCCGCGCGCTTGCGACCGCTGTCATCACCGAGTCCCTCATGGGCTTCAGGGACGTACAAGCGTGGAGTTTCTCCAGGAATCACAGAACACATATCAACAACCTTATCGATGCGCAGGGGGCTTAATGACGCAGGGGCTTTAACGACGCGGTGGCCACCGCCTCAGCGATAGCCACCGCGTTCTGTCAGCGACCTGTTCTGTCACCAACCTTCTCAGAGGTCTTATTTCTTGGCGTATGGGTCAGCGATACCGATGTACTGCACGGTGCTGTATTCCTCGATACCTTCAGCGCCACCTTCACGGCCGAGGCCCGACTGCTTGACGCCACCGAACGGTGCCGCCGCGTTGGAGATCACGCCCTGATTGAAGCCGACCAAACCGAACTCGATCTGATCAGCAACCCGGATCAGGCGGTTGTTGTCCTTCGAGTAGATGTAGGACGCCAAACCGTATTCGGAAGCGTTAGCGAGCTCGATCGCTTCATCCTCGGTGGAGAACGTCGTCACCGGTGCAACCGGGCCGAAGATCTCTTCACGCAGAATCTGGGCGTCGTGCGGAACATCCGTCAAAACGGTCGGCTTGTAGAAGTAGCCGTCGCCTTCGACCTTCTCGCCGCCGGTCGCTACCTTGGCGCCCTGCTCAACGGCCTTGGTCACAATCGCGTGGATGTCCTCACGCGCGGATTCCTCGATGATCGGGCCAACGTTGACGCCCTCTTCGGTGCCGCGGCCCGGCTTGAGTGCCGCCATCTTCTCCGCGAACTTGCGGGTGAACTCCTCAGCAACCGAGTCCTGAACCAAGAAACGGTTTGCCGCGGTGCACGCTTCACCCATGTTGCGCATCTTCGCTGCCATAGCGCCTTCAACCGCGTCGTCAATGTCGGCGTCATCGAACACGATGAACGGAGCGTTACCGCCCAGCTCCATCGAAGTACGCAGAACGTTGTCAGCGGCATCCTTGAGCAGCTGACGGCCAACCGGAGTCGAGCCAGTAAAGGAAACCTTACGCAGACGCTGGTCCTGCATGATCGGGCCCGAAATCTTCGATGCGGACTGACCTGCCACAACATTGAGGACACCCGCAGGAAGGCCAGCTTCCATCATGACCTGCGCGAACAGCTGTGCAGTCAGTGGAGTCAGCTTGGCTGGCTTCAGAACCATCGTGCAACCAGCAGCCACTGCAGGAGCAACCTTACGGGTAGCCATCGCGAGTGGGAAGTTCCACGGGGTGATCAGCAAGCACGGACCAACAGGCTTGTGCTGCACGATCATCTTCATGTTGCCCTCAGGCGTTGCGTTGTAGCGGCCGTTGTGACGCACCGCTTCCTCAGAGAACCAACGCATGAACTCGTTACCGTACTTGACCTCGCCCATCGCCTCGTTCAGAGGCTTACCCATCTCCAAGGTCATGAGCAGAGCGAAGTCCTCAGCGCGCTCCTGAATGAGCTCGAAACCGCGACGCAGAATTTCGGAACGCTCACGGGCAGGGGTGCGAGCCCACTCAGCCTGAACCGCATCGGCGGCATCCAACGCAGCCATCGCATCCTCGGACGTAGCCGACGCAAGCGTAGCCAGGACCTTGCCTGTTGCGGGATCAAGAACATCGAACGTGCCACCATCGGAGGCATCACGCCATTCACCATTAATCAGCAAGCCCTTAGGGACCGATTCCAGCAGTTCGGCTTCGCGCTGTGAAGTCATGGCTCTCCTTTGCTACGGGGTATCGACACCGGTTATCGAGATCTACTTAGCTCAACTTATATGTGTTGTGAACTATTCCACCAGAAAGCGACATTGCATTTCGTCCGCACTTCGTTGGTCCCGCGCCATATTTCGTTGCTATGTTTCGCCGGGCCAATGCGGAGGCCCACCCTATGGGCGTGCCTTGACCGTTGCGTCGTAAAGCTCCCGACGCGAAACGCCATACGCCTCGGCCAGAGACTTGCACACATCCTTAAGCCGCTCCCCTTCTGCGACCCGTTCCAAGACCACCGGAACCAGCTCATCAACACTCGCTTCAACCTGTTCCGAAGCACCTTCGAGCACCACAACGATCTCGCCCCGCGGCGGATCCTCCACGACACCCGCGAGCAGCTCATCGAGCGTGCCGCGCCGATGCTCCTCATACATCTTGGTGATCTCACGCGAAATCACGGCGCGACGGTCACCACCCAAACCTTCGGCGAGCGCCTCGAGCGTCGCCTCGATCCGGTGTGGGGTCTCATAAAACACGACGGTGCGGGTCTCGGTGCTCAACGCACGGATCACAGAGGTGCGCTCCGACGCTTTCCGCGGCATGAAACCTTCAAACGTGAACCGATCAGTGGGAAGCCCCGATGCCGCCAACGCACAAATCAATGCGGAAGGCCCCGGAACCACCGTGACAGGCACACCCTCAACCACGGCCTGCGCAACAATCCGGTAGCCCGGGTCAGAGATACCAGGCATGCCAGCATCGCTCACCACCACCACGTGAGCGCCGCGGCGAGCCCTATCAACCAGCTCCTCAGCACGCGAACGCTCATTATGTTCGTGATACGCAACCAGCTCACCGCGAGCCCTGATACCTAAAGCCCGCAACAGCTTCGCCGTGGTCCGCGTGTCTTCGCACGCAACCACATCGGCCTCTTCCAACGCCGCAACCAGCCTCGGACTCGCATCAGCGATATTCCCGATGGGGGTTCCAGCAATCTCGATGCGCCCAGTTACGTCACTCACACCACCAGCCTACCCACCTATCAGCCGCATCATTCAGCACAGTCTTCATTGGAGCCTTCAGCCGCCTACATCAACAGAGCCTTCAGCCACTTATTTCACGCCTTACTCAACAGAGCCTTCAGCCACATAATTCAATAGAGTTCAGTAGAGTGTGCCTGTGACTGTTTCCGCGCCCACCGCATCGACTGTTCAACGGCAACGGCACGCCCACAACAACCAGGGTGCTGCGTTGACCCGCTCGAAGCCGAGCCTTGACGAGCTGCTCCTCCGCCTCACCGGAATGCCTGGAGGCAAGCTCAACGCAGTCGTTTCACACGCCCGCTGGTGGCTGCCGCTACTGATTGGCGTGCTCGCCGCGGTCATCAGGTTCTGGAACCTGTCCCACCCCAACGCGCTCATCTTCGACGAAACCTACTACGTCAAAGACGCATATTCGTTGCTGAACTACGGCTACGAACGCGAATGGCCTAAAGACATCAACGACGCCTTCGTCAACGGCACCGCGACCCCGAACGATAAGCCTTCCTACGTCGTCCACCCGCCACTCGGTAAGTGGATCATGGCGCTCGGCATGGCGATCTTCGGAACCGACTCCGGTTTCGGTTGGCGCGCCGCAACGGCTTTCGCCGGAACGCTCGCCGCAGTCTTCACGACGATGGCCGCAACCCGCCTGTTCCGCTCGGCTGTGTGGGGTGGCCTGGCCGGCCTGTTCGTAGCACTCGATGGGCAACAGATCGCACTGTCGAGGACCGGCATCCTCGACATCTTCTACTTCTTGTTCATCACGATCGTTGCGTGGTTTGTGCTCGTCGACCGCGACCATGGACGGCGCAAACTCGCGTACGCGCTCGCCGGCGGCAGCGGCTCTTCTAGTGCAACCGACAGTCAAGGGACTCTCTACGCCGGCATGGGGCCACGCTTGTGGTTTCGCCCGTGGCAGCTCGGGGTCGGAATCTCGCTCGGCGCCTTGTGCGCGGTCAAATGGTCCGGCATCACGTTCATCGCAGTGTTCGGCTTGCTGATCGTGTGGTGGGACTGCCAAGCGCGCCGCGCCGCTGGGATCGAACGCTGGCTCGCGGGCGGAATCCTGCATAACGGCATCCCGGCGTTCATTCGTGTTGTACCCGTCGCAGCGCTCACCTACCTTGCCACGTGGATCCCTTGGATGCTGGAACCGCGTGCATGGGGGCACGGGCTCGCGGCACGCGAAGGCGCATCGTGGGTCAAAATCTTCCCCGGCTCACTCGCGGACCTCATCACCTACCACGGCAAGGCTTACGCGTTCCACACGGGGCTGACCAAAGACCACGGTTGGGCTTCAAACCCCTGGACGTGGCCCGTCGCAGGTCGCCCGACCCTCTTCAAATGGGACACCACCAAACGCGATGGCGTCCCATGCGAAACCGGCCGCAACTGCGTCCAAGTTGTCACCGACCTCCCCAACCCGATCCTGTGGTGGGCCGGAACCATCAGCATCCTGATCGTGTTGTGGGCGTTCCTCGCACGCCGCGACTGGGCGGCACTCATGATCCTCGCCGGTGTGGTGGCCGGCTACATCCCATGGCTGTTCTACCCAGAACGCACCATGTTCTTCTTCTACACAACCGGCTTCCAGCTCAGCTGGATCCTCGCCGTCGTCTACGCTCTACGGATGCTCGCGCCACCGGCAGGAACAGCACCGCGGCAAGCGAAGATCCGCACCGCCGCTGTCGCCGGCATCGTGCTCATCATCCTGCTTGTCTCAGCGTTCTTCCTGCCTATCGTCACCGGGCAGACACTCTTCAGCGAAGAAATACAGTGGCGCATCTGGCTACCAAGCTGGACCTAAAACCCCAGACGCCGCGGAACTACTCTCAGACCTACCCGTTTCAATCCACCTAACAACCAGGAGAAACAGTGCGCGAACGGTGCATGCCGCAACTTGAGACGCTGCCATCCAGCTACAACACGCCACAGCTGTTGCTAGACCGGATTGCACGCAACAAGCCACTGCCCGTCTACTCCGTCTACGACCCCGACTCCGAAACCTGGGTCAGCGTCACGGCAGCGCACTACAAACGCCTCGTGACCGACCTCGCGAAAGGCCTCATCGCTAACGGCTTCGAAGAAGGTTCCGTGCTCGCGATCATGGCGCCAACATCCTTCGAATGGGCGCTCGCGGAACAAGCAGCCTGGTTCGCGGGCGGCATCTCTGTGTCCATCTACGAGACCTCCTCGATCTCACAGATCGAATGGATCCTCACCGATTCCGGGGCGTCCCACATCCTCACCCAGACCCCCGATGCGTCAGACCCGGCCGCACAAGCCGTCGCCAACCTGCCGGCAGATAAGGCACCGCTCCACCTCCGCATGGATGTCGCCAATGAAGCCGGACACCCGTCCACCGTCCTCTACGACGGTGTGCCGATCGGCGCGGGCCTCGCAGACCTCATGGCTTCAGGGCGAGACTCCGCCGTCCCAGACGACGAAGTCGACCGCCGACGCAGCCGCCCGGGCCTCCATGACCCCGCTACCCTCGTATACACCTCCGGGACCGTCGGCCGCCCCAAGGGCTGCATCATTACCCACGGCAACATTTCGCTGGTAGCCGTCAACCTCGTCGAGCACCTGAGCGAGGTTGTTGGGAACAACGGCCGCACAGCGCTGTTCCTCCCTCTGGCGCACATCCTGGCTCGCGCCGTGCAACACGCCTGCATGTACCGCGACATCACGGTTTCGCACTGCTCTCCGCGCACCGTCACGCGCGACCTGCCGAACATCAAACCGACGTTCCTCCTCGCGGTACCTCGGATCTACGAGAAACTCATGGCTGGTGCTCTCGCGAAGGCAGAATCCGACGGCAAGGGCTTCATTTTCCGGCGCGCACGCTACGTCGCAACCCGACGCGGCCGCGCCCAGGACCTCGTGCGCCGAGGCAAACCTCAGCCGCGAGTCAATCCACTCCACGCAGCCGAATACCGGCTCTACAACAAACTCGTGTACCCCAAGATCCGCGAGATCATGGGCGGCGAAGTCCGCTACTCAATCTCCGGCGCTTCACCCCTGTTCCCCGACCTCGCGCACTTCTTCAACGCGATCGGCCTCGGCGTCCTCGAAGGCTATGGACTCACCGAAACCACGGCGCCGCTGACCGTCAACATGCCAGGTAAGCAGCGCGTCGGCTCGGTTGGCCTGCCGATCCCCGGAACCTGCGTGCGCATCGCAGACGACGGCGAAATCCTCGCGAAAGGCATCGGCGTTTTCGCAGGCTACTGGAACAACCCAGAAGCCACAGAAAAGGCCTTCGACGAAGACGGATTCTTCGCGACCGGCGACCTCGGCGAGCTCGACGAAGATGGCTTCCTCACGGTCACGGGCCGCAAGAAGGACATCATCGTCACCGCTGGCGGCAAGAACGTTGTCCCGGGCCCGCTCGAGGAGATCGTGCGCGAAGGCCGTATCGTGTCCCAGGTTGTGCTTGTGGGCGATGACAAGCCGTTTGTCTCCGCGCTCGTAACCCTCGATGAAGAGGAGCTACAGATCTGGGCGAAGGCCGAGAAAGTCTCCGGCGTGGCACGCTTCAGCGACGCCCTCAATAACAGCCGCGTCCACGAAGAAATCCAGTCATACATCAACCGCGCCAACGCGACCGTCTCCAGGGCGGAATCGATCCGGAAGTTCGTGATCCTCGAAGAAGACTTCAACGAAGACGACGGTACCCTCACTCCGTCGATGAAGGTGCGCCGCCCGAAGGTCTACGAACAGTACGCCGACACCATCGCTGAGATGTATCGCAAGCGCAAATAAACCGGCGGCGATGTATCGCAAGCGCTATCAGCGCGCTGATAGCGATCCGATCCAACAACGGTGCGGGCGGCACCTGAGTGATTCAGGTGCCGCCCGCTTCGTTGCGTGGCGTCAGCGGTTGATGCGCTGAAGAGTTCCGTTAGCGTTCGTCGAAGGCGTCGTATTCAATGACGTAGTCCGAGCCGTTACGCTTCTCTTCCATCTGCTCGCGGGAGCGCTCGCGGCGGCGGCGTGTTGGCCATGTCGTCAACATCAGCACAAGGTTGCCGATCAACAGCAGGCCGCCGAGCAGGCCAGCCGAGTAAATCCAATACATCGGCGGGTACAGGCGGATCAGCGAGTCATCCCACGCGAACTGCCAGTTGCCGTGCGAGAAGAAGAACTGGTGGAAGCCGACGAAGAACTCGTCCCAGCCGAGAAGAGCCACGATAGCTACCGCGATCACCAACACGAACGTCACGATCGAGCCCGCGAACAGGCCGCGACGAATGCCACCCGGGTAGGTCTTGCGCAGAATGATGAAGCTGATGAGCAACAGCACAAGCGCAATCACGCCGACGAGGTAGCACAGCTGCACGAGCGACTTCACGTCAGCCATGTGCGAGACCTCGTTAGCTGTGAACAGCGGACCGTTCTCCGTCTGAACTTGGGAAAGATACTTACTGCCCGCGAAGTTGTTGAGGTAGTCCACGCCGTACGAGCCGTTCAGCACACGATCCTTCGTGGTGAACCCGGCCTGATCCGCTGGGAAACCCGGTACGTGGTAGATGAGCCACATGACACCCGTGGAAGCAACGAGCCGGACTGCGCCGGCAAGCAACACGAACGGGGTCAGGATCGCAACAACCCACTGCAGGATGCGCGGGAAGACTGGCTTGTAGTCGAGGCTCGCGGCCACGGTGTCGCGCGAGGTCTCCTCGCTGAACCCTTCCGTGTTCCCGTCAGGGATCGGCGTGTAGGCACCCAGCTGAGAAGGCCGGACCGGGCCAGACGTTCCAGAAAGGTCACGTTTCTGCTCACCCGGGGCCAACGGCTGCGGCGTCAACGTCCGAGTCGCATCCATATCCTCCGGGCTGCCCACGGCGACAGGTTCTTCCGAAGCGTGCTCAGCAACAGGCGGGAAAGCCTGCGTAGCGTCTGGATCATTTGCACCAGTAGCATCATCGGCACCGGCAGCATTACCTTCAGCGGAGCCCTTAGCAGCCTCTTCATCGTCACGAGTGCGAGCCAAGCGACGCGTCGAAAACATAGTTTCCGCATCGTCAGCCGGAGCATCCGCGGCCTCAGCTGGAGCACCGGCATCGTCCACCGACGGGGCGGGCGGCACCTCCTGCGGCGCAATAGCTTCTTCTAAAGTTGGCGCCTCCTCAAACGTTGGAGCCCCCTCAGACGACGGTGCATCCTCAGGCGATGGAGGCTCCGGCAGGTTCACGGCATCCGCCGGGATCTGCTCGCCTCCGTCCTCGTGGAGAGGATCAGGGTTGTTCTGCGACATCGAAGGTCCTTCCGCCATATGCGTTGAGAAAAATCTAAGGTGCGGCGTCGCCAAGCGGGCCGCCGCGAAAAGTGTTAGTCGTCGTCGTTACGAACCAAATGCAGCCCCGGCTTAGCAGGCGGCGGAGCGTTCTCCCCACCGAGACGTTCACGTGAACGACGCGGAGCCGTTCGCTCCGCTTGCTCCTGATCCCTTTGAGCTTCTTGATGCAAAGCATCCGCCAAGGCATACATGTCGTCCTTGGAGAGAGGCTTGCGCTGCTCCGGGATCTCAAGTCGCAACAGCTCCCACCCCAACGGGACCGACAAACGGTCGGCGTGGTGACGGCACAAATCGTAAGCGTGAGGCTCCGCTTTGAGAGCCAAAGGGCCGAGCACAGCCGTGGAGTCTGCGTATGCATACGTCAAGGTTGCGTACGCCTCCCTGCCGCACCCTGGACGAGAACAAAAACGTTGAGATTCCACGTTTGCAAGCGTACTAGCGGCACCCGCTAAAGATGCGGAGGCACGGCCGCAGACCCGAGGTGACTCTCAGCACCGCTAGCCCGCCGATATGCTGACGTTATGAGTTGGAACATCGACCCGCATCCGCGCCGCACCGGGGCGTTGGCCTCGCGCGCGGCCAGCATCGGCAGCCAGCGTCGCCGCGCTGAGCTCCGCGGTCGATGGCGTGGCAACATCCTCCCGCCGATGGCGCCAGGCGCTCCGCACCGCCAGCAGGTCGTCGAAGAGATCATGTGGGAAGTCGTAGACCGGCTCTGTGAAACGTGGGGCGAACAGCTCGAAGGCATCAACTTTGTGGTGCGGACAGTGCCGAGCGATGCTTCCCTCGAGCGGGCTGTCTCCCGTGGAGAAACCACGCCCCTCGGTGTTGCAACGGTGAGGCAAGAACGCACGAATCCGCGGAACAGCACGCGCAACGTTGTCCTGTTCCGCAGGCCCCTGGAATCCGCGGCGCTCGATGAGCACCACCTCGCACACATCGTCGCTGATGTGGTGATCGAGCTCGTGAGCGAGTTCCTCAACATCCCGCCCGAAGACATCGACCCGATTTACGGGACGGGACCCAACCGTTAAGGCCCAGCACTCAGGGCCCGGCCGGTAGACGCAACTCAGTATTCGCCGCTGACCGTGCGCGGCGCAACAGGACCTAGATCAACCTTGACGGTAGCGTTCGACTGGTCCGCTCCCAGAACACTCATCGCGCCGATCCCAACGCCCTGGGTCGTGACGACGGAGGCGTACGCTTCGCCTCGGTTCGAGGCTACATGCCAGCCCACCGCTTCCTTATGAGCTTGAATATCAACGGTTCGGTGAGCGCCCACATCGACCCGCTCGGCTTTACCCATCGAGCCGTTGCGCAGAACCGGCGTGACTGTAACCACCGCATCGTCAGCCCCGAAGATCCGCAACCGGGCCTCGCCGTGTTCCGGAACAGCAACCACGTTCTGGCTCCCCAATGCCGGGGTCCCCGGGATATAAGCGACGTCGTGAGCCTTGTTCGCGTCCTGGCCGCGGAGCATCCGAGCAGTCGCGGCAACCGGATTATCGGCCTCGACAACAATCGAATACACGCCCGCCGGTAGAGCATCCGTCGCTACGCGGCCCACGCTCTGCCCCTCAACCGTGACTGTTCCAAGGTCTACCGAGGTTCCATTGTCCCGGAACGCCCGTAGTTTCGCTTCCGTCTGCGTTGCCGAAGGGTTATAGACAACGACGGACGGCGTCAGATCCCCCGAGTCCTCGGCCTTACCTGCAGAACGGTCCGCAGCAGGATCCTGCGACTGGACACCCGGGATCACAACTTTCCGGCCGAGCTCGGTTTGCGCTTCGATGCTGTCAATACCGCCAGGAACCAAGCCCCTCAGGACGGTCTGAGACACCGCGGCACGCACCGGCGCCCCCGTCGACGTCACAGACACAGCGATAGCCTCAGAATCCGAAGCTGCCGCCGCAAGATTGATCGTGCGGGTATCCCCCGGGTTGAGCGTAAACTGCGGGATGCCTGACGCGCTCACGCCGTCCTTCGTTGCAACCTTAACTTGCACCGTTGCTGTGGCCTGCTGAGTATTCGTCACGACCAGGACAGCGGACTGGCCCAGCGTTGTGGAGCCGCCCACGATCGTGTGCGAGGTTGCGGACGCGGTGCAGGGGACGCTCGCAAAACCTTCGAGGTCCCCGTCCTTCTGGCTGATGGTTCGCACACCAGCGGCTGGTGAGGCTTTACCTCCCAGGCCCTGCACCGTGAACCACGCCGAATCTTGCGCTTTAACGCCGCCCTTGTTGACGGACTTGGTTCCCGAAAGCCCCTGTTCGTTGCGGGTAGAGACCGTGAGTGCTTCCTCTTCCGGGAGGTCTTTCGAAAGCTCCGCAGTAGTGTCACCGCTGACAATGCGCGCTCCCGGGACACGCATCCCGCGGTCCCCCAAAGCGACACCACTCAACGTCGACGCCGCTTGGTCTGCGCCCGGCGCATAAGCCGAATCCGTAGCCCCCTGCTGCGAAGAAACAGCAGCAATAGTCGGGCCGCACACAAACGTGCTCTGTGTCACCGGAAGGGACGTCGCCTCGACCTCGACACCATCGCTCTTGCTCTCCGGGGCAAGCATATGGTCAGCGACCGCGACACCACCGAACGCCGCGACTAACGCAACGCCAGCCACAGAAGCGAACACGGCCTTCGAACGAGACCTGACCGCCGAGGAGGCCTCAGTTTTGCTCTTCTTTTCGCTCATGCTCGCCCTCCTCCGCTACAACAGGTTCCGCATCCGTTTCCGGCTTCTCTTCAGGAGCCTCCCCCGGCACGTATGGCGCGCGATACACCGGCTGGTACCGGACACGGTTACGCCAACCACGTGGCATCGGCATCATCGACAACGCACAGAACGCCACAAGGACTCCCGAAAGAATGACCCACGGGGTATGCCACCACGTCGAATACGTGATGTTCAACGTCCCGCCGCCTTCTGGAAGCTCAAAGGCCTGCATCCAGCCCTTGTACTTCTGCGGCCGCAGTTCTTCACCGTTCAGCGTTGCAGTCCAGCCGGCATCGTAGTTCTCGGCCATGACCACCAGACGGCTGCCAGCTTCTTCCTCGTCAGAACCCACTGAGCTGTTCGTCGCACCCTCGATAGAGGCATCCTCGACCCGGGCATGCTCACTCTCGAGCAACTGAAGAACCGAACCGTCAGCAGCCTCAACACACACACGGGACGTCACAGACCCAGTGGACTCATACAAAGCCTGCCCCTTGTCCGACGGCTCCACCTGCCACAGCCACGAAGCTGCGCGTTCCCCACGCGTCACCGCAGAAATACCCGGAAGAGAATCAAGGTTCTTGGCAACCGCAGCATTATCAGGACCAGACTTCATCACGATGTAGCCAACACCCAGCTGACGCAGCGTCTCAGCCACATCACCACCGTCGGCGGACACCAAACCAGCTACAGCTTCCTTAACCAAACGCTGAGCCTTCGTCGGCTTCGCAAGCACCCCACCGGCCGGATCAAGCACATCGCCTGCAAGCGCGCTCGCGTCCTGACGCAAACGCACCTCTTCAAGACGCAGACCGTCGCCGCCCACAACATTCGCGCGGAACAGGCCGTCCTCAGCGCCCGTCAAAATCAAAGTCCGTTCCTCAAACGGACCCAAGCCACGGTCAGCGGCAGTCACCGGAAGAGTCGTCTCAGCCACCGCATGCACACGCTGCTGCACGCCCAAACCACGCTCAGAATCCGCGGCAGCCGTACCAGACTGCGTCATCGGAGCAATCCACACAGACGCACTCGCGACAACCGCCACCAGAACCGACCAGGCAACCAAGCGACCCACAAAACGAGTCTGATAAAAACCAGCCCGTATCCGGACAGTGCCAGCCTCACGCATCGCCCCAGCAGCAAACACCGCAACAAGCCACACGAGGCTCACCGCGGAACCCACGTAGTAATGAGTCAGCTGTCCGCCAGTCGCGCTCGCCGCCAACCAGCTAGCGACAACCGAACCCGCGAACACGACCAGCGCGGCAAGAGCCAGAACACGAACCCACGTGGTCGACTCCCCAGGCGCAACCAAACCAACCAGGCCCACCAGCAAAAGCGGAACACCGCACACCAGGGCAACAACCAGCGCCCCGAACCCCTCAGGAAGCCAACCCCAGCCTGCCACAGCGGAACCCGCGTCGAACCCAAGAGGGAAACCCAACAAAGCCTGCCACGCCGGCGCAGGCTCACCCGCCAACGGCAAACCAGGCTGCGCCAACAAAGCACGAGGGGTTCGCAGAACATCAAGAATCGTCGGTGCAGAGGCGATCAAAGCCGGAACAGGAACCCACGCAAGAACCCGGCCCCTCCGCGCAACCACAGCAGAAACGACCGTGAACAGCACCAACGGCACAAGCCACAACGGCTCAGCCGCAACCACCAGAACTGCGAGCACACTCGCAAACACTGCCGAAGGCCACGAAGGACGCCCCTCGCCCTCCGAATACGATGCGGCACCCACCGCGCCGCGCACGCCCACCGCACGAGCCAACGCGTAAACCAACAGCGGAAGCACAACATGCACCAGCGCCGGAGCAATCCGCCCCTGCGTCAAGTCCACTGCAAACACCGGAGCTAAAGCCCACACCAAGGCACCGATGCCACGGAAAGACGGTACACGCGTCACGAGGCGCAAAGCCCACCACATCGACAATGCAGCAGCCGGCAACGCGAGGAAATACGCGACAACAATACCCATCGGGGCATTGCCGCCGCTCACCAAAGCAAGCCAGAACAAAACCCCAGCGAAAGCATCCGGGCCAGAAGCCATACCGAACATCTCGGTAGCCCACGGAGCGGTCGCGGCATGCCACATGTGCGACAAATCCCCGCTCGGAGTCACAAGCGAACCGCCCGCAACACCATGAGCCAAGATCAAGCCACGGAACGTTACAGCACCCACAATCGCGGCAACAGCAACCGCAACAACCCCGGCAGCAACACCGCGGGTCGTGCGGCCATCAGCCGCTGCCGCGTCGAACGAATCATCATCGCCGCTCGCCTCGGCGCCTACGGCCTCGCTCGTCTGAAGCTCAGCGTCATTGAGCATCAAACCATCGCGAATCGCCCGGTGATGATCCCGATACTGCGAACGGTCCACCAAAAGTCGATTGACACTCGAACGGGGAACTCTCCGAATACGCCGCACGGCCTTTCGGCCACGACGCACCGATCCGGCGCGAGTCAACGGCGCAAACGCATGCCGGAACTCAAGCCCTGCCGTATATGTATCGCCCGCAACCAAACGGAACAAAGCACTACCCAGGCCCGAGACCACCATCCAGAGCCCAAGGAACAGCGATGTGAACGGCGCGGCATACTTGAGCCTCGTGTATTGAGCCGCAGCGTACTGGGCGTCCTCCCCCGCGATCTCCTTGACCACGTCAGGACGGTGATACATGTACGCACCCGGCACAAGCACCACACGGTACCCAGCCAGCCACGCCCGACGCCCCAGATCGACGTCATCACCCACGCCAGGAAGAGCCGGGTCGAAACCTCCCAGCTCCTCAAACACGTCGCGACGAATCAACATGCCGGCAGAGTTCACACCCAACCGGTCCGTGTACATGTCGTACTGACCCTGGTCCTTCTCTTCAAGACCAACACCCGCGAACCGTTCACCACGGCGGGTCAAACTCAAACCAGCATCAAGCAAGTGGACTCTGTCCGTCGCATCCACTTGTTTAGCGCCTGCGATCGCGGTCGATTCAGACTTGCTGATCTCCTCAAGCATCAGCTCAAGCGCATCAGGGGCGGGCTCGGAGTCATCATGGATGAACCACAGCCACTCGTTCGAATCGCCCTCAGCCGGTGCCGGCATGTGGTCAACAGCCCGCTGAACAGCGCCTCCGAAATGTGCTCCAGGCGCTTCCAGAACCTTCGCAGATTCGGGGAGGAGCTCTTTCAACAGCTCGGCAGACCCATCCCGCGAACCCGCGTCGACGCCATATAACGCATCGACCGGCCGGGTCTGGGTCAGAAGACCTTCGACCGTGGCCGGTAAGAACGATGCGGCGTCATGCGTGACGATGACGGCTGTGACATGAGCTGAACTAGCGATCAGGCTCCCTGCTTTCGAAGTCGACGACGTTCACGTTCGGACATCCCACCCCAGATGCCAAAGCGTTCATCGTTTTTGAGGGCGTATGCGAGGCATTCTGCGCGGACTGCACACGATCCGCACACCTTCTTGGCGTCGCGTGTTGAGCCGCCCTTCTCCGGGAAGAATGCTTCCGGGTCAGTCTGCGCGCACAGTGCCTGGGTCTGCCAGCCGAGCTCGCCTTCGTCGTCCATGCCCATGAATTCGACGAGGGAAACGAACTGTTGCGACGAAGGTTTCTGCACCTCGGCAGGTCGTGCGCCGCTGTTCGGCGCGGCCTCTACAAGGCCCGATGCGGATGCGGCGTCAGTCTGGGCCGCTGGCCGCTGCTCTGCTTCAGCAAGATCAGCAGCGGAGACATCCGCACCAAAAACATCGGAGTGCAGTGGCGTTACCGTGGCCAACGCTTCCGGCGTATCAGCTTTTGGAGTCTCAGCCGGCGAATGCGCGGAGAGGAAAGCCGTGGCTGCTTCTTCGAGGTCGAGGTTGCTGCTGTAGCGAGTGCCGGCCTCTGGATCTGCTGGGTCGAGGAACCAGTCGCCGGGCACATCGCGCGTAACAACTGCTCGTTTCTCGCGCCCTTCCGCGAGCTCGTGGCGGTCACGCTGTGCCATGTGTCATGCGTCCCTTCATCCAGACTTCAGATCCACCGGGAGCATCGGGGTCGACGCTCTTCCACCCAGGGCCTTCGCGAGACTGTTGCGGCAACCGTTTTCTTGATTACTCGCCAGCCACAATCGAGCACCCTGAGGCACAGTGGCGTGCCTTGTGCACATACATAATTACATCCATGTAAGTTGATTTCGTCAAATGCCAGTTCGCTGAAAATCTTCCCCAAAGCGCGTTTTGTAGCAAGATCGAGCTTGATATAGCTTCACCCAAGCGCGATACATATGAACCTTTGAATTAGCTGAGAACTGCAGGTGAATTTATGCCGAATCGCGAATATGAGCCGCGCTCAGCCCTCGCTTAAATCCGGCCCTGCCCCGCCTCATCGTCTTTCAAGACAGAACCTCATCGTCTTTCAACACAGCGCCTTGACGCACAGTGCTTGAGCACCTTGAAACGCAGCACCATGAAGCTCAGCGCCGTGAAGCACAATAGAAGCATGGCTCCTATCGCAAGTTCCTCTTCACGCCCGCACCTGCGTTCCGCACTCACAATCCCCGCCGCGCTGACGGCGCTCGCTGAGCGTGGCTCGTCCCCTGCTCCTTTGCTGATTGACCACTCGGCTGGTCCCCGCATCGAACTATCGGGCCGAGTGCTTGTTAATTGGTGGGCCAAGAACAGCGGTTTGCTTGAGATGGAGTTCGGCTTGGGCGCCGGCGGCACCGTGTGTTTGGATGTTCCGCCTCATTGGCGCACGCTTCCGCTTGCGTTGGCCGCGTTGTCTTTAGGTGCCACGGTCACGGATCGCGCAGAGGACGCCGATCTCGTCATAACCAACCGTCCTTCGGAGCACATGTCGGCTCCCGATGTGTTGGCAGTAACGCTGGAGGCGCTCGCGGTTTCGTTCCCTGACGATCTCCCGGAAGGGATGGTTGATCATGCCGCCGAGGTGCGCGCCCAGCCGGATGCCTTGATGTTTTCTGCCGCGAATGCCGCGCAGGCTTCGTGGGATGTCGATGGCGTGGACTCCGCTTCGCTCGAACAGTTGCTTGCCGCTGAGGCCGCGGATGGTGCAGGCACTTCGGTCTCGTGGCTTGCGGTGGGCGGTGCTGACACAGCACAGGGTTGGTCGGCTGCTGTTGCGTCTCTTTTGGCGTGCCAGCCTGAGGGTTCGCTCGTTCTGGTTGCGCCTGACGCTTTGGTGGACGGCGCGCCGGTTGACACTTTGCGCACCCAGGAGCGGATCACACGCGCCGCTACCGCTTAGAACGCGGCGCGGCTACTGACAACACAGCGCGACTATTGCCCACACAGAGCCGCTTTAGCGCGTGACCTCGCGACGGTCTTCGTGTTCTGACCCTTTGGACTCGTTGAAGACCCACAAGCGGTACGCGATGAAACGGAAGATAGTGCCGAGGATGAGTCCCACGACCGAGCCTGCGATGAACAGGGCCATCGGGCTGGTCATCTGGAGCACATATTTGGTGAAGAACACGCATCCGGCTGCGATGAGGAGGCCGATTGCGTTCATGACCGCAAACAGCACGAGTTCACGGACCCACCGGTTGTTGCGGCGGTGTCGGAAGGTCCACCAGCGGTTTGCAGCCCACGAGAAGATCGAGGCGACAACGGTCGCCCAGCCTTTAGCCCAGACTTCGGCGTCGTCCATGGGGCCTTTGATGAGCCACAGGAACACGGCGGTGTCGATGACCCACGCGACTGCGCCGACCACGCCAAACTTAGCGACTTCGCGCCACAAGACTTCAACGAGGGTACGCATTTTGGCCCATAGGGTTCGCATCATGCTCCCTTCTGATAGATGGCGGCTGTGTCGTCGCTTGTGGTGATTTGTTCCCACGGATTCACGGTGGGTTACATGTCACACCACGCTTGCTCGGATGAGCAGTGGGCTACAAGCGCTTTATCTTAGACTAGAAAGGATGAAAACTTTGCGCATTGGTGTGATTGGCGGCGGGCAGCTTGCCCGGATGATGGCTCCTGCGGCCCTGAACTTGGGTATCGAGCTTTCGATTCTGTGTGAATCAGAAGAGACGGCGAGCGCGCGGGCTGTGGCTCACGCGCCGGTGGGTGACTATAAGGATCGGCAGACTGTCCTGGATTTCTCTGACTCTGTGGACGTTGTGACGTTTGATCATGAGCATGTTCCGGCTGAGATCTTGCACGAGCTCGTCGATAAGGGTGTGCGGGTCCACCCTGGCCCGGATGCGTTGATTCATGCCCAGGACAAGATTGTGATGCGCGAGGCCGTTGAGCGCTTGGGGCTACCGAATCCGCAGTGGTGCGCGGCTGACACGGCAGATGATGTGGTCGCGTTCGGTGAGAAGGCCGGTTGGCCGATCATCGCTAAGACTCCTCGTGGCGGTTACGACGGCAAGGGCGTTGAGAAGCTGGATTCCGCTGACGATGTTGAACGGATCAGCGCGTGGTTTGAGCGTGGTCAGGTTTTGTGTGAGGAATTGGTGGATTTCTCACGCGAATTGTCCGCTTTGGTTGCTCGCCGCCCGTCGGGTCAGACGGCGGCGTGGCCTGTTACTCACACGATCCAGGTCGCTGGTGTGTGCGATGAGGTGATCGCTCCGGCGCAGGATCTTTCCACGGAAACCGCTCAAGCCGCTCAGCAGACCGCTCTGACTATCGCGTCTGAGCTTGGTGTGACGGGCGTCCTGGCGGTCGAGCTGTTTGAGACTCCTGGCCGCGGCCCCGGCTTCCTGATCAATGAGCTTGCGATGCGTCCGCACAACACGGGTCACTGGACTCAGAATGGCGCGGTGACGAGCCAGTTTGAGCAGCATCTGCGCGCGGTCGCCGATCTTCCTCTGGGCTCCCCTGAACCGTTGGCTCCTGTTGCGGTGATGAAGAACTTCTTGGGTGGATCGAATCAGGATCTCGCGGCAGCTTTGCCTCATGCGTTGGCCTCGGATCCGCAGGTTAAGGTGCATGTTTACGGTAAGTCGGTGCGTCAGGGCCGTAAGATCGGCCATGTTAACCGTGTTGGTTTCGATGGTGAGAGCGTGGACGATGTGCGTGAGAAGGCGCGCGTTGCTGCGAACATCATGAGTGAAGGATTCTCGGCATGAGCTCTGTTGTTTCTGGTGAGGCGAAGCAGCCTCGCGTTGCGATTGTGATGGGGTCGGATTCTGACTGGCCTACGATGTCGGCGGCCGCTGATGTTTTGGACGAGTTGGGTATCCCGTATTTCGTGGATGTGGTTTCGGCTCACCGGATGCCGCATCAAATGATCCAGTTCGGTACGGATGCAAAGTCGAAGGGTTTCGAGGTCATCATCGCTGGCGCGGGTGGCGCGGCGCATTTGCCGGGCATGTTGGCGTCGGTCACGACCCTGCCGGTTATCGGTGTGCCTGTGAGCTTGAAGAATCTTGATGGTTTGGATTCTTTGCTCTCAATTGTTCAGATGCCGGGTGGTGTGCCGGTTGCGACGATGGCGGTCGATGGCGCGAAGAACGCTGGCTTGTATGCGGCCCGGATTTTGGGTTGCGGCGCTGGCGAGGAGGCTTCGCGTATTTCTGCCGCGTTGGCTGATTATGCTGAGCAGATGCGTGCAGGCGCCGATGCTAAGGGGCGTGCCTTGTCTGAGAAGCGCGCCGCCGAGTCTTCTGCGCAGTAAGCCGTAGATACATATAGGTTTTGAGTGTGAACGATTCGTCCCAGCTCTTAAAGGCGCAATCAGTCCCAGATCCGGAACAGTTGAACGCCCCCGGCCGCTCTAAGCGTGCTTGGATTTTGTGGCTGTTGACGTTGCTTGTCCCGGGTGGCGCGCAGCTTGTCACCGGCTATAAGCGGTTGGGCCGCAAAGCTTTGACCGTCACCATAACGGTGTGGGTCGCGCTGCTCGTGTTGGTCGTGTGGGCGTTGATGAATCGTAGCTCGCTACTCGACGTTTTTAGCCGGCCGTGGGTTTTGGTGCTGGTGGGCGTTGTGCTGGCGGCGCTTGCCGTGGGCTGGCTGTTGCTGTTTGTGCACACGTACCGGATCACGAAGCCTACGATGTTGGCGCCGGGGATGCGCGGGATTATCACCGCGTTCACGGTGTTGGCTGTGGTCGTGACGACGGGTGGCTTGGGTTACGGCTCGTATATTGCGTTTAAGAGCAAGGCGACTCTGGGAAGTATTTTTGCGTCGGGCCCTGCCGTTGATCCGATTGACGGCCGCTACAACATTTTGGTTTTGGGCGGAGACGCGGGTAAGTCTCGCGTCGGTTTGCGCCCAGATTCGGCTCAGGTGTGGTCGATTGATGCGAAGTCCGGCCGCGCGGTTGTGATTTCGATTCCGCGTAATCTTCAGAATGCCCCTTTCCCTGAGGATTCGCCGATGCACGAGGTGTATCCGAACGGTTTCAACTGTGGGGACGCGTGTATTTTCAACGCGATTTATCCAACAGTTGAGCAGAAGTATGCGGATAAGTATCCGGATACTGACGACCCTGGCGCGGTAGCGACGATGGAGGCCGCCAGCGCTGTCACGGGGCTGAAGATTCAGATGTATGTCACGGTCGATATGGGTGGTTTTGAGCACCTGATCGATGCGCTGGGCGGCGTGAAGATCACGTCGGGCGGCTGGGTTCCGTATAACGGGAAGCGCGACCCGAACACGGGTTTGCGCACCAAGTGGTTCGGTCCTGGCGAGCATCATTTCACGGGCAAGCAGGCGCTGTGGTTTGCGCGTTCGCGTGACTTCACGACGGATTATCACCGTATTCGCCGTCAGCAGTGTTTGCAGCAGGCGATGGTCAAACAGTTCACTCCGCAGAATGTCTTGACGAATTTCACTCAGATTATGGACTCGGGTGAAGAGATTGTTCGCACGAACATTCCGCAGTCTCAACTGGGCTCGTTTATAGGCCTTGCTGAGAAGACCCGGAAGCATACGTTCTTGAAGCTCACGTTGGGCGCCCCGGATTTCGGTAAGCCTGGGGATTTGTTCTCTACATACCCTGATTACGATCTGATTCATCAGCGCATTGATCAGTTGGTTGATAAGGCGACGGACGACGGTGCTAAGGCTCAAGAGAACGCCTCAAGCAAGTCTGAACCGAAGAAGAAAGATGCGGCCCCGAAGAGTTCCGGGAAGCAGTCTTCTGCGAAACCTAAACCGGAAGTTACACAAAGTTCACCTGAATCTTCCTCTGAGGCCTCTTTAGGGGTGGAAGATCAGGTCATCACTACACAACGTGACGGTTCGCCGATTACCGAAAAGTATTTGCAGGAACTTGAGTACATCGGCGACACCGGCCGAATTGAACAGATCGCACAAAACAACGATTCATGCAAAGCGGGGTAAGCTCGCTTGTACAGGCCGGGCCACGCGTATTGAACGGTCGTATGTAAGAGTCAGGAGAGGTGATAGCCGTGGAGAAGTTGGAGAATTCCATCCGCGACTATGACTGGGGTTCGCCTACCGCGCTGGCGGAGCTATTGGGGCACACGCCGAGTGGACGCCCTGAGGCTGAGCTATGGATTGGCTCCCACCCTGCCGCGCCTAGCCGTTTGTTGAGCGATGGTCGCTCGCTGACGGATGTTCTGAAAGAGCGCCCTGAAGAGAATCTCGGCGCCGCGGTCGTTGCGTCTCAGCCTGCCGATTGCGTGAGCTTGCCTTTCTTGATGAAGGTTCTCTCTGCCGATGCCCCGCTGTCGTTGCAGGTACACCCTGACGCTCAGCAGGCGAAGGCTGGTTTCATCCTCGAGCAGAGCTCGGGTGTTCCGATCGATGTTCCGCATCGGATGTATAAGGATCCTCGCCCTAAGCCGGAGATGATCTTGGCGTTGACTCCGTTCAAGGCGTTGACGGGTTTCCGTTCGGCAGAGCAGGGCATCCCAGCTTGGGAGTTTCTGCGCGGCAACACCTCGCGTGAAGAGACGCGCGCCGTGGCGAACACGGTCATCGAGCATCTGAACCATCGGGACTACAAGTCTGCACTGGCTTACTTGGTGACCGGTGTGGACGGCATTGATGCTGTTGTTGCGGACGCAGTGCAGATCATTGAACGCGATGCGGAGGCGGCTCGGACCGTCGATGCGCTGCTCCCGCTACTTCCATGGTTGAACCAGAAATATCCAGGCGACTCTGGTGTACTGGTGTCATTGCTGTTGAACTACGTCGAGCTTGAGCCAGGCGAAGCCGTGGCACTGCAAGCGGGGAACCTCCACGCATACCTCCACGGGACCGCAGTTGAGGTCATGGGCAACTCAGACAACGTTCTGCGTTGCGGCATGACTTCCAAGTACATCAACGTTGACGAGCTGATGTCGATCGTCCGTTTCGCTTCACTCGAACCGACGTGGGTTCGCCCCGAGCAAGAGAAGCCAGGCATCGAGCTGTACTCGACCGAGTTCGACGAGTTCGAGCTCGTGCGTATCAAGGGAGCTTCGTCCGGGAACATTTCACTGCGGGGTCCGGCGTGCATCATCGCGCTCGCGGGCAACGTCACCGTGCGAGGAGCCGACGGGACACAGATCCACCTCGGCCGCGGCGAGTCCGCCTTCATCCCCGCCTCTGCAGGTGAGCTTTCTATCGAAGCGGACGAGGATGCCCACGCGTACTTGTGTGCTACCCCGCTCAACCGGCAGAAAGTAGCCGCATCCGGTTCATCCGCCACGATGACCAGGTAGCGACTTAGATGACCAGGTAGAGGGCTAAACGTTGGTGGGGCGTGGATGAATCATCATCCACGCCCCACCAACGTTTAATGCTCTGTGTTTTAGCGGGTGAATCCGTCCCATTTGTCGGCGCGGTGCTCTGCGGTTACTTCGCGAACGGTGCCGGACTTGGCCCGAAGCACGAGGGACTGGGTCACGATGCGGTCGCCACGGTAGCGGACACCGCGTAGCAGGTCGCCGTCGGTGATGCCGGTCGCGACGAAGTAGCAGTTGTCGGTCGTGACGAGGTCCTCGGTCGACAAAACCTGGTTGACGTCCAAGCCGGCCTTCTCTGCGGCCTCGCGCTCAGCGTCATCCGTTGGGTGCAAGCGGCCCTGGATCACGCCGCCCAGTGCGCGGATAGCGCACGCGGTCACGATGCCTTCAGGGGTACCACCGATACCCACGAGCATGTCGACACCCGAATCAGGGCGAGCGGCCGCGATCGCGCCTGCAACATCACCGTCGAGGATCAGCTTGGTGCGCGCACCAGCCTCGCGGATCTCCTTGATCATGTCAGCGTGACGTGGGCGATCAAGTACGGTCACCGTCACCTGGGATGGCTTCTTACCCTTAGCCTTCGCAACACGGCGAATGTTCTCGCCGATCGGCAAGCGGAGATCAACCGAATCCGCGGCCTCCGGGCCGGTCACGAGCTTGTCCATGTAGAACACTGCCGAAGGGTCGTACATCGTCCCGCGTTCAGCAACAGCCATCACGGACAGCGCATTGTTCAGGCCCTGCGCCGTAAGACGGGTGCCGTCGATCGGGTCAACCGCAACATCGGCTTCGGGACCGTTACCGGAACCCACGTGCTCGCCGTTGAACAGCATCGGGGCTTCATCCTTCTCGCCCTCACCGATCACCACGACACCGTTGAAATCAACGGTCGTGAGCATCGCACGCATCGCATCGACAGCCGCGCCGTCCGCCCCGTTCTTGTCGCCGTGGCCAACCCACGGGGCCGATGCGATCGCCGCGACCTCAGTCACGCGGACCAGCTCCATCGCCAAGTTCCGGTCAGGAACAGCCGACGAAACGGACAGCTTAGGGGAAAGTTGGGTGTAGTCCTGCTCTTGCGTCACGGAGTCCTCTTCAGTGTTCTCGCTTGCAGTAATAACGGCACGATGCCTCACGTTCATCATATGCCCCTGCAAGGAAAAGGCTCAGCATGACTAGCCGAAGATCCCGTACCACTAGCCGAAAAACATATCTCTATATGATGAAGAACGAACCCATACCTTGAGGAGAAAACATGTCATCGGAGGATGGACGCGATTCTCAGCCGAATAAAGCGGATGAGAACGGACAGAAGAAACGGGGCCGGCGCGCCGCCAAGGAAGTAGCAGCTGAGCATCCGGGGCGCCCACTGACCGCGGAAAACCGCGCACGTCGCAGCCCTCAACCTACCGCCGGGCAGACCCTGAAAAGCGTGGGGCGCAAGGCCGGCCAGTTCCTGGGCGAACTGAACCGCTACCCACACAACATCCACCCGGCGTTGGTTCCTGGTGTGGACGTTGATCATCAGAAGATCCGCTACGGCGTCGACAGGCCGATGCTCATCACCGTCGGGCTTGCCATTATCGGCTTCGTGGTGTGGGGTGTTCTGAAACCTGACCAGGTGCTTTCGGCGACCACAAAGGCGCTGAACTGGATCATGACGAACCTCGGGTGGGTCTTTAACTCGCTCGCGATCGTGCTCGTGATCTACCTGCTGGTACTCGCTTTCACCAAGTACGGGCGCATCCCGCTGGGCCTCGAAGGTGACAAGCCTGAATACTCGACGGTCTCGTGGGCGGCGATGCTGTTCGGCGCTGGTATCGGTATCGGCGTGATCTTCTTCGGCCCTTACGAGCCGATGACGTACTACCTCTCCCCCCGCCCAGGCGCGTATGACCCCGCAACCGTCGATGCGGTCAAGAAGGCCATGGCGCAGTCGGCGCTTCACTGGGGCCTCAACGCCTGGGCCATCTACGGCATCGTGGGCCTCGCCATCGCGTACGTTTCCTACCGCCGCGGCCGCGTTCCGCTCATGAGCTCGATCCTCACACCACTGTGGGGTGGATCCTCAAGCTCGGTGCGTGCCCGCGTCATCGACGGCCTAGCGATCATCGCAACGCTCTTCGGTACCGCGGCATCGCTCGGTATCGGCGCGCTGCAGATCGGCCGAGGCTTCGAGCTCGTGACCGGCTGGAGCCCCGGCGCAAACAAACTTGCCCTCATCATCATCGTGCTGCTGACCATCGGAACCATCTGGTCCGCGGTATCCGGCGTGAGCAAGGGCATTAAGCGGCTCTCCAACATCAACCTCGTGTTAGCGCTGGCGCTTGCGCTGTTCTTCTTCATCGTTGGTCCGACCGTCTTCCTGCTCAACGTCATCCCTGGTGTTGTTTCGACCTACTTCGCGGAACTGCCGACGATGCTCGCGGCAACTACCGCTGACTCCCCAGAGATGAACCAGTTCCTTTCCGCATGGACCACGTTCTACTGGGCATGGTGGGTCTCATGGGCCCCATTCGTGGGCGTCTTCGTTGCGAAGATCTCCAAGGGACGCACGGTTCGCCAGTTCGTCGTGGGCGTCTTGGCTATCCCGTCGTCGATCATCGTGCTCGCGTTCACGATCCTGGGCGGTACCGCGATCTATCTCCAGCGCACTGCAGGTGACATCGCCCCGGGCAACGACATCGATAAGCTCCCCGCGCCCGAAGACATCTTCTTCGTGGTGCTTGAACACCTCCCGGGCGCCCAGTTCATCGCGCCGATCGTGATCGCGATGCTCGCGGTCTTCTTCATCACGACCTCGGACTCCGCATCGATCGTGAACTCGCAGCTATCGCAGCGCGGTAACCCGCACCCTAAGCGTTGGATTACGGCGTTCTGGGCGATCTTGATGGCCGGTATCGCCGCAGTGATCCTCCTGATGGCCGGTAAGACCGCGTTGCAGGGCCTGCAAAACCTCATTACGATCACCGCGCTACCGTTCGCGGTCGTGCTCGCGCTCATGGCGATCGCGCTCTATAAAGAGATGCGGACCGACCCGCTTGTGATTCGCCAACAGTTCGAAGACGCCGCGCTCTCTAACGCCGTCAAATATGGCATCGAAGAACACGGCGATAACTTCGAGCTGCGCGTTATCGCATCCGATAACGAATACGCAGCCGGCCACGATTTCGATTCGACATCGGATGAACTCACCGACTGGTATGCACGAACCGACGCCGACGGCAACCCGATCGGCTTCGACTACGAATCCGGCCTCTACCTCGACGAGGACGGCAAACCGCTGCCGGCCGCGCAGCAGCCTTCACTGGTTGACCCGGAGACGGGTGACATCGTCATCACGCAGGAAGCCCTCGCTGAGGGCATCGATGTCCCGGAAGGCGCGATCATCGAAGAAGAAGACGGCACGCTCTCCGATGGCAGCAACGAGGCTGGCCAGGGCGAGGAACACGGCAAAGGCAAGGACAACGACACCGACGTGAAGTAGAGCGAATGCCAGCCATGACCTCCGCGCCGTGACCATCGTGGGCCTCAGCGTTGTGAAGCTGAGGCCCACGCACTCTTCACACCAAATTCCACAACTAAATTCGAATGGTGGACAATAGAGCCGTGCTTGAGAATTCTGACGACGCGAAAAAACAGCCTCACGACACCGGAGCAGCTGAGACCGGCGCGGCTGAAACCACTAATGCCGCAACGCCTAACAGCGCCCCGCTGCCCGGCGAACCTGGTTTCAAGGCTCCGCTGACCGAGAAGCAAGCCAAGCGCGCCAACCAGACCCTCAAGGGCATGATCATCTCCACGGTGCTGACGATCCTCGTCGTCCTTCCGGTCATCTTGCTCAACCCCGCGAACAAGAAGAACGAATACAACGACCGCGTCGACGTTGCCGCAGTCGCGCAGCAGACCAAAGAAACCCTAGATTTCGATGCGATCGCACCAGATCTGCCCGAAGACTGGTACGTCAACTACGCCCGCTGGAACCCAGGCACCGCTGACGGCGTAGCGTTCTGGGACCTCGGCGTCGTGATCCGCGACGAAGCGTTCGCGGCCGTCAAACAGACAGACAAAGCCAACGACTCCTGGGTCACCCTCGCAACCGACGGCTCCGTCCCCACCGGGAAGAAGCACACCGTCGACGGCACCGAATGGACTGAACGTTCCAGCGGCGGCAAGGGCGACAAAGGCAAGACCAGCTGGGTCACACAGATCAACGGCTTCACCTACGTCATCACCATGAACAACGACGTCGCCGATTTCCTGCCGGAAGTCGCCGAAACCATCCAGAAATCCGCACCGTAACGGACCGGTTCACGCCCTAAGATAGGCACTAACCATCCACCCTCTACTTGAGGGACCGCACCTACGAGGTCAACATGCCTGCAACCAACCCAACCCTCACCCCAGACGAGGCACTCGCCGTCCTGTTGGAGGGCGCTGAACGTGCTGCCTTGGACCGTCCGTTGCGCCCCAACTCGGATAAGTCCCGCCGTGAGTTGCTGCGTAAAGAACAGCACCCGATCGCAGCTGTTGTTGGCTGCTCGGACTCCCGCGTCCCGATGGAGTACGCGTTCGATGTCGGCTACGGCGACCTGTTTGCGATCCGCACCGCTGGCCACACCTTGGGTGAAACAGTCATCGGCTCGATCGAGTTCGCGGTCGAGGTTCTCAAGGTGCCTCTGGTCATGGTGCTGGGCCACACGTCCTGCGGCGCCGTTGATGCCGCTAAAACGACCTTCGATTCGGGTGACACTCCCCCAGGGAACATCGCCGCACTCGTCGAACGCATCCTCCCTTCCGTGGTTCAGGCCCGCGAAGACGCAACCACCCCCGGGCTCAGCGGAGCCGTCGAGGCACACACCCGCCGCACCGTGAAGATCCTTCGCGACCTCTCTCACGTTCTCTACCGCGCGGAGAAAGCCGGCAAGGTCAAGATCGTTGGCGCCGTGTATTCGCTCGACACGGGGACGGTCAAGCTCGTCGACCCTATCGACTAGGCGGCGTCCCGGTGGCCTGAGGTCTTTCATGGCCACTCAGCACATATTTCGCTGACAGCTAGCGTTATTTTGGTGTTCTGCAGGCAAGATTTCATCCGTACGAATGAGCTGAGCGGTAAGATCTGAAGTATGGCTGAAACACCTAAATTCCGCACTGAACACGACACGATGGGCGAGGTCCTGGTACCGATCGACGCTCTGTACCGCGCACAGACCCAGCGTGCAGTTGAGAACTTCCCGATCTCCGGCAAGACGCTTGAGCCTCAGCACATCCACGCTCTGGCCCAGGTCAAGCGCGCTGCTGCTCTGGCTAACCTCGAACTCGGCGTGATCTCGCAGGAGATCGCTGACGCGATCGTTCACGCAGCTGACGAGATCATCGCTGGCAAGCACGACGATCAGTTCCCGATCGACGTCTTCCAGACCGGTTCCGGCACGTCCTCGAACATGAACACCAACGAGGTCATCGCAGAGCTTGCGACCCGCGAACTGAAGGCTAACGGCTCCGAGACCCAGGTTCACCCGAACGACCACGTCAACGCTTCCCAGTCCTCCAACGACGTGTTCCCAACCTCTGTTCACGTCGCGGTCACTGGCGCTCTCGTCAACGACCTCATCCCAGCGCTCAAGTACCTCTCCGAGGCACTCGAGAAGAAGCGCGTTGAGTGGAAGGACGTCGTCAAGTCCGGCCGCACCCACCTCATGGATGCAACCCCAGTGACGATGGGCCAGGTCTTCGGCGGCTACGCAGCTCAGGTCGCGTACGGCGTTGAGCGCGTTGAGTCTTCCCTTCCACGCGTAGCTGAGGTCCCACAGGGCGGCACCGCTGTTGGTACGGGCATCAACACTCCTGAAGGCTTCCCAGAGAAGGTCATCGCTAACCTCGCGGAGAACACCGGCCTGCCGATCACCGAGGCACGCAACCACTTCGAGGCTCAGGCTAACCGCGACGGCCTGGTTGAGGCTTCTGGCCAGCTTCGCAACATCGCGTACTCGCTGTTGAAGATCAACAACGACCTGCGTTGGATGGGTTCCGGCCCGAACACCGGCCTCGGAGAGCTCCACATCCCAGACCTCCAGCCAGGCTCCTCGATCATGCCAGGCAAGGTCAACCCAGTGATCTGCGAGGCCGCCTCCATGGTGTGCGCCCAGGTCATCGGTAACGACACGACCATCTCGCTGTCCTCGACCAACGGTGCGTTCGAGCTGAACGTCGGCATCCCTGTCATGGCCGCCAACCTGCTCGAGTCGATCCGCTTGCTCTCCAACACGTGCCGCGTGATGGTCGACAAGATGATCACCGACCTCACCGTCAACAAGGACCGCGCACGCTTCCTCGCTGAAGCATCGCCGTCCGTCGTAACCCCGCTGAACAAGTTCATCGGCTACGAAAACGCCGCGAAGATCGCTAAGAAGGCTGTCGCCGAAGGCATGACCGTTCGCGAGGCAACCGTTGCGCTCGGTTTCGTTGGCGAAGGCGAAGGCAAGATCTCCGAGGCAGACCTCGACAAGGCGCTCGACGTCACCACGATGACCGGTCGCTTCAACTAAGCGCACCTCAACTAAACACTGCTGAGGCGCTCAACCCATCCCGGAGCGAGCGTTTCACTAGAGTTTCACTGCTGACGGCCCCGTGGCCGCTCATCACACCGATGGGCGGCCACGGGGTTGTTCTGTGCTGGGTTGTTCTGCATGCCGGGGTTTACAGCGCTAAAGCAAGCCCGGTTCCACACAGCATCGCCGGGCCAAACGCGATGAAGGCACGCGGGTTCCGCGTCGCAATCATCACGATGAGCGCATGCACGCCAGCGATGAGGCACATCAGAACCCCGGCCAGTAGGACATGACCCCAGCTCACCACCGCGCACAGGGCGCACAGCACCGGCGCAAGTTTGACGTCACCCAGGCCGAGTCCCTTGCGTGTCATCCACCGCAAACCGAGAAACACAAGGGCTCCACCCGCCGCTGCGAGGGCCCATGCGAAGCCGAGGAACTCCCCCGCGCCGATCGAGGCGAACGTCGCGAGCGTCAGGAAGAACGCGCACGTTGCACTCAGTCGGCCAACCCACACATTAGGTAGACGATGCGTTCGCGCATCAATCACCGCCAGAACCGCACCAAACCCTACGAAAGCCACGCACGTGCACACGAGGGATGCAGCCACGATAAGGCCCCACAACGTGCCGGACTCGGCATAGGAAAAAATCAGGGTGCGCATGCCTTCAAGGCTATGCACACCCCATTCAACTAGCGAGAAACCGCCCGAGATTGTGGACAGAACAATCCTGCGATGCCGCTGTGGACAAGCTAACCGCCGTCGGAAGCGTTACCCACCAAAGCGACGCTGTCGCTGCTGATAGTCCCGCAACGCACGCAGGAAGTCCACCCGTCGGAAGTCAGGCCACAACGCTTCACAAAAATAGAATTCGGAATACGCGGACTGCCACATCAAGAAGCCAGACAACCGTTGCTCCCCAGACGTGCGAATCACAAGATCCGGATCAGGCTGGCCAGAGGTATACAGGTGCTTGGCGATCATATCCGCATCCAGCTCCCGCGCAACATCACCAGCGTTCATGCCCTTCGCGTCGGCGTCCTCGAGCAACGCACGCACCGCATCGACAATCTCGCGGCGGCCACCATAACCCACCGCGACGTTCACGTGTAGCCCCGTGCGGTCAGCCGTGCTGTCACGCAATCCGCGCAACTTATCAGCTAGCTCAGGCGGCAAGACATCCAACGCACCCACCGGGTGCACACGCATCGAACCCTCGGAACCTACGCGGGTCAAGGTCTCGTCGATGATCCGCAACAGCGCGCCAACCTCAGACGAATCACGGTTGAGGTTATCGGTAGAGAGCATGTAGAGAGTCACCGTGCGGATACCCAACTCACGGCACCACTCGAGAAACTCGAGAATCTTATCCGCACCAGCCCGATGCCCCGAGGCCGTCGAAGCGCCCGCAAGCTTAGCCCAGCGCCGGTTGCCATCGACCATCACGCCGATATGCCCCGGCAACTTCTCGGGCTTCAACTCACGCGTGAGCCGCCGCTCATACAGCCCATACAGGAAGCGCGGCGGCCACGAAACCTTCGGTAGTTTCATGCGCGCGGAGTTTGTCCTGCATCGGCAGTCTCACCGTACTTTTCGGCAAGACGGCGGCGCGCTTCACGCTCAATCTCCTCAGCCTGCCCCTGCTCCACGAGGTCCGCCTGAGCAGTCTCAACAGGCTGCTGATAATCAATACGACGGATGCGGCGAGCCATAGACACGATCAAGAAAATAACGGCAACCGCGAGGCACGCGATAGCCACAAAACCCGGGAAACCCGGCCCGATGGCGCGGTACTCTTCCGAGTCAGTGCCCAAGTTCGCTGGGACATACGACAACACTGAAAGAAGCATGCTCACCTTCCATACTCAACGCATCCGGGAATCATCGGTTCCCCATGCATTGATCCATTTTACCGCCGGTCGTTCGCAAGCTCCGGCTTGAAAGCTTCCGGCACCGGGCGCAACGTACCGATCCGGTCGCCTTCGCCATCGTGCAGGCCCGCAAACAGATCGAATTCCGGAAGCTCAGTGTGCACACGCGTAGCCGCGAGCACATAGTCATCCCAAGGGTAGACCTCTTCCACCAGCTCAGGAGGTGCGGCGAAGAAGAATCCGCCTGGCTCGACCTGGGAGCGATGCGCCAAAAGCGCTTCATCACGCAAGTGAACGAAACCCTGGATGGGAACATGCGTCGTCACGCGGTGCCGTGCGGCAGGGTTGCTGCTGTCGCGTTGACGCTTTTCCATGAACTCGATGCGGTCAGCGAACGGAGACACTCCTTCGCGCTCGCGCATCGCCTCATCAAGAGCCTTGAACCGTTCTAGAGAGAATGCACGGTCGTAGTACATCTTGGAGATCGTCCACGGCTCGCCCAGGCCTTGATACTCGTTCTCGCGGTGGGAAGCCCTGAACGCCTCAACAGAGATCTGGTGCGTTCGGATGTGGTCCGGGTGAGGGTAGCCGCCGTTTTCGTCATACGTGATGAGCACATGCGGTTTGAACGTCCGCACCAGGTGCACCAAAGGTGCCGCGGCATCATAGAGCGGGACTGAGGCGAAGCAGCTCTCCGGTAGCGGCGGTAGCGGATCACCCTCCGGGAGGCCAGAGTCCTCGAAACCAAGCCACATGTGCTTGATGTTGAGTGCTTTAGCGGAGAGCTTCATCTCTTCACGGCGCAGGCCTGTGAGGTCACGGTGCGCGCGCGGCATCCGCTGGACTTCCTCAACGAGGATGTCACCACGTTCGCCGCCGGTGCAGGTCACGACGAGCACCTCAGCCCCAGCCTGCGCGTATGCCGCGGCCATCGATGCGCCCTTGCTAGCTTCGTCATCGGGGTGCGCGTGAACAGAAAGTACACGCAAGCCAGACGAATCAGGCACACTACGCGGAGAATGTCCCATGGTGCTGCGGTTCCCCTTCCGATGCCCCAGATAGACTGGAAACATCATGTCCTCAGGTGATCTCAAACTCGGTGGCGAGGATACTCGCCAGTCCCCAAGCCTAGCGAACCGCTACGGCTCAACGCGCCGCACGCTCTCGAAGCGCGGCTGGTGGATTGTTGCCGTAGTCGGCATTCTTGGCTTGTCCGCTTATCTTTTGTTTGCGAGCCTGCGCCTTCAGAAGAGCTTCGACGCTAAAGAGATCTCGTATCAGCTCATCAACGACCGCAGCGCCGAGGTCACGGTTGCTGTCACGATGGAAGCTGGGGACGATGTGACATGCGGTTTGCGTGCTTTGAGCCAGGATTATTCTGTGGTCGGCTACCGGGAAGTGCGTTTCCAGGCCAGCGAAAGCACGGAACGCTCAGGAAACCGGTACATCGTGCAGAAAACGGTTCCGTTGCGCACCACGTTCACGCCTGTCACCGCGGGTTACGAGTCGTGTTGGCGCACCGGCACGCAGTAAGCCGAACGTGAATTTTATGCAGATTTAGCCCGCAAACACTCCCATTGTTTGATTTTGCGGGCTAGACTCGTGCGATAACGAATGTGCCCGCTGGGATTAGCTTGACGCTGCTTCAGTCCGGTCAAGGTCACCAGTGGGTATTTTCTTTTGCAATTAATCACTGCGCACCCGGTGCGTGGTTCAACGAAATGGAGTGTTCATGACGTCTCAGCATGAAGAAGTGTGGCTTACGCAGAAAGCCTACGATCGTCTGAGCGCTGAATTGGAGCACCTCTCCGGCCCATACCGGGCTGAGATTCTCGAGCGTATTGAATCTGCTCGTGAAGAGGGCGACCTGAAGGAGAACGGCGGCTACCACGCGGCGCGTGAAGAGCAGTCGAAGAACGAAGGCCGCATCGTGTACTTGAAGCAGCTGCTCGAGTCCGCTCAGGTGGGTGAAACCCCTGAAGACGATGGCGTAGTCGAGCCAGGCATGGTTGTTGTCGCGAAGATCGCTGGCATGGAGACCCGCTTCCTGTTCGGCAACCGTGAGCTTGCTGACGGCAGCGACCTCGAAGTGTATTCGGATCACTCGGCGCTCGGTCAGGCGATCGACGGCCACAAGGTCGGCGAGAAGCTCAGCTACACCGCGCCTAACGGCAAGGAGATCCCTGTCGAGATCGTAGAGGCACACCCTTACGACGGCTAAACATCTTCGACAGCCCGTTCAGGGCTTGTGACGCGTGAGGGGCGGTTCAGAATCATCTGAACCGCCCCTCACGCTGTCTGCACATACAACGCTACAGAATGGCCTGAGTTACAGAATGACCTGTGGATCGTAGCCATGGGCGCGCAACGCATCGAGCACTTCATCTGAATGCTCGTGCCCGTTGGTTTCCATGTCAATCGTGATCGCGACGTCCCCCATCGATAACGCGCCGCCGATGCGGGTGTGATCCACGCGGGTCACATTCGCGCTGGAATCAGCGATGATGCGGGAAATAGTTGCGAGCTCACCTGCGCGGTCCTGAAGCATCATCTTGATGGTGAGGTAACGTCCCGCGGCAGCCAGACCACGCTGGATCACCTTGAGCATCAGCAGCGGGTCGATGTTGCCGCCAGAGAGGACAGCGACCGTCTTGGAGGGCTCGACGCCGGACTCAACCAGAGTGTTCTCCAGGAGCGCCGCAACCCCCACTGCCCCAGCAGGCTCAACCACGAGCTTGGAACGCTCAAGCAAGAACACAAGCGCGCGAGCCAACGCGTCCTCAGACACCGTGACGACGTCGTCAACGAGCTCCCGAATGATCTCGAACGGCATCTGGCCCGGGCGTCCCACAGCGATGCCGTCAGCAATGGTGCGGACCTTCGTCAACGGAACCAGCGCATCGGCCGCCAGCGACGGCGGATACGCCGCAGCATCCTCAGCCTGCACGCCGATGACCTTGATATCCCGGCCAAGCTCCGCCGCACGGCCCTTGATCGCGGTAGCGACACCAGCAAGCAAGCCGCCGCCGCCAACGCCCATGATCACGGTCTCAACCTCTGGATATTGCTCCAGGATCTCCAGGCCAATCGTTCCCTGACCAGCGATGATGTCCGGGTGGTCGAACGGGTGTACAAACACCGCGCCGCTCTCTTCCGCGTACGCTTCAGCGGCTGCGAGCGCCTCGTCGACCGTCTCGCCGTGCAACACGACCTCCGCGCCGTGGTCGCGCGTCGCAGTGAGCTTAGGGAGCGCTACACCCAACGGCATGTAGATCCGCGCTTTGATACCCAGCTTCGAAGCCGCCTGGGCGACACCCTGAGCGTGGTTACCAGCCGATGCGGCCACAACGCCGCGGGCACGTTCCTCTTCCGTGAGGTTATTCATGCGCACATACGCGCCGCGCACCTTGAACGAACCGGAACGCTGCAGGTTCTCCGCCTTGAGCCACACCGGGGCTTTCGTGTGTAGTTCGAGGGCACGCGAGTGGTGCAGTCCAGTTTTCTCAACCACGCCATCGAGCACTTCAGCTGCGCGACGAACATCAGCAAGCGTCACCGGAAGGTCACGCGTCGGGTCTTCCCGAGGAATCATCGTTGCGTTTTCGTTCGACGTGGACGATTCTTCTTGACGTGCCTGTTCTGTCACTATTCCGATTCTCCTGGCTGATGGATTCCAGCGTTTATTGTCGGGGGTTAGGTTTCCTGACTGCCCTGCTCCGGCTGCTTTCGACCAGCTATAGTGTCAGCGCGGTCTGAAACCAGACGGGCCTCGTCTTCATCATATGTACCCGCTGGCGCCTGCTCCGCTTTTGAGTCATGCTGCCCCGCTTCTTTACGGCGATGCTCCACCGCAGGGTCTCGCTCCCACTCTCGAGCCGCAAGGTACTTGCCAACACTGTTGATGATCGCAATAAGCGGGACGGAGAACAGAGCGCCAGCGATACCGAAGAGGAACGTACCGCACGCGACCACCAGAACAACCGCGAGCGGGTGAAGGCTCACTGCCCGGCCCATGATCAACGGCTGCAGAACATGCGATTCGACCTGCTGAACGAACAGCACGACGCCGAGCATGATGAGCGCGACAACCCAGCCCTGGGCCACGAGCGCGATCAGAACCGCGATAGCACCGGTCAGGAATGCACCCACGATCGGGATAAACGCGCCCAAGAAGACTAAGACACCCAGCTGCGGCGCGAGCGGGACATTAAGGATGAAAGCACCCAGCCCGATGCCGAAACCATCGATCAGCGCAACGATGACTTGAACACGGATATAGGAAACAAGCGAACCCCACCCGCGGCGACCAGCGCCGTCAGCAGCGGCCCGCGTGTGGCGTGGAAACAAGCCGACTGTCCACTTCCAAATCTTCGCGCCATCGAGCAGGAAGAAAATCAAAGCGAAAACCGTGAGCAACAGACCAGTCAGGAAGTGTGTGACCGTGGTTCCGACCGAGGCTGCCTGCTTCAGAAGATCCTGCGAGTTCTCCTGCATGCGATGCAGCATCTCTTGCGCCCAGTCGGTGATCTGCGTGTCAGTGATCTGCAGCGGGCCAGTCGCCAGCCATGTGCGGATCGAATTGATACCAGTGATCGCTTCAGACCACAGTCTCTCCGCGCCGTCGGCCATGGTTGCGACCACAAGCCACACGACACCCGTCAACGCAGCGGCGAAGACGAGCAACGTACTGAACGTCGCGAGGCCGTTCGGGAACCGCATCTTGAGGAACAGTCGCTTCAGCGGCAACAGTAGGCCCGCCAGCAGCGCGGCAATCATGACCGGAATCAGCACCACCGCGACACGGCTCAGACCCCACAGGATCATGACCGTCACCAGGATGATCGCACCGATCCGCCACGCATAACCCGCTGTGACCTTCAACGGCTGCGGAACATCGCTCGGCACCTTTATGTCGGGACGCTCGGGTTCCTGCTCGACAGGCGCTTGTGGTTCGTTGAGTTCTTCACGGCTGAGTTCTTCACGGCGCCGCTCAATCGTGCTGCGCACGCTACGGAGCCGCTCTGCGAGTCTCGCTCCGGCGCTCCGGAGCCGACGCTTCGATGGTTCGGGCATAAAAACACGGTATGCCAAAACATGTGTTTTGGCATACCGTGTCGATGCTTTATGCGCTGAGCGTTGTCAACGCGGATGTTTCAGAAAGCTGGTCGCTCTCCGCGTCCCCGCTTAGCGATCCACCATTTCGCGGATGATCATGAGCAGGCGCAGGATCTCGATGTAGATCCACACGAGCGTCAAGGTCAGGCCGAAAGCGCAGGTCCATGCAACATGCTTTGGAGCGCCCTGGGAGATTGCGTTCTGGATGAACTCGAAGTCCATGACCAGGAAGTAGGTCGCCAGCAGCACTGCGAACAGGCCGATCGCCATGCCGAAGAGGCCCGTGCGCATCGAGGTACCCGCGATCAGCACGAGGCCAAGGTTCACGAGCGAGAACGCGAGGTACGCGATTGCCGCAACCATGACGATGCGGGTCATGCGTGGCGAGGTGCGGTACTTGCCGGAGCGGAACAGGCCCAAGGTCACAGCGAAGACGAGGACCGTACCGAGAACCGCCTGAAGCGCGATACCAGGGTAGGCGACTTCAGCGATCGCGGAGATCGCACCCAGAACGAAACCTTCAAGGACCGCGTAGATCACCGAAAGCGTTGGCGAGGTAACCCGCTTGAACTGGTTGACAAGAGCGATCACGAACGCCGCAAGCGCCGCGATACCCACCATCGCGAAAACCGAGCCGCCCAGCGCGCCGAAACCCATGCCCGCCATCGCGTTGCGGACCGAGTTCATCACCAGGAACCAAGCGACCGCGCCGGAAGCCACAATGAGGCCGAGCATGATGGTCATCTTGTTGAGCACATCGCCCATAACCATCCGGTCGCCCTGATTACCCTGGACGCTCAGGTCACCTGCAGCGTAGTTCGGCTGCTGGTAGTCCTGCTGCGGCTGGTAGCCGTACTGGTTCTGTGGGGCGTTCTGTGGACCGTTGTAACCGTACGGTTGCTGCGGAGCCTGCTGGCCGGCCTGTGCCGAAGGCGCACCGTACATACGGTCAAGGTCTGCTGCCGAAGGCGCGTGAATAGCTTCAGCGCCCTCGCCGTTCCGCATCTTCTCTCGGAAGTTTTTGTCTTTAAACACCGGGTTACTGCTGCGGTAAGCCATTAATTTTCTACCTCTTTTTCTTAGGGCGGCGCCCTTCACCCCGTGAGATTCACGTGCTGAAACGCGCGTCCAAGGAACCGTGATCTATCCTACAGGTCGGCTTCACCAAGCGACAGCTGTAACGGAACCTGACTTAATTTCGGTATGTCCCGCGTCGCGGATCACAACGGTTGCATTGGTTGCTGTGGTGCTCCATCCGTCACGATCGAGCGGGATAAGGGTTGACGGGAAATCGTGTTCAATCCAGGCTTCAAGTTCTTCGGGGCTGAGTTGCATCGCCCATGTCAGGGCCGCGTGAGCCGATTGTGCGGCCGCTTTGCCGGTCGACATCCCCAGCACGGTGTCGATCCCGATGTGCAAGACACGTGGCGCTTCCATGTCGCCGTGGACTGTTGCTTCGCCGGTGTGTTCGAACTCGGTTCCGGACACCTGCAGTTGCTTCATGCGTCCGGTGAGTGGATATTCGGTCGGGGCGAGCGCGGCAGCCTTCGCAGTTCCGACGCTCACCATCACTGCGCCGGCGGTCTCGAGTGCGCGGAAGTCTTTCGGTTTCCCTCGTCGCACGCTTTTACCTTGGCCCCCGCCGCGGCCGTCGGTCCCGTACAGCCATGGCTCCCACATCGGGTCATCGGGGAAAGCCAGCCATGCGGTAACGGATGCGAGCGCGGCCGCAAGGCACGTATCTTCGTGGGTCGCTAAAGCCTCGGGGTCTTTCAAGACCGCGATCGGCTGAATCAGATCAACACCTGGCACGTGCCCCCACTGGGACTCGAACCCAGACTGAAAGGATTTTAAGTCCTCTGCCTCTGCCATTGGGCTATGGGGGCGTGCGCGCTGAACGCTGTGTAGCGGAGCGCGCGTGAGTATCGGTTTTCACGGCGAATCCACCGTGAAGAGTGAAAAGAAAGCGAGGTGTTCGGCTGATACTCGCAGCCGAACACCTCGCTGTGAGAGTTACTTGGAAGAATCAGCCTTCTTCTTAGGGGAAGCTGCCTTGCGGAACTCGTCGAATGGACGGTTCACGTTGCGCAGACCCCACACATCGCGGCCTGCGATGAGCTGGTTGATCCAACCGCTGAAGACGCGGATCTTGCGTTCGATGGTTGGCATAGCCATGCCGTGGTAGCCGCGGTGTGCAGCCCACGCGAGGAAGCCATGCATTGGGAACTTGATGATCTTGGCAACGCCCTTGCCGTAGCCGAGGCCAGCGACAGCACCGAGGTTGGTGTGCTTGTATTCCTTGATTTCGCCCTGGCCGTAGCGTTCAGCGAGCAGGTTGCTTGCCAAGACTGGCGCCTGGCGGACGGCGTGCTGCGCGTTCGGTACGCACGTGCCGTCTGGGAGGCCGCCACCGGAGAGATCTGGGACCGCAGCGATGTCGCCTGCACCCCATGCGCCTTCGATGACGTTGCCGTCAGCGTCAACGCAACGCAGGGTCGCGTCAACGGTCAGGCGGCCGCGCTGTTCGACGTTGAGGTCAGTGTCGCGAATCATCGGGTTAGCCTGGACGCCAGCGGTCCAGATGAGGGTGTCGACGTCGAACTCGTCTACTGGGTCGCCGCCTGGCATCGAAACGAGCTTGAGGTGGCGGTCGGTCGCGTCGGAAAGCGAGGTGTTGAGGCGCACGGTGATGCCGCGGTCGCGGAGGTGCTCAACAACCCACTTAGCGGAGTCTTCCTGGACCTCAGGCATGATCTTGCCCATTGCTTCAACGAGCTGGAAGTCGAGGTCTGCTGGGGTGATGTTGCGGCAACGCTGTGCAGCCAGAACAGCTGCGTCGTGCAACTCGGAGATGGTCTCAACACCGTTGAAGCCACCGCCTACGACGACGACGCGCAGTGCACGCTTGCGTGCTACAGGGTCGTCCGTGTTGTCTGCGAACTGGATGCGCTCCTGAACGTGGTCGCGCAGGTAGATCGCTTCTTCGACGCGCTTGACGCCGATGCCGGCGTCTGCGAGGCCTGGGATAGGGAACGTCTTGGTGATCGCGCCGGCCGCGAGGACGACATCCTGGTAAGGGATGGTGAACTCTTCACCGTCTTCACCCTTGACGAGGGCTTCCTTCGCCTTGTGGTCGATGCTGACGACCGAGCCGCGAACGAGTTCGCTGTGGCGGAGCCAGCGTGCATGCGGCACGGTGATGTGGCGTGGTTCGATCGATCCACCCATAACTTCTGGGAGGAACGGCTGGTAGGTCATGTATGGAAGCGGATCAACCACGGTTACGATGCCGCCGAGGCTACGAACCTTCTTCTGGAGGTTCTTGGCAACGTAGAGACCGAGGTATCCACCACCTACGACGAGAGTACGTGGGCGCTGAGATAGTTGCTGTGAGCTAGGCATAGCTCCATTCTATGCCTGATCTGAGTTTGTCAAAGTCTGCGTCACATCGTGCGGCGCATGAGTTCGAGCGCAACCCCGTCGAGGATGTCGTTTTCGCTGGCAGCGAGCTCTTTGACGCGACCGTTGCTGCGCTCGTGGACGGTTTCAAGAATGGTTTTGAGGATCATCGCTCCGCCGGCCATGATGTCGACGCGGCCGGGGTGCATATACGGCAAGTCGGCGAGCCTCTTCTTAGAGAAGGACGCGAGTTCTCCGCAGATTGCTATCGCCAGTGGAACGGGAATCGATGCGCCGGTGATGCGTTCTGGCACATAGGCCGGCAGGTCGAGAGCGTGAGCCAGCACTGTGGTCACAGTGCCTGCGACGCCGACGAGGCGGTCTACTGTGCTGAGGTCGATGGTGTCTGATAGCTCGGTCAGTACGTCACCGACGGCACTCGCGATGGCTTCTTTTTCGCTCTCAAGCGGCGGGTCGGAGTGGATGAACCGTTCGGCGTAGCGGACCGCACCCATCTGGGTTGAGGCTTCCGCGAGCACTTCGCCTTCCCGGCCAATCACAAACTCGGTTGACCCTCCCCCGAGATCAAGCACCAGGACATTTTCAGCCGGTGCAACATCGACAGCCGAAACTGCGCCGGTGAAGGAATAGAGGGCTTCTTGGTCGCCGGTTATGACGTTAGGTTCCACACCGAGGTGGCGGCGCACCACATCGTGCACTTCTTCTGCATTCGCGGCGTCGCGGGTTGCTGACGTCGCTACGAAGGTCGTCTGCTCTGGCTTGTAGCGTTCGATGATCGCGGCGAAACCGTCGAGGGCTTTCGCGAGCCGCTCGAGGGCTTCTGGCGAGACCCGGCCATGCGAGTCCACGCCTTGACCCAGCCGCACAACCTCCATGGTGCGGACGCAGTCTGTGAGTTCGATCTCGCCGTCGGTGACTGTCATGTCGGCGATCAGCAGACGGACTGAGTTGGTTCCACAGTCGATGACGGCGGCGCGCATCTAGTTGCCCTCCGCCTTCTCTGCGGCACGCTTAGCGGCGCGTTCGATGCGCTTCTGTTCAGGGTCGCCGGCCTGGGTCCGGACGTGGCGTGATTTGTCCTTGGATGGGGCTGGACCTTCGGTGTCCCACGCGCCAGCGCACGAGCACACGTCGGGGCGCCACCATTCGGAAATCGCCTCGAGAGCTTGGTCACCGAGCGGGTTCGTTCCCGGGCCCGCCGCCAGCGAATGGCCTACGAGCACGTGGATGCACTTGACGCGGTCAGGCATCCCGCCTGCAGATACGCCCGCGATCTCCGGAACCTCTCCTACACCGGAACGCTTACCAATCGCGTCGCGAACAGCGAGGTAGTGTTCATGAGCCGCGGCGTACGCTTTCGCAAGTTCCGGGTCTTCGGCCAACTGCTCGTTCATCGTGACCATGAGGCCTTCAGCTTCGACGCGTGAACACGCGGACGTAGCAACCGGGTGCGTCAGGTAGTACGTGGTCGGGAACGGGATTCCCGAGCTCAGACGAGGCGCGGTGGTCGCCACAAGCGGGTTTCCGCAGACGCAACGTGCCCCAATCTCCACGATGTCGCGGGCAGGACGGCCCAGTTGGCGTGACACGGTGTCGACGTCCTTTTCAGTAGGAATCCGCTGTTCGCTGTTGAGCGCTTCTGCGGCGGGGGTCGTCATTTCTTCTCCTCGTTACGCTTCTGCCCAGAATCGTCTTTCTGCTCAGTTTTCTGGTTCTGTTCAGCCTTCTGGTTTTGTTCAGTCTTCTGGTCGGTTTGTTGGCGTGAGGTCGGGTTGGTTCCTAATGAAACCGTGGAATCCCACAGACCTTCTGCCCACGGCAACCCTTGCCTGTACCCGCTTGGATGGCTTGTCGATGCGAGCTTCTTCTTGGCCGGCTTACCGACCGGAACGTAGAGCTTCTCCCCCGGCGAATACACGTTGAGCCGGTTGCGTGACTGTTGCTTGATGTATTCGGGGTCGTCCCAGCGTTTGAGTTCGCGGTCTAGCCGTTCTTGTTCGGCTTTAGCTTGGGCAATGTCGGCGCGGGCTTTGTTGAGTTCAGCCGTCTGATTGCCGAGTGTTGTGAGTGCCGGGAACATCGTCACCGCAGAGATGATGACGACGATGGTCAGCACGATAACGCGCATCGACAAGCTTTTCGCTGGAACAGGCTGTTGCGGCGTTGGCTTGGTCTTTTGCGCTGAGGCACGTACTCCGGTGGAGCGGATGGCACCTTGAAGTGCGGCGCGTTCAGTGAGCCGGTCGTTGACGCGGGCTTTGCGTCGCTCGGCCGCCGCGGCTCGCGCCGCGGCACGTCCGCGCTTAGTTCCAGTTTGGTCGTTGCGTTGCGGTGGGCGCTGGGTGTCCCGCGCTGAGGCGCGCGAAGCGCGCTCTTGTTTAGCTTTTTCTTGGCGCGCGTGGAAGCGCGCTTTGCGTTCTTCGGTGTCTTTCGCCCGTGCCTCGGCACGTTTGCGGGCCTGCTCGCGTTGCATGCGGCGGCGTTCGCTTTTTTCGAGGCGGCGCTGCTTCTTATCTTGTTTGCTGGGCCGCGCCTTAGATGTAGCGGTGATGGTCTCTTGCGCCTTGTCAGCCTCGGTTCCCGCAGATTCAGGCTGATGTGTTTGTCCAGGTTTTCGCGCCGCCTGCAACGCCACAGCGTCTTTAAGGGCTTCAGCGTCTTTGCGGGCTTCTTCAGCTTTGCGGGCTTGCTCAGCTTCCCGCGCTTGTTGCGCACTAGCTTCACGCGCCTGCTGTGCACTGTGCGCATGCGGTACGCGTGGGCGTCGCTGGCTCATTGGCACATCCTCTCGGCGCTACATCCATACCCGCTAGATCGTTTCCCGCTAGCTCCATCCCCGCTAGTAACGCAGGAAACCACCGAAGAACAAAGCTTCGGTGGTTTCCTATCCTACTCAGCTGAGCTGTGTCTGCGGGCTAACCGCGCCGTGACCGCATCGGTAGTCTCTCCAGACGCGATCACGGCCGTAGCCAGCTGTGCGTTAGGCCCTGAATCTAGGCCTTGAAACGTGGGAAAGCGGATGCGCCTGCGTAGGCTGCGGCTTCGCCGAGTTCCTCTTCGATGCGGAGCAAGTGGTTGTACTTTGCGACGCGGTCGGAACGGGCTGGCGCGCCGGTCTTGATCTGGCCGGCGTTGGTTGCCACGGCGAGGTCAGCGATCGTGACGTCTTCCGTTTCACCCGAGCGGTGCGAGATCATGCACGCGTAGCCTGCGCGCTGAGCCATCGTGATCGCGTCGAGGGTTTCGGTGAGGGTACCGATCTGGTTGACCTTGACGAGCAGCGCGTTCGCGGTGTCGTCCTTGATGCCGCGTTCGAGGCGCTCTGGGTTGGTTACGAACAGGTCGTCGCCCACCAGCTGGACCTTGTCGCCCAGGCGCTCGGTCAGGTTCTTCCAACCTGCCCAGTCGTCTTCATACAGCGGGTCTTCGATAGAAACGAGCGGGTACGCTTCAACGAGCTCGGCGTAGTAGTCAGCCATCTGCTCTGCGGTGCGGTTCTCGCCTTCGAAGACGTAGACGCCGTCCTTGTAGAACTCGGAGGATGCAACGTCAAGCGCAAGCGCGACGTCGGCGCCTGGTATGTAGCCGGCCTTCTCGATCGCGGTCACGATCAAATCGAGCGCGGTGCGGTTGCTTGGCAGGTTCGGCGCGAAGCCACCTTCGTCGCCGAGGCCGGTCGAGAGGCCCTTCTCGTTCAGAACAGCCTTGAGCGAGTGGTACACCTCAACGCCCATGCGCAGCGCTTCAGAGAAGGTTGGTGCAGAGAGCGGCGCGATCATGAACTCCTGAATATCCACATCGGAGTCGGCGTGAGAGCCGCCGTTGAGGATGTTCATCATCGGAACCGGCAGAACGTGAGCGTTCGGGCCGCCGAGGTACTTGTACAGCGGGAGGTTCGAAGACTCGGAAGCCGCGTGAGCTGCCGCAAGCGAAACGCCGAGCAGCGCGTTAGCGCCGAGCTTGGACTTGTTGTTCGTGCCATCCAGGTCAAGCATGAGCTGGTCGATGTCACGCTGATCGGTCGCAACGAAACCCTGGAGTTCCGGGCCGATAACGTCAATGACGTTGTCCACGGCCTTGGTGACGCCCTTGCCGAGGTAGCGGCCCTTGTCGCCGTCGCGAAGCTCTACCGCTTCGAATTCACCAGTAGATGCGCCCGAAGGCACGATGGCGCGGCCCAGCGAGCCGTCCGTGAGAAGAACTTCAGCTTCAACAGTTGGGTTACCGCGGGAATCGATGACCTGGCGCGCATGAACGGCGTCAATCAGAGGCATGGGTTTGTGCTCCTTTGATGATTTAACGGCGCGTGGCTTTGTGGTGGCGCCGCTCGTCACTTCCCATCGTATCGGTCGTTGTGCGCCCGAGCCTCTTTCTCACGCTTTTTTGCTTCCGCCCACGCCGCTTCAGCCGCTTCCGCGCTGTTCTGCGGGTCGGGCCGTAGCGAGCCTTCCGGCGTGAAAAGATGCGTGTTTCGGCGCAGCAACTTAGCACTCAGCGCGTCGGCGATGTCGTCCAGATCGAACGCTCCGCGCTCCCTGCCCATCTCAGCGTGCAGCAGGATCTGGAACAACACGTCCCCCAGCTCCGCAACCAAGTCCGCATCCGGCGCGTCCCCAGCCACCGCATCGTGCACTTCCTGAGCTTCTTCGATCAGGTACGGGGTCAGCTTCTGCGGGGTCAGCGCCGACGTCCAACCGCATTCGCTACGCAACAAACGCACGATGCCGCGCACCCGTTCCAGCGCGGCCGTCACCTGATCGAGGTCAGCGGAATGTTCGTGATCAGGACTCATCGGGATCCTTCAAATGCACCTCACGGCGCGGAGGCTTAGGCTTCGGCTCAGTCTCTTCCCAGTCAGGGTTAACCCGAAAAATCACGCGATGCACGATGCGGTCCAAGACCCAGCCGAGCGCCATCGCGATACAGATCGAAATGAAAATCCCCAGCAGACGGTTCTCTTCCATCCACTGGCCACCCACGGTTCCGATCAACACGGAATACGCGCCCCACATGAGGCACCCGATCGCGTCATAGAGCATGAACGCCTTACGCGAGTAGCCCGTCGCGCCGGCCGTGAAGTTCACTGCGACGCGACCAATGGGCACATACCGCGCAGTGAAAATCAGGACGCCGCCACGCTTCTCAAGCTGCTTTTCGGCGGTCACCAGCATCTTCGCGACCGCAGGTCTGCGCATCCATTTGAAACCCTGGCGGCCCACCGCCCGGCCCATCGAATAAGCGATCTGGTCGCCAATGAAAGCGCCGGTTGCGCCCACGAGCGCCAAAACCATGAGCGGTAAGAAACCCTGCGTGCTCCACACCGAAGACAAGCCGATGAGCAAAGACTCCGACGGGACAACCGGGAAGAACCCATCGATCAAGGACATCAGGAAGACAACAGGCAGGACCCACCACGCGGTCGCTGTGTGGAGGATCCAATCGTTGACCATGTCCAACGTGTCGCCCAGTTTTGAAGCGACAACTAGTCCGATCAGGTTCATCCCGTCATACTCTTCCTATCGACGCGGCGTTACGGCTTGTGTGCTTTATTCCGACTTCTGCGACCTGTTACTTCTTCTGCGCTTTCTGCGCCGCATCGTCCGCCGCCAACAGCGCGGCGCGAGTCATCACAGCAACGCCAGTCTTGATCGCGGATTCATCCGGATCGTAGTCACCCTGGTGAAGATCGTAAACCGGCCCACCCGGGCGACGCGTACCCAAGCGCATCAGAACGCCCGGCTTCCGCATCGTCATCCAGGCGAAGTCCTCGCCGCCCATCGACTGCGGCATCAGTTCGATAGCCTCGCCGCCGATCTCCTGGCGGGCCGCTTCTTCGATGAGCGCGGTTTCGGACTCGGCATTGACAACCGGCGGAACACCGCGGATGTGATCCACCTCAACTTCAACGTTATACGGTGCCGCAACCTGCTTGATGACCTGATCAAGCAACTCGCCCGCCTGATCCCACGCACCGGCGTCGAGGCAGCGCATCGTGCCGGATAAGGTACCGAACGCCGGGATCGCGTTGGGTGCGTTACCCGCGCTGATCTGACCCCACACAACAGAAACCGCGGAACGAACGTCGATGCGGCGGCTCAGAACCGCCGGAACACCCAGCGCGATTTGCGCCATCGCGTACACAAGGTCCTCGGTCAGATGCGGGCGGGACGTGTGGCCACCGCGGCCGTGAAGGCGAATGCGGATCGTGTCAGATGCCGAGGTGATAGCGCCGATGCGGGTTCCAACGCGGCCGGCAAGGATGCGCGGCTCACAATGCAACGCGGCCAGACGCGGAAGCGGGTCAATGATGCCCTGCTTGATGACCTTCTTAGCGCCGCCCGGCATCTTTTCTTCAGCTGGCTGGAAGATGACGCGGACGCGAGCGTTGAGCTTGCCTTCCTGATTCAGGCGGTGAAGCACGAACGCGACGCCGAGCATCACGGTCGTGTGGACGTCGTGGCCGCACGCGTGGGCTACGCCCTTGTTTTTGGATGCGTACTCGAGTCCCGTGACTTCGGTGACCGGCAGAGCGTCGATATCTGCACGCAAGCCGATCGCGAAAGGCCCCTCGCCGATATCAACGTAAGCGCCGGTGTCCTGCAAACGCTGAGGCTCAAGTCCTGCTATTTCGAGGGCTTCTACGATCCTGTCGGTTGTACGGAACTCCTCGAATGACAACTCCGGATCAGCATGCACTTCACGTCGGAACGCCACGAGGCTCTCAAACAGATCCTCGATGTGCGCAGAAGTGTCCAGTGCGGGCGTTTGAGCTGTCACGGCGTTACCTTCCTCTTCGTCACCTCAATAGAGTACGTCGCTGTTAGAGTACGTCGGTTTGGCCGTGAGCCTTCAACGCGTTAACTGCGTCCTTAACTTGTTGCGCGTGAGATTTGGTGGTCACAAGCAGCGCATCAGGTGTATCAACGACGACAACGTCTTCCACACCGATCAGCGCAATCACACGGTTGGTATCAGATACAACGATGCCGGAGGACTCATCGACGTAGACGCGGCCGCCATGGCCAAGGACTTTGACGCGGGAGTCATCTTCTGCCGGATTAAGACGCCCAAGGGCCGCGAAGTCGCCCACGTCATCCCACGTGAACTCACCTGGAACCACCGCAACATCGCCCGAGGCGGCTGCTGGTTCCGCAACCGCATAGTCAATCGCGGTTTTAGGCAGGCCAGGCCACACATCGTTAATGACCTGCTCTTGACGGTCAGTCCCCCACGCCTCAGCGATCTCTTCAAGACCCGTCGCCAGCGTCGGCTCGTTCTCCCGCAGGTGCTTGAGCATGAGCCCAACAGGGGCCACGAACATGCCCGCGTTCCACAAGTAGTTACCGCTAGCCAGGTAACGTTGAGCAGCCGCTTCCCCCGGCTTCTCAACGAATTCGACGACCTTTCGGCCGTTCGGAGCGCCTGGGATCTTCAACTTTTCTCCCGCACGGATGTAACCGAAACCGGTCGCCGCATAACTCGGTGTGATGCCGATCGTCACGATCTTGCCCGTGGCGGCAACATGCACTGCCTCCACGACCGCTTCACGGAACTGCTCTTCCGGAGTGATCACCTGATCGGCCGCAAACGAACCCATGATGATGTCGGGATCATATTTATTGAGAATCGCGGCAGCCAGGCCAATAGCCGCGGCAGAGTCCTTCGGTTCCGGCTCCAACACGAGGTCATGCTCGCGAAGCTCTGTGATCTGACGACGAACCGCCTCGCCGTGAGCCTGCCCCGTAACAACAAGAACACGCTCGTTAGTGAGTGGCAAAAGACGTTCGTATGTCGAACGGATCAGGGTGCTGCCGCAACCAGTGAGGTCATGCAAAAACTTAGGGGCAGCGGCCCTGGACAATGGCCACAATCGAGTCCCTGTCCCGCCGGCAGGAATGACGCCATAAAAGCGCTTCATGACGTCGTCGGAGACACCATCATTCATCATCATTTGATTCACCCTACCCGAGAACACCTGCCCCGCCTGACACACATGCCCCGTTTCACGGCGGCCCGCACTCTATTAGGAAAGCTTTAACGTGCGTATTTCAGCCAAATGACACCTGCCACCGGACACTCACCCACATTTAAGCGACGCAGATCACAGACGGCGCGAGATACGCCGCACGTGAACTCAAAGTGCATTAGGCTAGATAGGAACGCTGACATCGGCGCGCACCCGAAATTGTGCCCAAAGTGGCACATACGCCCGGTGGTCTTGGAGGTAGATCAGTGTCGAAGACATCTTCTGGCACCCTGTACCGCGGCCGTGAAGGCATGTGGTCATGGGTGGGACACCGCGTTACCGGTGTCGTTATTTTCTTCTTTTTGCTCGTCCACGTTCTGGACACCGCCCTGGTTCGCATTGACCCAGGCGCATACGACGCCGTGATTGGCGCGTACAAGAACCCGATCATGGCACTCGCTGAGTTCGCACTCGTTGCCGCTATCGTGTTCCACGCCTTCAACGGTGTCCGCTTGATCTTGGTTGACTTCCTCAAACAGGGCACCAAGATCCAGCGCGGCCTCTTCTGGGGCGTCATTGTCCTCTGGGTCGTGACCGTCGCCGCATTCGGCGCCCGCCACTTGACCCTCGTGTTCAGCCACTTCTTTGGGGGTAACTAATCATGGCTACTGCACAGATTGAAGCTCCCCGTTCCCCACGGATTGACCCGAAGTACAACCGGTCACGTAAGTCCCGCAACAACTTCGAGATGATGGCTTGGCTGTTCATGCGCTTCTCGGGCGTGGTCTTGATCGTCCTGATCTTCGGCCACCTCATCACCAACCTGTTGGTGGGCGACGGCGTCGCAGCTATCGATTTCGGTTTCGTTGCCGGTAAGTGGGCCAACCCGCTGTGGCAGTTCTGGGATCTGACGATGCTGTGGCTGGCAATGCTGCATGGCACCAACGGTGTTCGCACCATCATCAATGACTACGCTGAGAAGGATCGCACCCGCTTCTGGCTCAAGACGATCCTCTACATCGCATCGATCTTCACGGTGGTTCTCGGCACCCTGGTCATTTTCACTTTTGATCCATGCATCCCCGGCTCGACTCTCGCCGTGTGTGGCGCCTGAGTAGCCCCCCTGACGTTTCGAAAAGGAAAACACGAATGCAGGTACATCAGTACGACGTCGTGATCGTCGGTGCCGGCGGCGCCGGCATGCGCGCAGCCATCGAGGCAGGTCAGCGTGCACGCACCGCGGTCTTGACTAAGCTCTACCCAACTCGTTCTCACACCGGTGCAGCGCAGGGCGGTATGTGCGCGGCACTCGCCAACGTTGAAGAGGACAACTGGGAATGGCACACGTTCGACACCATTAAGGGTGGCGACTACCTCGTTGACCAGGACGCCGCGGAGATCATGGCTAAGGAAGCCATCGACGCGGTGATCGACCTCGAGCAGATGGGTCTCCCGTTCAACCGAACCCCAGAGGGCAAGATTGACCAGCGTCGCTTCGGTGGCCACACCCGCGACCACGGTAAGGCTCCTGTCCGCCGCGCTTGCTACGCAGCAGACCGTACTGGTCACATGATTCTGCAGACCCTCTACCAAAACTGCGTCAAGCACAACGTTGAGTTCTTCAACGAGGTCTACGTCCTCGACCTGCTCCTCACCGAAGAGGACGCAACCCGCGAAGACGGCACCCCGTACAAGCAGAAGCGTGTTGCTGGCGTCGTGACCTACGACCTCGCGACCGGCGAGATCGAGGTCTTCCAAGCTAAGTCGGTTGTCTTCGCAACCGGCGGCGCAGGCAAGATCTTCAAGACCACCTCGAACGCTCACACCCTCACGGGTGACGGCATGGCCATCGCATTCCGCGCTGGCTTGCCACTCGAGGACATGGAGTTCGTCCAGTTCCACCCAACCGGCCTCGCAGGCCTCGGCATCCTCCTCTCCGAGGCTGCCCGTGGTGAAGGTGGCGTCCTGCGTAACGGCGACGGTGAGCGCTTCATGGAACGCTACGCACCAACCATTAAGGACCTCGCGCCACGTGACATCGTGGCACGTTCGATGGCTCAGGAAGTCCGCGAAGGTCGCGGTGCTGGCCCGAAGAAGGATTACGTCCTCCTCGACCTCACCCACCTCGAGCCTTCCCACATCGACGAGAAGCTCCCGGACATCACCGAGTTCGCACGCACCTACCTGGGTGTCGAGCCATACACCGAGCCTGTCCCGGTCTTCCCGACCGCTCACTACATCATGGGTGGTATCCCAACCAACGTGAAGGGTGAGGTCCTCCAGGACAACGACACGATCGTCCCGGGCCTGTACGCAGCCGGTGAGGTCGCCTGTGTTTCCGTTCACGGCTCGAACCGACTGGGTACCAACTCGCTTCTGGACATCAACGTCTTCGGTAAGCGTTCCGGTATCAACGCCGCTGAATACGCACGCGATGCTGAGTTCGTTGCCGTTCCGGAGAACCCAACCGCGTTCGTCGAAGAGCAGGTCAACCATGCTCTGCACAACGACGGCCCAGAGCGCGTTGCACACATCCGTGCAGAACTGCAGCAGACCATGGACACCAACATGCAGGTATTCCGTTCCGAGGCCTCCATGAAGCAGGCTCTCGAGGACATCGAGTCTCTGCGCGAGCGTTACAAGTCTGTTGGCATCCAGGACAAGGGCAAGCGCTTCAACCTGGACCTGCTCGAAGCCATTGAACTCGGCTTCCTGCTCGACCTTGCAGAGGTCATGACCGTTGCTGCTATGCACCGTCACGAGTCCCGCGGTGGCCACTACCACGAGGACTACCCGAACCGTGACGATGAGAACTTCATGAAGCACTCCATGATCTACAAGGACGAGTCTGCCAACATCGACGGCACTCGCGGCCTGCGTTTCGAAACCAAGCCGGTTGTCTTCACCCGCTACGAACCGATGGAGCGTAAGTACTGATGTCTACCAACGTTGCTGAACCAGCATCCAAGATTGAGGTTGCTGGCTCCGAGTCCGGCGAAATCGAACAGTTCGATATCACCCTGAAGGTCCGCCGCTTCAACCCAGAGGTCTCCGACGAGGCCCACTGGGACGAGTTCAAACTGACCATGTACGGCACCGACCGTGTTCTGGACGCTCTGCACCAGGCTAAGTGGGATCAGGACGGTTCGCTTTCGTTCCGTCGTTCCTGCGCTCACGGCATTTGCGGGTCCGACGCTATGCGCATCAACGGCCGCAACCGCTTGGCATGCAAGACCCTGCTCAAGGATTTGGACACTTCCAAGCCAATCACCGTTGAGCCAATCAAGGGTCTTCCAGTCGAGAAGGACCTCATCGTGGACATGGAACCGTTCTTCCAGTCCTACCGCGAGGTCATGCCGTTCCTCGTGACTAAGGGCAACGCTCCAACCCGTGAGCGCCTGCAGTCCCAGGAAGAGCGTGCACGCTTCGATGACACCACCAAGTGCATCCTGTGTGCCGCATGCACCACCTCGTGCCCGATCTTCTGGACCGACGGTCAGTACTTCGGCCCAGCGGCCGTTGTGAACGCTCACCGCTTCATCTTCGACTCGCGTGACGAGGCCGGCGATATGCGTCTTGAGGTTCTCAACGACAAGGAAGGCGTATGGCGTTGCCGCACGACCTTCAACTGCACCGAGGCATGCCCGCGTGGCATCCAGGTGACCAAGGCCATCGCTGAGGTCAAGCGTGCGATCCTGAACCGCACCATCTAAGGTGACGGCATGACCGCGTAGGGCTTAGCCCCTCAAACGTGTGTGGGCCGGAAAGGGACATTCCCTTTCCGGCCCACACACGTTTAACAGTGTTGGACGGTACAGCGGCGAAAGATCAGCCACTGAATGCGAGCTCTTCGATCTGAGTCCAAGCCCCTGTACCGTCGCCAACATGCACCGTGACGCTGTGCGCCGCCATATTGAACGAGACGTCCTCCCACTCCCGGCGCACCTCGGCAAGACGCTCAGGCGCGATCTCTTGGGCCAGGGTGAGATGTGGCACGAAAGGGAACGCCGGCTTCGCACCGAGCTGCCCCGAATGCAGGCGTTCATGTAGCTCGGTGAGTTCCCGCTCGCCCTCCGCCACACGGAGATAAGTCACGGGTGAAACCGGGTAGAACGTATCCGTTCCAGCGAAACGAATAGGGAATGGCGAAAACGCTGAAACAACGTTGCGGACGTGAGCAATCGCTTCCGCAGGATCAGTCAGCGGCACGCCTGACATCAGCGTGATATGCGGAGGGATGTAGGCGAACGGGTCACCCGTGGCCGCACGTGTGGCAGACACTTTGCGGGCGTACTCACCTTCGACGGGGATCACGATGCCGAGGAAGGACCGGCTCGCCTCAGGAAGGCGGATGCTATCCTGCACAGCTCCGTGCTGGGTTGCTCCGTTCTGGGTCGCTCCGTGCTCGTTGCGTTCGGTTCCCATACTTGAACCTTACCGTGCAGCTGTTAAAAGAATCTGGAGCCCAGCGAAATACTGGGCTCCAGATCGTGCCTTGGCCTCATTCGAGGCGGGCTTGAGGTTTTTAGGAGAGGCGGGCCGGAGGCAGGAAGCCGACCGCGTCGTACACCTCTTTGAGGGTCTCTTGTGCAACCGCGCGGGCCTTCGCCGCGCCAACGGCGAGCAAGCGGTCCAGTTCGGCAGGGTCGTCCAGCAGCTCAAGCGTGCGGTCACGGACCGGCTCGAGGGCCGCGACCACGGCGTCGGCGACATCGACCTTGAGGTGGCCGTACATCTTGCCTTCGTACTCTTCAACGAGGGTGTCGATCGGCTTCTCAGTCACCGCGGAGAGGATCGAGAGCAGGTTGGATACGCCCGGCTTGGTCTCGCGGTCGAAGGAGATCTCGGTGCCGTTGTCGGTCACTGCGGACTTGATGCGCTTGGCGATCGTCTTTGGTGCGTCGAGGATGTCGATGCGGCCGTTAGGTGATTCGCCGGACTTGGACATCTTGGAGGTCGGGTCCTGCAGGTCGTAGATGCGGGCGCCGTTTGGTGGGTTGACGGCCTTAGGAACCACGAAGACCTCACCGAAGCGGTGGTTGAAGCGTTGCGCGAGGGTGCGGGTCAGTTCGACGTGCTGGGTCTGGTCGTCGCCTACCGGTACCTGGTCCGCCTTGTAGAGCAGGATGTCGGCGGCCATGAGCGATGGGTAGGTGAACAGGCCCACGTTGGTCGAGTCGGCGCCGTAGCGGCTCGACTTGTCCTTGAACTGGGTCATGCGGGAGGCTTCGCCGAAGCCGGTGAGGCACTGCAGAACCCAGTTGAGCTCGGCGTGCTCTGGGATGTGGGACTGGATGAACAGAGTTGCCTTATCGACGTCGACGCCGCCTGCAATGTACTGCGCGGCGGTAGTGCGGGTACGCTGTGCGAGGTTGGTCGAGCCGTCTGGGGACGTGATCGAGTGCAGGTCTGGGACAAAGTAGAACGCGTCGGCATCGTGTTGAAGCTTCACGAACTGAACGAGCGCGCCCAGGTAGTTGCCGAGGTGTAGGGAGTCCGCGGACGGCTGCATTCCGGAAAGGATGCGTTGGCGGTGTGCTGTTTCCTTCGGGGTTTCGGTTTCGGTGCTCATGGTGATGCTGGTGTCCTTCAGATGGTGCGTGCGCTAGACGCTGTGTGCTGGGGCTGTAGGTGTTTGATGCGGTGGGCGCTAAATGCTGTAGTCGATGACGAGCGCCGAGTGGTCTGATACTCGTTTGTCGTAGGATTCGGCGCGGTCGACGGTCGCTTGGATTGCGCGGCCGGCGAGGTCGGGGGTGGCCATGTGGTAGTCGATGCGCCAGCCGGCGTCGTTGTCGAAGGCCTTTCCGCGATAGGACCACCACGTGTACGGGCCAGGTACCTCCCCTGCGAGTTCGCGTGCAACGTCCTTGTAACCGATCTCGCCGAAGAACTTGTCGAAGTAGGCGCGTTCTTCCGGCAGGAAGCCGGCGTTTTTGACGTTGCCTTTCCAGTTTTTGATGTCGAGTTCGGTGTGCCCCACGTTGAGGTCACCCACAATCAGCACGTCGTCTGCCTGCTTCGCGAGTTCCGGCATGCGCACGAGCATCGTGTCGAGGAACTTGTATTTATCGTCCTGGCGTGGGGTATCGACTTCGCCGGAGTGCACGTATGCGGAGACGACGGTGAGCTTGCGGCCGTTGATCGTATAGTCGGCTTCGACCCAGCGGCCGGAGGTTTCAAAGTATGCTTCACCGATTCCAACGCGGGTTGCGTCGGGTTTCCGCTTGGAGGCGATGAGAACGCCGGCACGGCCTTTGTCTGCGGCTTCTGCGTGCAGCACGTGCCAGTCGCTTCCTTCGAAGTGTTTTTGAACGATTGAATCCGGTGCACGCACTTCTTGGAGGGCAAGGATGTCCACTCCACGGTCTTCAAGCCATTCATCGAATCCACGGCGTGCTGACGCGCGGATTCCGTTGACGTTGAAAGATGCAACTCGCAATGCGTTCTCAGACACTCAATTACCTTTAGCTCTTCGGTTTCCTGTGTTCGATTCCTTGCGCGGGCTGACCTGCCCAGCGTTAGTCGATAATTTCGCCCTCGACGGTGCTGGTGTGGCGGTCTTTGCGGCGCTGTTTGATCATGTCGCGTGCGTTGGTCGCGGTGATGTTGATGGTGTCCAGCGCACGGTTGACCATGTCTTTGGCTTGTTCATCGTCTTTGCCGAGGTTTTCCATCACCACACCGTGCTGGACCTGGACGATCTTAAACGAGTGATCGAGCTTCATCTCGTGATTCATTTCGGCTTCGCTGATCACGCCTGGACGGGTGCTGTCTGGGCTCGCGTTGTTCGAGATTTTAGCGGCGAGATTCGCGTTCGTTTTATCCCAGCGACGGCCCACTGCACGAGCGCCGGCCCGCAGGGTCAGGAACACACCGGCCACGAGCAAGAGCCACAGGCCCGTGATGATGACGACGATCCAGCCCACAACTTGGTTGGAGTTGGCCGCGAAGATAATGGCAACGATGAGCGCGAGCGTCAGCACGGCCATCATCCAGGAGGCCATGCCGAGCGGGCGAGCGACGTTCCGAGCGCGCGCGCTGGCCTGTTTATGAGACGAAGGGAGTTCAGACATGGTGTCCATTATCCCAGATACCTCAGCCGCATCTGCCTCATCCGCGCACGGTCTTGCTCACGTGTTGTGTCCGGCCCACTCGTTAGGTGAGGAACATCTTCTTGAACCGCATGGTCGCAACCGTCAGCCCTGCAACCGCCATGACAACGAAGTACAGAACATGCCACAGGATGTCGATGGTGAACGTCGAGGTCGCGAGCATGCGCAGCAGGTCGACGCCGTGCCACAGCGGTAGCGAGGCGATCACAGCCTGCACGGCTTGCGGGTAGACGTCCAGCGGGAAGAAGGTCGCGGAGAACAGGGTCAGCGGCTGCACGATCATGTTCAGCCAGTCGAGGTGCTGGAAGCGCGTGAACCACGTGGTGATGGCCATGAACACAGCTGCGAATCCGAATGCGATGAGCACGGCAGCCGGGATCATGAGCAACCCACTGCCCCACCCCACGAGACCCGCTGCCGCGGCGATGAGGTAGAAGCCGAGCGAGTAGATGAACCCGCGGATCATCGCCATCGTGATTTCTCCGATCGCAACGTCCATCGGGCCGAGTGACGTGTTGAGCATGACCCGGTAGAGCTTGGCGTAGCGCAGCTTGAAGAACATGTTGTTGGTGTCCATGAGGGCACCGTTCATGGCTGAAACCGCGAGCAATCCCGGCGCGATGTAGGCCGCGTAGCTCATCGTCTGCCCGCCAGGTCCTTCAACACCGCTGATGACCACGCCGAGGCCGAAACCGAGCGAAGCCAAGTAGAGCACTGGCTCGGCGAAGCCGGTCACGATCACAATCCACGTCGAGTTCTTGGTCGCCATCCACGAACGTTCCATGACCGCTTTAGCGTTGCGGCCATACAGGTTGGATAGCCAACGACGCCGTGGCTTGCTGACCTGCGAAAGCGCGGCTTGCGCTGCACCCGGGGCCTGCTGGCTCGCTACTGCATCGTCCGTAGCCGCGCCGGCGGCAACGTCGCCGGCTCCCTCAACTCCACGTGACGCCTCGACAACTCCAGGTTGGCTTCCGTAGCCGACCGCGTACGGATCACCTGCTTCATCAGAGGTGTCAGCGGGGGCCATGCTCGCCATCGTCTTCTTGGCAGCGCGCGCACCCCACACGCGAGTCTTAACCTTTTCGCCGCGTAAACGGCGGTAATAGCGGGTCTGCGCGATCAGGAAAGCGATCACGGCCACCACGATCATGACGCCGAGGTGGACCGGGAACATCCACGGCTCAACTTCGTGCCCGTAGATCGCCCACCGGTTCAGCTCGGCTGCATGCCAGATGGGTGAGATCCAACCGATCCACTGCAGGTAGATCGGCAGGTGTTCGAGCGGGTAGAACGTTCCCGAGAACAGGAACATCGGCGTGAAAATGAAGCGCATGATGACCGAGAACTGGCCGCGCTCCTGGAAGATACCGGCCGCGAACGCCATACACGGCAAGCCGAATGCAAGCGCTGCGATGGTTGAAAACACAATCACCAAGACGGCGCTCAGACTGTGGATAGCGCCGAAGGCCGCGAGGATCAGAAGCAAAAGTAGGGTCTGCGCCACCACGCGAATCGAGACCGCGATCACCGTGCCCCGAGCGATCTGTTGCGGCGTGATCGGGGTGACTTGCGGACCGTAATAGGTCCGGTTCCATTTGAACCCACCCATCACGGGGAAGGTCATTTCCTCCATCGCAATACCGACCGCCATGGTCGCGGCGAGAGCACCTGCGATGAAGGTGATGTAGGAGACGCCGTCGAAGCTCGTCTGATTATTCGTCAGGACAGTGCCGAGGCCCATGCCCATCGTGATGAGGTAGATGAGTGGGGTTCCGACGGAGTCCGCGAGGATCACGTCGATGTAGCGGCGCATCCCGCGGAAGAGATATTCAGCGAAGTACCACGAGCCTGCACGGGCGACCTTTCGCGCAGAGCGGTCGCCTTGTTCTGTGGGCCCGGTGATCGGTTCGCGGCGTTCGATGACGTCGGCGCCTGTTGCTGAGGCGCCGGCGGTTGCCGAGGTGCTGGTTGCGTGTGGGTTGCGAGAGTCAGTCAATGAGGGACCGTCCCGTCAGGATCAGGAACACGTCTTCAAGGGATGCGCGGCGGGCCAGGGTCGAGACGGGACGCAAGCCCAGGCTCACGGCGCGAGAGATCGCGGCTTCGCCATCGTCTGCGTAGACGAGCACACGGTCGGCGAGGGTCTCGGTACGGAAGCCGTCCTTGTTCAGGATCTCGGCTGCCGCAGCGTTCTGGTCCGAACCGAAGCGCATCTCCGCGACTTCACGGGTCGCATACTCGCGCACGAGCGCGGAAGGCGAACCTTCAGCTTTGATCTCGCCGCCATCGACCACAATCAGCCGGTCAGCGAGCTGCTCGGCTTCGTCCATGAAGTGGGTTGTGATGATGAGCGTTGTGCCGCGTTCTTTGAGCCGGTAGAGGCGGTCCCACAGGATGTGACGGGCCTGTGGGTCGAGGCCGGTGGTTGGCTCGTCGAGTAGCAGCACGGCGGGGTCGTTGATGAGCGAACGCGCGATGGTCAGGCGGCGCTTCATACCGCCGGAGAGCTGGTCGACGCGGTTGGCGGCCTTGTCTTCAAGCTGCGCGAACGCGAGCAGGTCTTTGATGCGCGGCACGATTTCGCGGCGTTTCATCCCGAAGTAGCGGCCGTAGATGTAGAGGTTGTCGCGGACGGTGAGTTCTTCGTCGAGGTTGTCTTGCTGTGGCACAACCCCGAGGTGTGCACGCAAGCGTGGGCCTTCTTCGCTCGGGTCCATTCCGAGGATGCTGAGCTCGCCCGATGTGCGGGTTGAGACGCCGCCGATCATGTTCATGGTCGTGGACTTGCCGGCGCCGTTCGGGCCTAGCAGACCGAAGGATTCGCCTGCCGCGACGTCGAAGTCGATGCCGTTGACGGCGGTGAAGTCGCCGAATCGCTTAGTCAGCGAACGTGCCCGCAGAACAGCTGGCGCTCCCGTCCGGGAGGTTTCAAGGGAGGCCGCGCCTGATATCTCAGAATGTTGTTTTGAGTCGTGTGTCACATGTGAATACTACATAAGGTCGGCGTGAAGTCTTCCAGCACAAAGGTGCTTCGGACAGCAACTGGCTTCTCTGTCACGTCACCAAGAATTCGCCTCCTATTCTGAATAATTCAGAATAATTTGCTAGAATGTGTTGCATGACACTCGGACCGATCACGGCGGCTACACCAGTTGACGACCGTGAACGCTCATGGGCAGAAACGCTCAAAGCGCATCACCGCCGTGTCACCAAGCAACGCATGGCGGTGATGCGAGCAACAGCCGCGTCATCCCATGCGTCAGCAGAACAGATCCACAAGTTCGCATCGGAAGCTCTACCTCAGTTAGCGCTTTCAACCACGCACATGATCTTGCACGACCTCACGAACGTGAAGTTGCTGCGGCGCGTGGAAGTCCCTAACTCCCCCACCCTGTATGAGGTGGAAACCGGAGACAACCACCACCATGTTCAGTGCGTGAAATGCGGCAGACTTGAGGACGTGGAGTGCGCCGTCGGGCACGCTCCGTGCCTTGAACCTTCACACGCCCACGGCATCGACATTGCTGTGGCGGAGGTTCTCTACCGCGGTCTTTGCGAGGACTGCAAAGAAACATAAGGTCGTCCACAAAGTTTCAATCTCATCCAAGTAAAGGAGCAACATGGCTGAGAACACCAAGCCACACGGCACGGGTTCAACCACCCAGGCCGGCATCCCTGCTGTCAGCGACCGCAACTCGCTGACCGTTGGTCAGGACGGCCCGATCGTCCTGCACGACCACCACCTGGTCGAGACGCTGGCACACTTCAACCGCATGAACGTTCCAGAGCGCCGCCCACACGCAAAGGGCTCCGGCGCGTTCGGTGAGCTCGAGGTCACCGAAGACGTTTCGAAGTGGACCAAGGCTGACTTCCTGCAGCCTGGCAAGAAGACCCCGATGCTGGCTCGTTTCTCCACGGTTGCTGGTGAGCTCGGCTCCCCAGACACGTGGCGCGACGTTCGCGGTTTCGCACTCAAGTTCTACACCGAAGAGGGCAACTTTGACCTCGTCGGTAACAACACCCCGATCTTCTTCGTTCGCGACCCAATGAAGTTCCCACACTTCATCCGTTCGCAGAAGCGCCTGCCTGAAAACGGCCTGCGCGACAACACGATGCAGTGGGACTTCTGGACTCAGAACCCAGAGACGTCACACCAGGTTTCCTACCTCATGGGTGACCGCGGTATCCCTAAGAGCTACCGCCACATGAACGGCTACGGCTCCCACACCTACCTGTGGGTCAACGCTGAAGGCGAGCGCTTCTGGGTTCGCTACCACTTCCTCTCCCAGCAGGGTGTTGAGGGCCTCACCAACGAGGAAGCAGAGCAGCTCGCCGGTACTGATGCTGAAGCACACCGCCGTGACCTGTTCGAGGCCATCAAGAACGGCGACTACCCGAAGTGGGACATGCACGTTCAGATCATGCCGTACGAAGAGGCTAAGACCTACCGTCTGAACCCATTCGACCTCACCAAGATTTGGCCACTGGGTGACTACCCACGCCACAAGGTCGGTACCTTCACCCTGAACCGCAACCCTGAGAACTTCTTCGCTGAGATCGAGCAGGCTGCTTTCTCCCCAGCGAACATGGTTCCAGGTACCGGTAACTCCCCAGACAAGATGTTGCTGGGCCGTAACTTCGCATATGCGGATGCACAGCGCTACCGCATCGGCACCAACTTCCAGCAGCTGCCTGTCAACCGTCCAATCAACGACGTCCACACCTACAACTTCGAGGGCAACATGTGGTACGAGCACACCGGTGCTCGCTCCGTATACGCTCCGAACTCGTTCGGTGACTCGTGGTCGGATGAAGAGGGCCCGGTCGACAACGGTTGGGAAGCTGACGGCGACCTGACCCGCGCCGCCTACACCCTCCGTAAGGACGACGACGACTTCTCGCAGGCACACGACCTGGTCCGCAACGTCTTCGACGACGCCGGCCGTGACCGCCTCGTCGAGACCGTTTCCGGCGCACTCTCCGACGTTGTAGAGCCAGTTCTCTCCAACGCGATTGAGTACTGGAAGAACATCGACGAAGAAGTCGGCCAGCGAATCGAAGCCAACGTCCGCAACTAAGCTGACACGGCCTACCGCTTAAACGAGTGGGGGCGTCCAAACAGTTCGAACTGTTTGGACGCCCCCACTTCGCGTATCAGCGAGGTTTGATACCTCTACGTGATGCGATCGCCTACTTCTTGAGGGAACGTTCGGCGGCCTCAACAACGTTAGTCATGAGCAGCGCGACCGTCATCGGGCCCACACCACCTGGGTTCGGCGAAAGATATCCCGCAACCTCTTCGACCGCCGGGTCGACGTCGCCGTAGACCTTATCGCGGCCACCCTCGGGATCCGGTTCGCGGGTCACACCCACATCCAGTACAGCGGCACCCGGCTTGATGTCTTCAGCCTTGATCATGTGCTTGACACCCGCGCCAGCAACCACGATGTCAGCCTGACGCAAGTGCTCGCTCATGTCCTTGGTTCCGGTGTGGGTCAACGTCACGGTCGCATTGTGTTCGCGACGGGTCAACAACAGGCCGATCGGACGGCCGATCGTGACACCGCGGCCCACAACAACAACATGCTTACCCGCGATCTCAACGCCATTGCGCGTCAAAAGCTCAATCACACCGCGCGGGGTGCACGGCAACGGGGTTTCGATGGGGTCATTGACGTTGAGAACCAGCTTGCCGAGGTTGGTCGGGTGCAAGCCGTCCGCGTCCTTCTTCGGGTCAATCCGCTCGAGAATCGCATCCGTATCCAGGTGCTTCGGCAGCGGCAGCTGAACGATGTAGCCGTGGCAAGACTCATCAGCGTTGAGCTCGTCAATCAGCGCCTCAACGTCTTCCTGGGTCGCATCCGCAGGCAGCTCACGCATGATCGAATTCATGCCCAAAGCCACCGACTGCTTGTGTTTCATCCCCACGTACAACTGGGACGCCGGGTCAGCACCCACTAGGACCGTGGCGATCCCCGGGGTCACGCCCTGCTCCTTGAGCACCGCGATGCGCTCAGCGAGCTCTTCCTTGATCGCCTTGGACGCCGCGCGCCCATCAAGCTTTACTGCAGTCACGTTGCCCCTTACCAGTTCTCGTGGCCAGGGTAGAGCGGGAAGTCAGCCGCGAGCTTATCCACGCGGGCACGCAACGCATCGACGTCGGCGTTCTTGCCGTCGCGCAAAGCCACCGCGATGATTTCCGCAACCTCGGTGAATTCCTTGTCGCCAAAGCCGCGGGTCGCCAGGGCCGGCGTACCGATGCGAAGGCCGGAGGTCACCATCGGTGGGCGTGGGTCCCACGGGACAGAGTTGCGGTTGACGGTGATGCCCACCTCGTGGAGCAAGTCTTCGCCCTGCTGGCCGTCCAGTTCGGATTCGCGCAAGTCAACCAGGACCAGGTGGACGTCGGTGCCGCCGGTCAGAACCGAAACACCGGTGTCAGCGACGTCCTTAGCGGTGAGGCGCTCAGCGAGGATCTTCGCGCCGCTGAGCGTGCGCTCCTGGCGGTTCTTGAACTCCTCGGAAGCAGCGACCTTGAACGCAACGGCCTTACCGGCGATCGCGTGCATAAGCGGACCACCCTGCTGGCCAGGGAACACAGCAGAGTTGATCTTCTTAGACATCTCGGCGGTGTTGGACAAGATCACACCGGAACGAGGGCCGGCCAGGGTCTTGTGGACGGTCGAGGTCGTGACGTCAGCAACCGGAACTGGGTTCGGGTGCAGACCAGCCGCAGCCAGGCCAGCGAAGTGGGCCATGTCAACCCACAGAAGCGCTCCAACCTCGTCGGCGATCGAACGGAACGCCTCGAAATCCAGGTGGCGTGGGTACGCAGACCATCCAGCAACGATCACGTTCGGGCGGGTCTCGAGCGCCTGTTCGCGCACCTTGTCCATGTCGATGCGGAACGTCTCAGGGTCAACCTCGTACGCCGCAACGTTGTAGAGCTTGCCGGAGAAGTTGAGCTTCATGCCGTGCGTCAAGTGGCCGCCGTGAGCGAGCGAAAGGCCCAGCATCGTGTCGCCAGGGTTGATCATCGCCGCCAACGCGGCAGCGTTAGCGGAAGCACCCGAGTGCGGCTGAACGTTAGCGAAGCCAGCACCAAACAGTGCCTTGACGCGGTCCCGAGCCAGGTCCTCAACCTGGTCAACGTATTCGCAACCGCCGTAATAACGGCGTCCCGGATAACCTTCGGCGTACTTATTCGTCAGAACCGAGCCCTGAGCCTCGAGAACGCCGCGCGGCGCGAAGTTTTCAGAAGCGATCATTTCCAGGGTGTCGCGCTGGCGACCCAATTCCTGATCGATCAGGGCAGCGATTTCGGGGTCAAGCTCAGCAAGCGGCTGATTAGTGACATCGGGAGTCTGTGACACGGGGCCTCTCCTGTGCGGCGCTTAGCGCTCGTTGTTGTTCGGCAACAGCTGATGCCGCGGCACCCGGCACGTGAGGTGACGAGTGAACACACGGCGGACGCATTCATTCTAGCCCGTGAACACTCCCCAGGCACCGTCCGATACTCGACTTAACAACTCAACGAATGCCAGCCCCGCCTCGTACCGCCGCTATCGTGAAGCCTATGGAACTCAAAAACAACCACCGCGACGAAGCCGAAAACCGCGACGTGACTCTGAACCGCGATGCGAACAGCAACCACCGGATTGTGGTGAGCTTGTCCTGCCCAGACCAGCCCGGCATCGTGCATCACGTCACCGGCGCGCTGTTCCAGGCTGGCGGCAACATCATTGAGTCCCAACAGTACGGTTCACAGCAGACCGGTACGTTCTTCATGCGGATCGAAGCGGATGTGTCGCTTCCAACCGCCGATGTTGAGGCTCAGTTACGCCCGGTTGCTCAGCAGTTCCAGATGGATCTGAATGTGCGGGACGCGAGCGCGCCGCTGCGGACCCTCATCATGTGCTCGAAGGCGCCGCACGCGCTTGAAGAATTATTGAGCCGCCAACACGCGGGCTACCTGCCGATCGAGGTTCCGCTCATCGTGTCCAACCACACGGATTTGAAGCCGCTGGCTGAGTTTTATGGCGTGCCTTTCGCGCATATCCCGGTCACGAAAGACAACAAGCCAGAGGCCGAGGCTCAGCTACGCGAGCTTATTGCGGAACACGACATCGACCTCGTGGTGCTCGCCCGCTACATGCAAATCCTGACCGACGAGCTCTGCAACGAGCTCGCGGGCCGCGCGATCAACATCCACCACTCGTTCTTGCCGTCTTTCAAGGGTGCACGGCCGTACCACCAGGCGCATGCTCGCGGCGTCAAGCTCATCGGCGCGACCGCGCACTATGTGACGAGCGACCTCGACGAGGGCCCGATCATCGATCAGGCCGTCACGCCGGTCCGCCACGACCGCACCCCGGAAGAGCTCGTGCAGCAAGGCAGCGCGACCGAGGCTCAGACTCTCGCGCGTGCCGTGCGCTGGCACGCACAGCATCGTGTGCTGTTGGACGGCCACCGCACTGTTGTTTTCGACTGAGCACGGGTGTTTTCGACTGATACTGTGCGCTCTAGGCCCTACTCCTAGAGCCTGCTCAGTAGCGCGATGACCTCCATGTGTGGGGTCTGCGGGAACATGTCGAACAAGCGTGCCTGATCAACTTTCCAGCTGTCCATCGCGGCGAGGTCGCGCGCGAGCGTGGTCGGGTTACAACTCGAATATATGATCCGCTCTGCGGAGCATTCGTTGAGCCAGCCGGGCAGCTCGGGGCCCAGGCCACGCCGAGGCGGGTTCACGATGATCAGCTCAGGCGCGGGCTTTTCACGCACCCACTGTGTCGCGTCCGCCGCGATGAACTCGACTGAGCCCATACCCTGCTGAGCCGCCGCAGCGTTGCCCGCTGCAACCGCCTCGTCGGAGGTCTCAACGCCGACCACTGACCCGGCACCGGCCTGGGCAGCCGTGAATCCGAAACCGCCCACACCCGCATACAGGTCCCACACCGTTTCCGGCGGCGCACCTTCGTTGCCCGCGCAGGCCGTCGCAACCCACTCCCCTGCCTGCGCATAGAGCCCTTCCGCGACAACCTGGTTAGTCTGCACGAAACCTTGCGGGCGAACCCGCAACGGCAAACCGCTGATCCTCAGCGGGAAGGTCTTGTCCCCTGCCAAGTGGATTTCCTCATCACCCTCGGCGAGCGCTACGTGATCCGGTAGCAGGTTCGCGGTCACGGTCACGATGTGCGGCGCCCTTGCGAGGAAGCCCGCCAGATGCGGGCGCAGTGCCGCCACGCCGGCGCGGGAGCGGACCACGAAGCGCAGCATGATCTGCCCGGCTTCGTTTAGCGTCATGTGAACTTGTTTGAGCTCACCGGTTCGCTTCGGGACGGAGTACGGGGCAAGCTTGCTGATGCGGATGAGCGAATGAATCAGGCCAAACATCCGGGTCAAGTCAGGGTGGATCACGCCGCATTCGCGCAGGTCAACGCCGCGACGTTCACGGTCCAGGATCCCGAACGTCGGTCGGCGGAACGTGCCGCCCAGCACCATCTTGATGCGCGTGCGGTACCCCTGCTCAGGCCCGGTGAACGGTTCAAGCCAGGTCGTTGGCCCGTACGGCTCAAGCAACTGCTGAGCTTGCCGCTGCTTGAGCTCGACCTGCTCGCCATACGGTTGTTCTATGAGCGTGCACGATAAGCACACGCCCGCATCGTAATAATCGCACTGCATGATGAGTCCATTATGACGCCCCACGGCCCGGCACTGTGTGCCGTAGCGTTGTGTACCCTGCCGTGATGCGTCACATAGGGCTCAATGGCGAGCCGATCCCGCGTATGAGGCTCCTGCTGGTGGATGATGCTCGGTATGCATGGAAAGTCCGGAGCCTCATCGACGCAGTCAACCACGATGCAGAAAATCCTGGTTGTCGTGGTGATTCTCTTTGTGCTTTCCATGATCGGAAGGTGCTCGGCTGAAGACGCGGAACACTCGCAGACCGCCGCACCGTCAGTCGAAGCGACGCCGAGCCCTTCGGAGGCGGCACCTTCGGAGCCGGGGCCTTCGCAAACCACTCAGCCGGCCGCACCAACTGCATCGCCCACACCGAGCGAATCCGCTCACCCGTCAGAATCAGCCAAGCCAAGCAAAACGGCGAAGCCAGCTAAGCCGGCCGAGCCTTCCAAACCGACCAAACCAGCCAAGCCATCTAAACCGGCGAAGCCATCCAACAACGCAGCGGTGGTCCTCGAAACGCTCCAGGTCAAAGGCCGAGCACCCAAGACCGGCTACGACCGCACCGGCGCCTTCGGCCGCGCGTGGCTCGATACCGACCGCAACGGCTGCCGCACCCGCGACGACATCCTCACCCGAGACCTCCGCAACACAACACGTGAAGGCCGCTGCAAGGTCATATCGGGCGTTCTGAATGACCCGTATTCGGGCCGAACCATCAACTTTGAACGCGGTCCCCGCACCTCCCAGGCGGTTCAGATCGACCACGTCGTAGCGCTGTCTGATGCGTGGCAAAAGGGCGCGCAGAACCTGAGCCAACGCGAACGCGTCCTGCTCGCGAACGACCCGCTGAATCTGCTCGCGGTCTCCGGCCCGCTCAACCAGCAGAAATCCGATCACGATGCCGCTAGCTGGCTCCCACCTAACAAGGCGTACAGATGTCCGATGGTGGCCCGGCAGATCGCGGTCAAGTCTCGGTATGGCTTGTGGGTCAGCCCGCCTGAAAAGGACGCGATGAAACGCGTTCTCAAGAGCTGCCCGAACCAGACCATCCCGGTGGGCGGTTTCGACCCGAAGGACGCACCCGTGCTTCCGGATTCGTGGGTTCGCGACTGAGCTGTGAGTGCAACAGCGTTTTGAGTGCAACAGCGCGCCGGCGTCAGTAGGCTGGTCGCATGGCACATATCATTCCACTTGATAACGGAACCCCTGACGTCGAGGCCGCCGCGTTCCTGGCCCCTACCGCCACGGTTAGTGGCGATGTAGTGATGGCTGAGGATTCTTCGGCGTTCTACGGGGTATCGGTCCGCGGGGATTCCGCCCCGATCCGCGTTGGCGCCCGCACCAATCTTCAGGACAGCGTCGTGGTTCACGCTGACCCTGAGTACCCGTGCACCCTCGGTGACGATGTCACTGTCGGCCACGCCGCCGTGGTGCATGGCTGCACTGTGGGCAACGGGACGCTGGTTGGCATGTCCGCGACCATCATGAATGGCGCTGTGATCGGTGAGCAGTCGCTTGTCGCCGCTGGCGCGCTCGTTTTGGAGGGCATGGAGGTTCCGCCGCGGTCTCTGGTTGCAGGCGCGCCTGCGAAGGTCCGCCGTGAGCTGACCGATGAGGAAGTTGCGGCACTGTCAACTTCCGCCGAAACCTACGTCGGCTTGGCCCGCCGTCACGCAGTAGCGCTCGATAACTAGATCGCACCTCGACGCCGTAGACACTCGCACTTAAACACGCGGGAGGCGTGACCACATGGTCACGCCTCCCGTTCGCTGTATCAGCGAGCTGTGCTAGCCCCGCTGAAGCGAGAAACTTAGGCCTTGAGGCCGTCGATGATCTCGTTGAGGGTTGCGGAAGGACGCATGATCTCGGAGACCTTCTTCTCGTCTGGGCGGTAGTAGCCACCCAGGTCAACTGCTACGCCCTGTGCGCCGTTGAGCTCGGAGATGATCTGCTCTTCCTTCTCTGCGAGTGCCTTCGCAACAGGTGCGAAGACCTGTGCAAGGCGCGCATCCTCGGTCTGCTGTGCGAGTTCTTCAGCCCAGTAGCGAACCAGGAAGTAGTGGGAGCCGCGGTTGTCGAGCTCGCCTACCTTGCGGGATGGGGACTTGTTCTCGTCGAGGAACGTACCGGTCGCTGCATCGAGTGCGCGGCCAAGAACCTCAGCTGCTGGGGTCTCGGTCTGGCGGCCGAACTTCTCGAAGGACTCAGCGAGAGCAAGGAACTCACCGAGGGAGTCCCAACGCAGGTGGTTCTCTTCAACGAGCTGCTGAACGTGCTTCGGTGCGGAACCGCCAGCGCCGGTCTCGAACAATCCACCACCAGCAAGCAGTGGAACGATCGAGAGCATCTTCGCGGAGGTGCCGAGCTCGAGGATCGGGAACAGGTCGGTCAGGTAGTCACGCAGGACGTTACCGGTCACCGAGATGGTGTCCTCACCCTTGCGGATGCGATCAACCGAGAACTGGGTTGCTTCCTTCGGAGCAAGGATGCGGATGTCCAGGCCGTCGGTGTCGAGGTCCTTGAGGTAGGTGTTGACCTTCTCGATGAGGTTCGCGTCGTGTGCGCGGTTCTCATCGAGCCAGAACACAGCTGGCATACCCGACTGGCGGGAGCGCTCAACTGCGAGCTCAACCCAGTTGCGGATCGGCAGGTCCTTGGTCTGGCATGCGCGCCAGATGTCGCCGGCCTCAACCTCGTGGGAAATCAGAACATCGCCTGCGGAGTTGACGACCTCAACCGTGCCGTCTTCCTCGAGCTGGAAGGTCTTGTCGTGCGAGCCGTACTCTTCAGCTTTCTGAGCCATGAGGCCAACGTTCGGGACGGTACCCATGGTTGCTGGGTCGAACGCGCCGTTCGCGCGGCAGTCCTCAATCACGGTCTGGTAGACGCCAGCGTAGGAGGAGTCAGGGATGATCGCCAGGGTGTCCTGGGTCTTGTCGTCAGCGTTCCACATCTGGCCGGAGGTGCGGATCATCGCTGGCATGGATGCGTCGACGATGACGTCCGATGGGACGTGAAGGTTGGTGATTCCGCGGGAGGAATCAACCATAGCGATCGACGGGCCTTCGTTGTAGGCCTTCTCGATCTCTGCCTTGACGGCTTCAGCGGTTTCGGCGTCGAGGGAGTCGAGGCCGGAGATGATCGCTGCGAGGCCGTTGTTCGGGGACAGGCCAGCTTCTGCGAGCTTGTCGCCGTACTTCTCGAACAGGTCAGCGAAGTAAGCGCGGACAACGCGGCCGAAGATGATCGGGTCGGAGACCTTCATCATGGTCGCCTTGAGGTGCGCGGAGAAGAGGATGCCCTCGTCCTTAGCGCGCGCAACCTGCTCCTTGAGGAAAGCGTCGAGTGCCTTGACGGACATGAACGTGCCGTCAACGACCTCACCTTCGAGAACCTTGAACGCGGGCTTGAGAACCTTCGCTTCGCCGCCGGCAGGGGTGAAGCGGATGGTCAGCTCGTCGTCCTTCTCAAGCACAACGGACTTCTCGTTGGACGCGAAGTCGTTCTTGCCCATCGTCGCGACGTTGGTCTTGGAGTCCTTGGTCCACTCACCCATCGAGTGAGGGTTCTTCTTCGCGTAGCTCTTGACGGACTGCGGTGCACGGCGGTCGGAGTTACCTTCACGCAGGACCGGGTTCACAGCGGAACCCATGACCTTGCCGTAGAGCTCGCGGATCTCGCGCTCTTCGTCAGTCTTTGGCTCGTCTGGGAAGTTCGGCAGGTCGTAGCCCTGCGCCTGCAGCTCAGCAACGGCTGCCTTCAACTGCGGTACGGAAGCCGAAATGTTCGGAAGCTTCACGATGTTCGCATCTGGGCTCTGGGTCATCTCGCCCAGCTCAGCCAGGGCATCGTTGATGCGCTGGTTCTCTGGGAGCATGTGAGAAAACGTTGCGATGATGCGGCCAGCCAGCGAAATATCGCGGGTTTCCATCGGCACGTTCGCCTGGGAGGCAAAAGCCTCAACCATCGGCAGGAACGAGTGCGTGGCGAGCATCGGCGCTTCGTCGGTGTGTGTATAGATGATCTTTGCCATGTGGCGGCTTTCTCCCTCAACAGTCGCTGATGAGTTGGGTTGTGCCCGTCAGTTGTCTGGGCACACTCGTCTCTATTCTAAAGGGTCGCAAAGAGGCCGGTGAGGTTTGTTGCCGAACGTGCGTTCATTGGCAATCACCTCACCGGCCTCCGCTAGGTGGTCTTCGGAGTGGGTTTAGTGGAAGAAGTGGCGTTCACCCGTGAAGTACATCGTCACGCCGGCCTTGTTCGCGGCGTCGATCGTGTCCTGGTCGCGTACGGAACCGCCCGGCTGGACGATCGCGCGCACGCCAGCGTTGATGAGGACCTCCGGGCCGTCTGCGAACGGGAAGAAAGCGTCCGATGCGGCAACGGCTCCGCGTGCGCGTTCCTCAGACTGTGCGTTGGCGTCGGCTTCCGCCCCGCCTGCCGCGTTGACGTCGGATGCAACCGTGACACCGAGGGTGTTGGCGCGCTCTACTGCGAGGCGGCACGAATCGACGCGGTTGACCTGGCCCATGCCGATGCCGACGGCGGCGCCGTCGTTGGCGAGCAGGATCGCGTTCGACTTAGCGGAACGCAGGGCACGCCACGCGAAAGCGAGGTCGGCGAGCGTCTTCTCGTCAGCTGGTTCGCCGGCCGCGAGCGTCCAGGTCTTCGGGTCATCGCCTGGTGCATCGAGCTGGTCGGTTGTTTGGAGCAGGGCGCCACCGGAAATCTGACGGATCGAAACCGTGTCTTGCTTGAAGTCCTTCGGAAGGGCCAGCAGACGGATGTTCTTCTTCTTGGAGAGGATCTCTACGGCCTCATCCTCGAAGCCCGGGGCCACAACAACCTCGGTGAAGATCTCCGAAACCGTGCGAGCCATACCCGCCGTAACAGGGCGGTTAGCCGCGATCACGCCGCCGAAAGCCGACAACGGATCGGTTCCGTGAGCCTTGCGGTGCGCGTCAGCGATCGGGTCCTCGGCACCCGGGGTCGCGACGGCGATGCCGCACGGGTTAGCGTGCTTGATCACGGCAACCGCTGGCTCATCGAAGTCATAAGCCGCGCGCACTGCGGCGTCGGCGTCCTGGTAGTTGTTGTAGCTCATCGCCTTACCGTGCAGCTGCTCAGCCTGAGCAATACCCGGGGACGCGGCGTGATCCACGTACAGTGCTGCCGGCTGGTGCGGGTTCTCGCCGTAACGCAGAACCTCAGCACGCTCGAGCGACAAGCCAGCGTATGGAGGGAACACCGGAGCCTCTTCCGCGCCCGGGTCACCGAACTGAGCCGCGGTCCACGCGGCAACAGCGTTGTCGTAGGCGGCAGTGTGGGCGAAAGCGAGCGAAGCCAGACGACGGCGGGTCGCCAAATCGAAGCCCTCACCGCGAGCTGCCTCAACGACCTGGCCATAGAATTCAGGGTTCACGACCACGGCAACAGAAGGGTGGTTCTTAGCGGCCGCGCGAACCATCGACGGGCCACCGATATCGATCTGCTCAATCACCGCATCCTGGTCGGCACCCGAACGCACTGTCTCAACGAACGGGTACAAGTTCACGACCACCAGATCAAACGGCTCAATCTCCATGTCCTTGAGCTGCTGAACATGGTCATCCTTGCGGCGATCAGCCAAAATACCCGCGTGAACCCGCGGGTGCAGAGTCTTCACACGACCTTCGAGGCACTCCTGGAAGCCCGTCACCTCAGACACCTCAGTCACCGGGATACCCGCATCAGCAATACGGCCAGCAGTAGAACCGGTAGACACAATCGCGACGCCAGCCTCATGCAGGCCGCGAGCAAGGTCCTCCAAACCGGTCTTGTCATAAACAGAGATCAGTGCACGCTTAATCGGAACGGTCGTCGGCGTGGAATCCTGAACGGTCACGAGAAAAGGCTCCTCAGGAGAAATCGCGGAAAATACGCACTACACAATGCGCATGAGAAACAGCCCGCCTCACAAGGCAGACACGACTAGTCTACGCTTCAATCTCCTACGGACGGGAACGTGATTGCGCCATCCGCAAGACCCTGCAGAACCTCAATCAACGCAGAACGCTCCTGAACCTTAATCCGTTCATGCAGCTCATCCTGCGACTCGCCCTCGCGCACCTCAACCGCACGCTGCGCGATGATCGGGCCCGTATCCACACCCGCATCAACCCAATGCACCGTGCAGCCCGTGACCTTAACGCCATACGCCAACGCGTCACGCACACCGTGCGCACCCGGGAACGACGGCAACAACGCCGGATGCGTGTTCACCGTCCGATCCCCGAAACGCTCAAGGAACGCCGCACCCAAAATCCGCATAAAGCCCGAGCACACCACCACGTCCGGCTCGAAACCAGCCACAGCGGAAGCCAACGCGGCATCCCACTCAGCCCGCGCATCGTAATCCTCAGGGTCCACAACGAACGTCTCAGCACCCAAGCCATCAGCACGATGCAGACCAGCCGCACCCGGCTGATCCGTACCCACCGCAACGATCTCCACACCAGTCAACCGACCAGCAGAAACAGCATCAACAACAGCCTGGAAATTTGTACCAGACCCCGAAAGCAAAACCACCGCACGCATCGCGAAACCCTCCCTAAAACTCACGCATCCAAAACAGGATCACGCTCAAACAACGGCGCCGCAACATTACCGATCACAGCACCCACGCCGATCTCCGCGACCAGCAAACCAGCAGACGCCCACACATGCGGGCCAATCCACGTGAAAACACCCAGCCCCAACGTGCCAGAGGACAAAAACGCGAACGCCACAAAACCAGCAGCCGAAACCGCGCCCACCAGAAGCCCCAAAACCAGCGAGGACAACGTCAAACCAACCCAGCGCTGCTCGAAACGGAGCGTCAACCACTCCTCCAAGTGGTTCTCGCCCTCACGCAAAAACCACCAGCCGGCCACAATCCCAGCCACCACCGGAATCACAACAACCCACACATGCGGGCCCTCAGGGAGCATCCCCAACAACGGCAACGGCGGCATATCAGTCCCGAACACACCAAACGCAGAAACCGATGTGGTGGACCCCAAGGCAAAACCGCCGCCAGTCAGATAGGCCAGCGTGTACACGACCATGTTCGGAACAAACACCAACTGCAACAACATCAACGCCGAACCGCCCCACACACCAGGATTCAAACGCATCACGTTATTGACCACATCAACCCAATGCACCAACAACTGCACCGTGAAAACCGCAGACGCCAGCCCCACAGCCGTCACAAACCCCACAAAACCAGCACGCACAACAGCCCACACATACGAGCCAGCCCACCGCTGATACTGCGAATGCTGAACAACCCAATCCGCCGCATCAAAACCAATCAACCGGCCAAACGAGCCCGCCTCACGCCACGCTCCCCCGATCAAACCAATCACGTGGATCACCAACGGAATCAACAACGCACCCCACCACGGCGCAGAAACCAACTCAGTCGAAGCCCACCACGTCGTCGCCATACCCAACAAGCCATACACGACCAGCGAACCCAACATCGCCTGCCACAACTGATCAGACCACGACGCCCGCGCCAACCGCCGGCCCGCACGCCACGCCAACCATCCAGGCACCAACACGAACCCCAACGGAAGGAACCACATCGTCCCCTCACCACCAATAGCGGCATCCGAACGTACCAACGGAACCCCATGCCCCATGAGCCACCACTGCCCAGTCGCATGAGCAACATCGCCCGCACTCGCGCTCAACCAGCCGCCAGACGCCGCCGCAACACCCAAAGGAATCGCAACAACAATCAGCCCCAGGACATACACCTGAATCGCCTCAATACTGCCCTGAATCACCAGCGGCAGCGGCATGCCCTCCTGCAAACCAACCCGGAAACGATACAGAGCCTCCCGGGTGCGCGTCGTCAACGAAGGACGCTCATCAGTCGCCTCATAAGCAAGCTCCGCGCCCGCATCAACCTCACCCGAAGGCGACGTATCAGCGTCACGCGAGTCCTTAAAATCTGTAGGCATCCTGCAACATCCCTCAACCAACTCAACTCAGCATCGAGCGCCATGCCACAACATCGAGCACAGTTTCACGACACTCCACCAACGATCGTGCCATCTTAGAACCCACAGCACGCGCAGGCGCGGCGAGAACACCCGCAGGACACCCCAAAAAAGCGCGAGTGTGGCATCAAACCTGTGAGATGACTAGGCTCTAGATCAATAGCATCCATCAGGAAGGCCAATAGCGTGGAGAGAAGCATCACGGCAGACCCCGACGCAAAAGACGCGATCGAAGAACGCATGGACAACGCCGGCCCCATCCCGGCGGCCGGATGGAAATACATCTTCGGCAGAGCACTCCGCGAATTCACTCGCGACGGCGGCATGGACATGGCCGCTGCCCTCACCTACCGAACAGTGTTCGCGATCTTCCCGGCGCTACTCGCCGTGGTCTCGACCCTAGGTTTGTTCGGCCAAGGCGAAGAAACCACCAAGCTGCTGCTCAACACGATCGAAGACGTCGGCTCGCCTGAGATGGCGAAAGTCCTCGAAGAACCCATTACCGGGCTCACTGAAGGCAACGGCGCGGGCCTATTCTTCGTGATCGGTGTCCTGGGTGCCGTGTGGACGTCTTCGAACTACGTCAACGCGTTCTCCCGCTCCATCAACACCGTCTACGGTGTCGAAGAGGGCCGCGCCGCGATGTTCCTGCGCATCCAGATGTACCTCATCACCCTCGCACTGCTGTTCGGCGCGATGATCTGCATCCTGCTGTTGCTCGTCTCAGGTGACTTCGCGTCGATGATCGGCGGCTGGATCGGCCTGGGTCCTGAAGCGGTGACTGTTTGGAACATCCTCAAATGGCCTGTTCTGATCGTGGTCGCGATCGTCATGATCGGTTTGCTCTACAACTTCACCCCTAACGTGCGCCGCCCACAGGTCCGATGGATCACCCTGGGCGCAACGTTCGCGCTCGTCGCAATGGCACTGGCGACCGCGGGCTTCGCGTGGTACCTCTCCAACTTCGCTAACTACAACAAGACCTACGGCTCCATCGGTGGTGCGATCGCGGGTCTGATGTGGATCTGGATCATCAACTGTGTGCTGGTTCTGGGTGCGGAAGTCGATGTGGAAGCTCAGCGTGCTCGCCAGCTCACCGCTGGTCTTGAAGCTGAAGAGCAGGTCCTGCTCCCACCACGTTCGACCTCGGGCATCAAGAAGAAGGAAAAGGCGTACGCCAAGGACGTTTACGAGGGCCGCAAGCTGCGCGCGATGACCAACCCGATTGGCCCCGAGCCAGTGGACCCGCGACGTAAGAAGAATCGTTTGAAAGCCCTCGCGAGCATCGGCGGCGTGGTCGCTGTGCTGAGCATGATCCGCTCGGCATCCCAGACCCCACCGGAAGACGCAGAGCCATCCTCTGACACCGATAGCTCCAAGGAATAAGCGGGCCTGTCCCCAATTCACCCCAACCTTCACCCCACATCTAAGGAGAGCCACCATGGCTAATCTGACTACCCCGCTGTTGACCACGACCGGCCTCGTGGGCGGCTTCGAGGTTGCCCGCCGCACCAAGAACCGTCCACTCGGCGGCGCAGTTCTGGCAGTGTGTGGCGTGTTGGCAACCTGCATCTGGGTCAAGAAGGTCGGCTGGCCACGCGCGCTCGTGCTGCTCGCGATCTACCTTGGCGCTTTCGGCTACTCGCATCCGCTGGCCAAGAAGGTCGGCGCGGAAGAGGCCGTTGCCATCGTGACCGCGGCATCGGGCCTCAGCGCGTTCCTCTTCGGCGGATCCAAGCGCAGCGAAGCGAAGATCGCCGCCAAGCGTGCGGAACGCAAGGCTGACCGCGCCCACAAAGCTGCGCAGAAGAAGGTCGCAGCCCTGTCCGCTAAGTAAGGTCCTGCTGGTTCAAGAAAAGAAAGCTAACGATGGTGTCCGAACAGACTCACCGACACAAGGCTGAACGCGCGGCTGACGGCCGTGCCTTGCTGATCGTCGATGTCCAGAACGACTTCGCTGAAGGCGGTGCTTTGGGGTGCGATGGTGGTGCTGCTGTTGCGGCTTCCATCAACTCGCTCACCGCCCCGGGCCATGACTATCAGTTGATTGCGGCATCGCGGGACTGGCATTCCTCGGAAGGCGATAACGGCGGCCACTTCGCGCCTGAAGGCGAGGAACCGAACTGGACCACGACGTGGCCGGTCCACTGCGTTGCTAACACTGAGGGCGCGGCCTATCACCCGAATTTGGATACGTCCCGGATCGAGCTCGAGGTCCGCAAGGGCATGGGGAGCCCCGCCTACTCCGCTTTCGAAGGGGTCGCTGACGACGGGACCGGTCTGGCTGAGGTCCTCAAGGAAGAGGGCATCACCCACGTGGATGTTGTGGGGATCGCAACCGACCACTGCGTTCTGGCCTCCGCGCGCGATGCCCTCGCACACGGCTTCAGCGTGACCGTATTGAACGAGCACACCGCTTATGTTGATGCGGACGCGGCGGAAGCGGCACTGGCGTCCCTCGAGGAAGCCGGCGCGACCGTCGTGCGTTAGCGCGCTGAGCTGAGTCGTGCGTTAGGTGCGCTCTATTAGCGGTGCGTTCAGCGCACTGTTGACTTAATCGGATTCCCGGCTGTCGTCGGTGAATGCCTGCATGGCTTCGCGGACGGCGGCCGGGATTCTGGTTAAGCGCCCCGTTTCACCGTCGGCGAGCGCCAGGAGTGTGATGGCGCGGGAGCATAGTGTCCCGTCGTGGCCGTCGCGGATTTCGTAGTTGACGGTGAAGGTTGCGGGTTTGATGTCGGAAATCCAAATGTCCACGGCCGCGGGGACGTCGCGGTATGGGAGTTGCGCGAGGTAGCGGATCGTGTGTTCGACCACAAGGATCATGAGGCCCTCGCCGACGTTTTCGAACAGATCAACTTTGCCTTCGCGGCTAACGGGCGAGCCGGTTCCGCCGGGGACTCCGAAGCCTGCTACGCGGGCTTCTTCCATGAGACGGATCTGGTTGGCGTTGTTAACGTGCCCATAAGCGTCCATGTCTGCCCAGCGCAGTGGTACGGAGACGGTTTGGCGGCTCATATCGTGTCCTTCTCGCTTCAGTTGTCTGCGCCTGTTAGTTGACTGCGTCTGTTAGTTGTCTTAGTTGTCTGGGTCGAGGGCATCGGGCGCTTCTGGCATGAGGCCGAGCGCGACGAGCCGGGCGGCGATGCGGCCGCCATCGGGCTCATAGACCCATGGAACACCGGGTGTGGTGTTCATGATGGCTGCGTTACGTCCACCGGCGAGCGCGGCTTCCGATGGGGTGAGCTGGCGGATCACGATCGCGGAAACGTTGTCTGGGTAGCGGCGCGCGAATTCGGCGTAGGTATTGGGGTCTTTTTGTCCGTCGTCGCCTACGAGGAGCCACGAGATGTCAGGGAATTCATGGGCGAGGCGGCGGAGGTTGTCGACTTTGTGCTGGACGCCGGAGCGGAACCAGCGGCCTTCTACCGGGCCCCAGTCGGTGAGCAGGAGTGGGCCGTCTGGGAAGAGGTTGCGGGCCATGAATCGGCTGAGCGCCCGGTTGGTGTTCCACGCGCCTGTGGAGAGGTAGAGGGTCGGCGCGCCGGGGTGGGCGTTGGAGAACCGGTCAAGAAATACCGCCATGCCGGGGGTTGGGACGCGGGCGTGCTCGTCGATCACGAAGGAGTTCCACGCGGCAAGCAGTGGGCGCGGGAGCATCGTGACTACTACGGTGTCGTCGACGTCGCAGATGATCCCGTGTTTCTGGTTTTCGTTGACCATGAACACGTGGCCGGTCACGGGTTCCGCGTCGTCGACGAGGAATTCGACGTGGTGCCACCCCGGTTCGAGGTTGACGGCGAGGCGTTCGTCGATCACGCCTCCGCGGTCTGAGTAGACGTCGTAGATGTCTCCGTTGATGCGGATTTTGACGGGGTATTCAGGCACCGTGGGTGAGATGAAGTGGCGCCATCCGCGGACACCTTCTTCCACAACCGTGGGCAGGTGAAGGTCTTCGAGCCGTGAACCTGGTTTGGCCATGACGACCCGCGCGAATATGCGCACCCACCCATTTTCGCCGCTCCTGCCGTAACCGCGGTATGGGACTACCGCGACGTTGTCTCCACGGCGTTTGGATACTTTGAGACGGAAGTCTTGCCAGCGGTCTTCAAGCGCTAATGCGAATTCTTTTCGAGCGCGGCGGCGGTGCTGATGGTGTGCGTCTTTCATCACGGTTCTAGTTTCTCATGTGTTGCCGGCTGTTCTTGATTAGGCTGGCGGTATGGGTACTGATGTCGGCATGGGTTCTGATCTTTTCGATGCGGTGGTCGGTCCGGTGTGGCCCGGAGCTGACGATGTGGTTGCCCGGCTGGCTGCTGGGGAGCCCGAGCGTTTGCGGGATATCGCGGTTGCCGCGGTGGAGGCGGTGGCTGGCGATGTTGTTGCTGCGTGGCGCGACGGCGTGGGGGCGCGTGAGAAGTCGTCGGCGCATGATGTGGTGACGCAGACGGATATTGAGACCGAGGCGCGTTTGATCGCGTTGTTGCGTGAACGGACTCCGGTGGCTGTATTCCTGGGTGAAGAAGGCGGCGGTGCGGCGGGCGCTGGTGCGGGAGGATCCGGTGCGGGCATTCCCGCGGGTGCGGTCTGTTGGGTCATCGATCCAATCGACGGCACCAGCAATTTTGTTCATGGCTTGCCGGATTTTGGGATTTCGGTTGCCGCGGTGGTCGATGGGGTCCCTGTGGCGGGTGTCGTGTGTGCGCCGGCTTTGGGGCTCACGTGGCGTGCGTGGGTCGGCGGGGATGGCGCTGCGGTTTCTGAACAGAGGGCCAACTCGACCTCAGCTGAGCACGGCTGGCAGCCGTGTGTGTCCGCGGGCCGCGGCGTGGAGTCTGGTTGTGCGTTGGTCACGGACCATCCGCATGCTGAGGCTCTCGAGGTTTCTGTCGATGCGGCCGCTGAGTTCGCTGATCTGGTGCAGGCTTTCGCTACGGTTCGCCGGCATGTGTGCACCACGGTGGATGTGTGCAGGTTGGCGTCTGGTGTGCACGATGCGGTGCTCGGCCCTGCGGTGAAGCCGTGGGATATCGCGGCGGCGGCGTTGATTGCGGTGGGTTCGGGCGCTACGTGGCTCTATGGTGGTCGGCGCGCTGGTGTGCCGGGACCGTCATCAGCGGCCGTTGCGCGGCTTGGTAGTAGCTCCGACGCACGCTCAGGCAATGGCTCAGGCCCGGACAATGTCTCAGTGGCGGGCAATGACAGCGTTCTAGATGCTCCGATGTTTATGGTGCAGGCGGAGGAAGCGTCCGTACCGACGGCCCGTCGTGTGCTCAACCAGATGATCGCGCGGACGCTCCCCACTCGGTAATCCCCCGCCGTTATTCACTCGGTATTCCCGCACAGTGAAGGTGGCATAACTTTCTGCCCGGCACCCGCATCGTGATCTTTCTAAACTGGTGCCCGTGAGTACCGCATCGCCTTCTGAGTCCCGCCCGTCCCCCACTCAGCATCCGTCCCCAGCTGACCAGCGCCCTGAACCGACACCCGCGCAGATCCGCCGGTGGCGCCGCTATTTGGCGGATGAGCTGACGGAGGGCGCGATTTACGAGGCTCTCGCGAAGAAAGCGAAGTCCCCCGAGGACGCGCGCATTTTGACGGCGCTCGCGGAAGCGGAGGAACGTCACGCGGACCACTGGCGCGCGTTGTTAGGCGAGCACGCTAAGCCGTCTCGGCCGTCGATTCAGCGTTCGTTGCTGCGTTTCTTGGCTACGCATTTCGGTTCGATTTTCGTTCTCGCGCTCGTTCAGCGCGCGGAGGGTAATAATCCGTATGCGAAGGATTCGGATGTCCCGAGCAAGATGGCGGCCGATGAGCTGGTTCACGAAGAGGTTGTGCGGGGTCTAGCGACTGAGGGGCGGATGCGGCTCTCAGGTAATTTCCGTGCGGCGGTGTTCGGCGCGAACGATGGCCTCGTGTCTAACTTCGCGCTTGTGTTGGGTATCGGCGCTACGGGTGTTGCGCCGTCGATCGTGATGTTCACCGGTATCGCAGGTTTGCTTGCGGGCGCGCTTTCGATGGGCGCTGGTGAGTTCGTTTCGATCCGCTCCCAGCGGGAGCTTCTGGATGCGTCCCGCCCCACGCACGCAACCTTGCATGCAGCCCCGCATTTGGATCTCGATGAGAACGAGCTTGTGCTCGTGTACTTGGCGCGAGGGATGTCGCAAGAGGCGGCGGAGCATCGCGCGGCGGAACGCATGGGCCGTTTCGAATGCGATTGCGACCCGTCGACCTCCCTGCCGCTCCCGCACGAGGGCCGCACCTTGCCAGGTGATGAAGAGCTCGACGGGCACGGAAGCGCGTGGGGTGCCGCAACGTCGTCGTTTGTGATGTTTTCGATCGGCGCGATCGTCCCGATCCTCCCGTATATCTTTGGCATGACGGGTATCACCGCTGTGATCATCGCGACAATCCTGGTGAGCGCTGCGTTGCTCATTACGGGTGGTTTCGTGGGGCTGATCTCTGGATCGTCCCCGGTTTCGCGTGGTTTCCGGCAGTTGTTCATCGGTTTGGGCGCGGCGGCTGTCACGTATGTTTTGGGGCTCTTGTTCGGCACAGTTGCGTTGTAGGACCCTCTCCCACCTCATAATCCGGCCCGCGCAGAGGCCCCCGATTTCATGACCTCTCGCCCTAGATGAGAAACTATGCGGTGATGAGTTCTGCGAAGTTTCCTTTGGTTGATGCCCGCGAAGTCCTCAAAAAGGTTGGCGGCGGCTCTTTTACCCGCGGGAAAATGCTGGTTGATGCGGGTCAGTTGTCTGATCTTGTGTGGGACTCTGATGCGCTGAAGCTTTCAGGGACGGTGTTCGACGACGGTGTTGAGGTGGTCGCGGACGTCACGTTGGTTTCGGATCAGTCCGGGTTCCTGATTGGTGAGATGTCGTGCGGCATGGACGTTGAGCCGGGGTGTAAGCATGTTGCTGCCCTGCTGATCGATTCGAATGCGCGCCACATGCAGGCTAAGGATGAGCGGGAGGCCGAGGAGGCCCTGCAGCCGGTTGATGCTGAGTGGGAGCTCGCGCTGTCGCGGATCCTGGAGAGCGGGCGCGCTGGCCGGGATGGGCGGAAGCCTGAGGATATTCAGCCGCTGGGTTTGCAGTTTGAGCTGCGTGATTCGCGGGATGCTTCGCAGCGCCAGTATGGGGTGGGACAGGGCCCTAAGGCAGTGGGTGCGCGTGGTGCTCGTAGCCGATTTACGCTGGCGATCCGCCCTGTACTCCGCAATCCTCAGGGTCGTTGGATTCGCTCTGCGTTGCGGTGGAACACGATTTCCTTCAAAACATATGGTTTGCCGTTGGATCCGGAGCAGCATCGGTGGTTCTGCCAGTTGGTTCCGTTGTATCGAGCGAATGGTGAACTGTATTTCGGTGAAGATAACGACTGGCTGATTTTCGATGATTTCGCGTCCGGCTTGGTGTTTTCCTTGCTTGAGGAAGCTCACGCGCTCGGCATCGAGCTCGTGGGTTCGGGCGATATCTCCGGCATTGAGCTGGTTGATTCCGGCCGCGTGTATTTCGATGCGCAGCGCACGGACGCTGGCCTTGAGCTGATCCCGACGATGGACATCGGCGCCAGGACCATCGGCGCCAGGACCATCGCGTTGGGTGAGGACGTTGCGGCCGGCACGGTCGGCCGGCACGGTGTGTGGGCGCTGGCTGAGGATGGCCACACTGTTGAGATCGCACCCGTGGACCACACTTTGGAGCCGGAGGCTCGTTTCTTGGTGCGCCGCCCGTCGGCCATCACTGTCCCTGCCGGCGAAGTCGATCATTTCTTCTCGGGGCCGTATCAGCGCCTCGGCCGCCGCGTGAGCTTCGTGTCCTCGAACGGCTCGGTTGCGTTGCCGCAGATCACTCCCCCGTCGCTGGTTGTTGTGGCGACGTATCAGCCGGACGATGTGGTGGTCGTCGATTCGGAGGTCGATTACGGCCCCGGCGGGATCGATGATTACGCACGCGACATGGCGGCTGAAGCTCAATTGCGTGCCGAGGCGCTGAAGGTTCTGACCAAGCATGGCTGGGACGAACTCGAGCCGTACCGCAGCAATGGCGGGCTCATGTCGCACACACTTGAGGGCCTTGCGACGGTCGATTTTGTGCGTCGCGGCATCCCGGCGCTAGAGCAGATTCCGCATGTTCGCGTGCTCGATGTCGGTAAGCGGCCTGTCTATAAGGAGCTGACCGAGGCTCCTGAGCTCACGGTCACGACCGTCGAGTCCGATAAGAACGACTGGTTCGATCTGGGCCTCATGATCACAGTCGGTGACCGCCGCATCCCATACGCCGATATTCTGCGGGCGCTGTCTGCCGGCCAGAAGCGCATGCTGATGTCGGATAAGACCTACGTTTCGCTGGATCAGCCTCTGTTCCATCATCTTCGCAGCCTCATCGAGGAAGCGAACATGTTGAAAGAAAACCCTAAGGACCCGCCGCGGATCACCCGTTATCAGGTGAATCTGTGGGATGAACTCGCGGGGCTTGCCACCGAGGTTTCTGGCCCTGATTCGTGGCATGCCGCGATCGCTGGCTTGGCCGATGGCGCCGGGGCTGACACCGCGGTGCCGGATGGTGTTGAGGCGACACTGCGCCCGTACCAGGTTGAGGGGTTCCGCTGGCTCGCTTCGCTGTGGCGGCAGGGCCTGGGCGGCATCCTCGCCGACGACATGGGCCTGGGTAAAACGCTTCAGGTCATCACGATGCTGGCCTACATGCGTGAGCAGTGGGGCGGCACTGAACCCGACGCCGCACCGGAAGCAACATCCGCATCGAAGGCTACCGTTGCTACCGGCGGCGCGGGCCCGGTTTTGGTGGTTGCGCCGACGTCGGTGGTTCCTAACTGGTTGGCCGAGTTGCGCAGGTTCGCACCGGATTTGAAGGTCGCTGGCGTGCGGGATACTCAGACGAAAGCGTCGCAACCGTTGGCTGAGGTCGCAGCAAGCAACGATGTCGTGGTCACCTCGTACACGCTGTTCCGTTTGGATTCGGATGTGTATCAGGAGCTCGGCTGGTCTGCGCTGATTCTGGATGAGGCTCAGTTCGTCAAGAACAAGTCGACCAAGGCGCATCAGACTGCTCGGGAATTGAATGCCCGCGTGAAGTTCGCGATCACGGGTACACCGTTGGAGAACAACCTCATGGAGCTGTGGGCGCTTCTGGCGATCACCTCCCCCGGTTTGTTCCCTTCCTCGAATAAGTTCGCTGAGGTGTTCGGCCGGCCGATCGAACGCATGGGCGCTGTTGAGCCGCTTGAGCGTTTGCGCCGCCGAGTCCGTCCGTTCATGTTGCGCCGTACCAAGGCCGAGGTCATGACGGACCTGCCGAGCAAGCAAGAGCAGGTTCTGGCGATCGACCTTTCGGAAGAGCACCGCCGCATTTACGACACGCGTCTGCAGCGTGAGCGCCAGAAGGTCCTGCACTTGGTTGAGGACATCAACCGGAACCGGTTCACGATCTTCACCTCGCTCACCACGCTGCGTCTCATGGCGTTGGATCCTGCGTTGGTGGATGAAGAAGAGTTCGCGGATGTGGGATCGGCCAAGCTGGATGTTTTGTTGGATTACCTGAACTCGCTGCTGGCTGAGGGCCACCGCGCGCTCGTGTTCTCGCAGTTCACGTCGTTCCTCAAGCGGGCTGGTGCTCGGCTGGATGAGGCCGGCATCGATTACGCGTATTTGGATGGCGCGACCCGCAACCGTGAGGAAGCGATCCAGGAGTTCAAGGATGGCGACGCCCCGGTCTTCTTGATTTCGCTCAAGGCCGGCGGTTTCGGCTTGAACCTCACGGAGGCTGACTACATCTTCCTCATGGATCCGTGGTGGAACCCTGCCGCGGAGGCCCAGGCTGTGGACCGTGCGCACCGCATCGGGCAGACCCGCAACGTCATGGTGTACCGCATGGTTTCTGCGGGCACAATCGAAGAGAAGGTCGTGGCGTTGCAGGACGCCAAGCGTGAACTCATCACATCCGTCATGGACGGCGGGGACGGTTTCGGTTCCGCGTTGAGCGCTGACGATATCCGCGAGCTGCTGGCTGAATAACAGCCTGGGCTCATGCTAGTTTTCGGTGCTCGCTAGTTTTCAGTGCTCGCTGAGGTGAGGTCTTGCCTCGGCAGCAGAAAACGGCACGGGCGAACGGGGCTGATGCGTGTGCGTCCGCCTGCTTCGAATACTTCGAGGGCGGTTCCGTACACGGAGCTCAGTAGCTGCGCATCGCACACGTCAGCTGTTCGTCCTGCGGCACAGACTGTGCCGTGGTCGAGCACGATGAGGTCGTCGGCATATGATGCGGCGGCGTCGAGGTCATGAATCACCACGACGACGGCGGCGCCAAGAGCTGCGAACTCTTGCGTCAGGGCTAGCGTGTGTTCGGCGTAGGCGACGTCCATCGCCGCGGTTGGTTCGTCGAGGAGGATGACCCGTCCCACACAGACGGGGAACGCTTGAGATATGACGCGTGCAAACGCTGTACGTTGGCGTTCGCCACCCGAAAGCGTTGTGATTTCTCGTTCGAGCAAGTGCCCGAGACCGGTGAGTTCGATCGCTTGGTCAACGGCCGCGCCATTTGCCGGATTGGTGCCCCACGGAGTGCGCCCCATCTCCACGATTTCTCGGATCGTGTAAGGGAACGCGACGTCCGAGTTCTGGGTCATGACAGCACGCTGTCTTGCGAGCTCCTGGTGCGGGATCCCGCTGACGTCCTCACCGTTGATGAGGATTCTGCCTTTATGCGGGGGCGTAAAGCCGGCGAGCGCAGAGAGCAGGGTCGATTTGCCTGCCCCGTTGGGGCCGATGATCCCGGTCACGGCCCCTGGCCGCACGGACACCGAGACGGAGTCGAGGAGGATCTTGCCGTTGACGCTGATCGTGAGGTCTTCGACGTCGAGCGCGTTCATGACCTGATTCCTCCTTTTTTGAGGGTTCCCCGCAAGAGGATGATGAAGACGGGGCCACCCACGATCGCGGTGAAAACACCCACAGGGATGTCGCTGAGTGGGATGAGTGTGCGGGCTGCGGTGTCGGCTACCCCAAGCAACGTCGCTCCCCCGAGCAGCGACAACGGGAGGAGGTATTTGTGCGAAGGGCCCACGATGAGTCGGAGAGCGTGCGGGACCACAAGCCCGACGAAACCGATCATGCCGGAGAATGCGACCGCCGTGCCCGTCAGGATGCACACCAGGATGACGCTAATGAATCGCAACCGTTCAACGTTGATGCCGGTTCCGTGGGCGGCGGCGTCGCCGAGTGCGAGCACATCGAGCTTGTTCCTGTAGAACCAGATGGCAAGGCCGGTAACTGCCAGTACAGCGAGGCAGATGCCCACTTGTTCCCAACGAGCGGCGGCGAGTGAACCCATTTGCCAGAAAATGATCTCTTCACGGGAGGTCGTGTCGCCCAGGTAGACAAGGAAGCTCGTGAGTGCCCCGCCGATCGCATTGATCGCGATACCGGTCAAAACCAAGGTGAGGACCATGACCTTGCCTGAGCCTTTCGCGAGCATCCATACGCAAGCCGTGGCGATCATCGCGCCGATGAATGCCCCTACCGGAAGAACCCACGTACCCGTGGCGGTCAAACCGAACACGATCGAGACGCAGGCACCGACGCTCGCGCCGGCGCTGACGCCGACGACGCTCGGTTCCGCCAACGGGTTGGCGAAGATTCCTTGCATCACGGTGCCAGCCAAGGCGAGGCTCGCCCCGATCACGGCGGCGAGGAGTGCTCGAGGGAACCGGATGGTCCACAACGCGGCGTCGGTTGAGTTTTCGGTGGGGTCGGCTCCTTCGATGAGGACTCTCTTAATGGAGCTCAGAACTTCAAGGGGCGTTGTTGTGTACTGACCCGCGGTGGATGAGATCAATAGAACGCAGACCACCGCGACGGTCAGTACGATGCCGGTGAGCCACGCGGCGCGTGCCCTCGCGCTGCGTTTGCTCTCGACGGTTTGGGTCATTTCTTGGACTGTCCATCCTGGTATACGGCTTCAGCGAGAGCTTTGAGGTTTTCTGGCGTACGCGGTCCGAATGAAAGCAGCTGACCGTCCGCTGCTGTGATGATGCGCTTGTTCTTGCCAGCCACGGTTGCGCTCATGCCAGGGCGTTTGAGGAAGCCATCGAGACCACCCGCGGATTCGACCCCGCGCTTCATCGCGAACACAATCTCAGGGTTGAGGTTCAGCAGCGATTCCGCGTTGGCTGGCTTGATACCCCCGATGTTGTGCGTGCGAGCCATGTCTTCCAGGCCAAGGGCTTCTACGATGTCGGAGGCGCCGTATTCGTTACCGAGAATGAAGAAGACTCCGCCTGTTCCGCGCACGTAGAGAACGGTTGCTCGAGGCGCTCGCGGCGTCTTTGACTTCAGTTCCTCGACGTACGTCTTAGCTTCGGCGAGGTCTTTCTTGCTTTGTTCCGCGAGTTTCTCAGCGGCATCTTCAGTACCGAAGACCTTGCCTACCGCGCGGATTGCGTCCGGGATCCCGTCGATGCTGGTGGCTGGTTCGAGCCTCACAACCGTGATGCCGGCGTTTTCGAGTTGCCGGTACGATTCCGCTCCACCGATGTTTTCGGTCGTGATGATGAGATCCGGTTTGAGATTCAGGATCGCTTCAACATTGGTGTCGTGCCCGTCTTTCGTGATGACGGGGAGGTCTTTAAGCAGGGCGCTCGTGTCAGAGTTTGAGCGTCCGATCAGTCGGTCGTGCAACCCCATGCCAACCACCGTGTCGGCCAGGGTCCCGTTGAGGTCCAGCGCAAGCACCCGGTCAGCCGACTTGACCGTGATCTCCTTGCCGTGGGCGTCGGTCACTGTGGTCGGAAGCGAAGGTTTCACTCCGGACATGACCGGTTTCATGTCGGGGATATCGCGTGCCTCAGCAGGTCCTTTGACCTTGAGTGCATCGACGGCGTTGACGCTCTTATCTTGAGCACTCGGTTCAGGTGAGGTTGAGGCTGAACCGGTCGCGGTTGCGTATGGGCTCGGCGATTCGTCGGTGGATGCGGCTGATGTGCACCCTGCGAGCAAGCTGACGAGGGTGAGTCCCGTTACGCCGAACAAAGCCAAGCGGGAGGTGCGTGAGGTGGTTTTCGCACGGAATGAAGTAGCGCTGGAGGTGCCGTGAGTCATGATTGCATCGCTTTATGTGTAGAAGGGAAGTTTTAGAGAATGAATGAGGGCGTGTGGTTGCAGCCTGTTGGAGAGGCTGCAACCACACGCTTTTTCCGTTGCATGAGTGGGCAGATTTACGCCAGTGTGGCGTGGTTATGCAACGGAGTCTTTACGGCGCGAGCCTCGCATGAGCGCAAGCCCGATGAGGGCCAGTACGCCTGCGGTCCCCGCCAGGGTGGTTCCGCCGAAACCGGTCGAGGCAAGGTTTCCAGCACCCGTGCCTGGCATTGCGGAACCGTCTGGGGAAACAACCGCACCAGTGTCTGGGTCAACACAGATTTCCTTGTCGACCATGCCGGTGGAGCCTACCGTGAGGGTGAGCGGATCCAGCACGAGGCCGGCTTCGTAGAAGCCCGCGAAGCCCTTAGCGCCTGCCTTAGTCAAGGTCACGGTCGCGTTGTTGATGCCCTTGGAAGCATCGCCATTGAAGGACAGGGTTGCGAACACGATGTTGTTGGCAGAGAGGTCTTTGCCTTCCATCGACTGCGACTTGACGTTCGCGATCAGCTGGCCCTTACCTGGGCCGGTGACCTTCACGCGCAGGCCGTAGATGGTCGTGTCCAGGACGCCCTTGTGGCCCGTGAAGTGAATGCTGCCTGGGAAGGAAACCGTTCCGGAGTTCGCAGTGAGGGTTCCAGAACCGGCACCCCATGTGAATCCGTTTGCAGTGCGGGCTGCACCGTTTCCAGGTGCGATGGCACCCTTTGCGATACCGCCGGTGATGTAGTTACGGAAGGAGGTCTTGACACCCCAGCTCAGCGTCGATGCACCTGGCTTGCCAGGAACCTTTTCAATGCGGCAGATCGGGGCACTAGGAGCCTTTGTCTTGCCGTTGCCAGTTTCCTGTGCAACCGGGCCTGGCTTCTGCGGAGCCGGCTTAGGTGCAGGCTTCTGCGGCGCAGGCTTTGGCTTCTTAGGTGCTGGCTTCGGCTTTTCCGGTGCTGGCACAGGAGCTGGGGTTTCTTGCGTAACCAGCGCGTTCTTGATCGACACTGGATCGATCTCGATGCCTGGCTCGTAGAACCCAGCCATTGCTGCAGCGCCATCCTTAGTCAGGGTTGCTTTAGCGTTCGTGAGGCTGAGCTTGCCGTCCTTGACCTTGAGGGCGCTCTTAGGGAACGTGAGCTTGGCAACGCGTGCGTTCTTCAAATCGACTACATCCGTTACGGAGGTCTTTGGTGCCTTGACCGTCATGATGAGGTTCGCGGTCGTGTCCGACGTGAACTCCACAGCGAAACCGGACATCGTCAGGTTCATTTCACCCTTGTGGCCCTTGAACGTCACCTTGCCGTCGAAGGTCACGTTGCCCTTGCCGTTCTTGTAAGCACCCTTCCCGTTAGGGAACGTGAAGACGCCGTTGTTTGCCTTCTGCTTGGCACCACCATCGGTCACGATAGAGCCCTGAGCAATGCGCCCGACAACGTACTTACGGAAGCTTTCCTTGACGCCCCATTCCAGGTTGCCGCCCTTGCCAGCAGGCTTCGGCTCAGGCGTTGGCTCCTGAGTTGGCTCCTGAGTTGGCTCAGGCGTTGGTTCCTGAGTTGGTTCAGGGGTTGGTTCCTGAGTTGGCTCTGGCGTTGGCTCAGGCGTTGGCTCTGGCGTTGGCTCTGGCGTTGGCTCAGGCTGCGGAGCCTCTACCTTGATAGCAGCGTCTTTGATGGACACTGGATCCACCTCGAGGCCAGGCTCGTAGAATCCAGCCATTGCCACAGCGCCGTCCTCAGTCAAAATCGCCTTAGCGTTAGTAAGGCTGAGTTTGCCGCCCTTGACCGTCACAGCGTCCTTAGCGAACGTGAGGTCCGCGACGTGCGCGTCCGTCAGGTCCACGGCCTCCGTGACGGAGGTCTTTGGCGCCTTGACCGTCATGATGAGCTGCGCGGTGGTCTCCGAGGTGAACGTCACCTTGAAGCCAGACATCGTCAGGTCCATCTCGCCATGGTGACCCTTGAAAGCCAACTGGCCGTCGAAGGTCAGGGTTCCCTTACCGTCTTCGTACGTTCCCTGGCCGTTAGGCAGGGTGAAAATGCCGTTGTTCGGCTTCTGGGCAGCACCGCCGCTGGTCTCGATCGAGCCGCGCGCAATACGACCTACAACGTACTTACGGAAGCTTTCCTTGACACCCCACTCGAGCTGGCCGCCCTGGCCAGCAGGTTCCGGCTGAGGCGCTGGCGTCTCGACGTAAGTGATCGGTGCGGAAGCGTTCTGGCTCGTGTCCTTCATGCCCTTGCCGTGGCCCTTAGACGTGAAGAACGAGAGGCTCGTGTCGGATTTCGCAGGAACCTTGACCTTGACTGCGAACGAACCGTCAGCGTTCAGCGGAGCGGTGCGTCCCCGATCAGTGTCTTCGTCCTTCTTGCCTGCAGCGATCCATACCGATTTGGTGCTTCCACCCTGATAGAAACCCGCAGAAGAGGACGGACCGTAGCCGAGGTAGATTCCCGTTGATGCGTCGCCCTGAGCGTCGCCTTGGTAGAAGTTCTTACCGGTGACAGTGACCTCGCCGCCTTCGGCAGGAGCTGGAGTCACCGTGATCGTGGGCTTAGACCCGGCATCGGAGCCGGCATCTGCGTGCGCTGTAGCCACTGGGACGGTTGCCATCGCGCCAACCAGCGCGAAGGACAACAAAGACCCCAAGGCCTTCCCCACACGGCGCATGCGAGTGGTCTTTTGCTTCATAGCTTTTTCTAATCCTTGCTTTGTGAGCACCCCAATAGCGCTAGGTGCTCATACGGAGATACTCGTGATTTCAGGTGGTGCCCACTTCCACCCTCAAACGACACAGATAAGCCTAAACTTAACTAATCCAATTAGGCAAGTGAAGGCTTGCGTAAATGAAATACATACGGTTAGGCTGACCTTAGACGCACGAATTCCCTCACCACGAAAGCAAGATCCATGACAACCCCTACTACTGAAGCGCCATCGTTCGCCGCTCAGCTCAAGTCATCCACGCGCACCGAACATGACGCCGCTGAACACTCGTCATTCATCCAGGACCTCATGGAAGGCAAACTCACCGCCGAGGACTACGTGAGGCTCCTGGCTCAATACAAGCCGCTCTATGGCGCACTCGAAAAAGCGTGCGCAGCATGGCGTTCAGACCCGAGCGTCCAGCAACTCCTAGACCCAGCGCTGGACCGTAGCGAAGCTATCCGCAACGACCTCGCAGGCCTCACCGAGTACCTCGGCATCGAGATGCCAGACCTCACCAACGCAGTCACGCTATACACCCAGCGCATCCACGAAGTGGGCGCACTTCCTACGCCTGAGCGGCTCATCGCCCACCACTACCTGCGCTACCTCGGCGACCTATCTGGCGGCCAGGCCATCGGTGCACTCGTCGCACGCCACTACAACATCCCGAGCGAACTGCTCACGATGTGGAAGTTCCCCACCATCGATAAGCCGAAAATCTATAAAGACACCTACCGCATCCACCTGGACCACTTCGCTCAACAAGCGAACCAGGAGGAGATCATTGACGAAGCCCGCCTAGGCTTCGCACTCAACCGAAACCTCTTTGTTGAGCTGGGCGCTCCTCTCAGCGACAACAAAGACCTCTACGTCTAGGTGCATCTCCTCTCGCAAAATCTGCGCCACGACGAGAAGCGGCCCCGTTAGTGACTGAACGAATCAGTCGCCAACGGGGCCGCCGCATGTCTAACCTCGGGTTGGATAAACTCACGTGTGGAAGCAGTCTTCAATCCCCCCAACGCTATTGCCCGGAAGGAAGGCATAACGTGTCCATCAACCACACGGTACGCACCTACCCATCAGCAGAGCACCTGCCGCACGAAGAGCAGCTCGCGTACAAACTCGCGCTGGTAGCGACCGACCCTGTCGAGGTCGACGACGAGGTCACCGAGATGATCATCAACCGCATCATCGACAACGCCTCCGTAGCGATCGCATCGCTCAACCGCGACCCGATCGTCTCCGCCCGCGGGCAAGCACTCACCCACCGTGTCACCCCTGACGGCGGCTACACCGGCAAGGGCGCACTCATTTTCGGCGCACCAGAAGACGACGCCCCAGTCTCCCCTGAGTGGGCGGCATGGGCCAACGGCGTGGCCGTGCGCGAGCTCGACTACCACGACACGTTCCTCGCCGCCGACTACTCCCACCCGGGCGACAACATCCCACCGATCCTCGCTGTAGCCCAGCACACCGGGGCCAGCGGTAAGGACCTCATCCGCGGCATCGCGACCGGCTACGAGATCCACGTGAACCTCGTCAAGGGCATCTGCCTGCACGAACACAAGATCGACCACATCGCCCATGTTGGTCCAGCAGCCGCCGCCGGCATCGGAACCCTGCTCCGCCTCGATGCGGAAACGATCTTCCAGGCGATCGGCCAGGCACTGCACACCACCACGCAGACCCGCCAGTCGCGTAAGGGCGAAATTTCGACGTGGAAGGCCCACGCTCCAGCGTTCGCAGGCAAGATGGCAGTCGAGGCCGTGGACCGTGCGATGCGCGGCCAGACTTCCCCAGTGCCAATCTACGAAGGCGAAGATGGCGTCATCGCGTGGCTGCTGTCCGGCCCTGAGGCCGAATACACCGTCCCGCTGCCAGCCGCAGGCGAAGCCAAGCGAGCCATCCTTGACACCTACACCAAGGAGCACTCCGCCGAGTACCAGGCGCAGGCGTGGATCGATTTGGCGCGCAAGCTCAATAAGGAACACCCTGAGGCAACCGACCCAGCCAACGTCGAGTCCGTGCTGATCAAGACCTCGCACCACACGCACTACGTGATCGGTTCCGGCGCGAACGACCCGCAGAAGTACGATCCGAAGGCATCCCGCGAGACCCTGGATCACTCGATCCCATACATTTTCACGGTCGCGTTGCAGGACGGCGCGTGGCACCACGTGGATTCCTACGCTCCGGAGCGCGCCCAGCGCCCAGACACCGTGGAGCTCTGGCACAAGGTCACCACTGAGGAAGACCCTGAATGGACTCGCCGCTACCACTCGCTGGATCTTGAGGAGAAGGCTTTCGGCGGCTCGGTTGAGATCACTTTGAAGGACGGCACCGTCATCACCGACGAGATCGCTGTTGCCGACGCCCACCCGCTCGGTGCGCGTCCATTCGCTCGCGAGCAATACATCAACAAGTTCCGCACGCTGGCTGAAGGCATCGTGGCCGAAGAGGAAATCGAGCGTTTCCTCGACGCGGTCCAGCGTCTACCTGAGCTCGGTGTTGGTGAGCTCGACCAGCTCAACATCAAGGCATCCGTCGACCTCGACAAGGCACAGAAGGGTGTGTTCTAAGAATGCTGTATTCCCACGTCACACCTGAGCAGAAGCGTGTAGCGTTCCGTGAGGCGTTGGCTGCCGATGAGGTGGCTCAGTTCCCTGGCGCGTTCACTCCGCTGTCAACCAAGCTGATTCAGGAACAGGGTTTCGATGGGGTCTATATTTCCGGTGGTGTGCTCGCTAACGAGCTCGGGCTGCCGGACATCGGGCTCACGACCCTGACCGAGGTTGCAACCCGCGCCGGGCAGATCGCCCGGACCACCGACCTTCCGTGCCTCGTCGATGCGGACACCGGCTTCGGTGAACCGATGAACGTAGCCCGCACCGTGCAGGAACTCGAGAACGCTGGCCTGGCCGGCTGCCACATCGAAGACCAGTTCAACCCGAAGCGTTGCGGACACCTGGACGGCAAGAACGTGGTCGACGATGAGACCGCGGTCAAGCGCATCCGCGCCGCTGTCGAAGCACGTCGGGACAGCAACTTCGTGATCATGGCACGCACCGACATCCGCGGCGTAGACGGCTTCGACGCCGCTCTTGAACGCGCCAAGAAGCTCGCCGATGCGGGTGCTGACGCGATCTTCCCGGAAGCGATGGCAGATCTGGGCGAGTTCGAGGCGATGGCTTCCACCCTCGATGTTCCGGTGCTCGCGAACATGACCGAATTCGGTAAGTCCCAGCTGTTCACCAAACAGCAGCTCCAGGACGCCGGTGTGTCCATGATCATCTATCCGGTGACGTTGCAGCGGCAAGCGATGGGCGCCATCGAGCGCGTCCTTACTGCGATCCGCACGCACGGCACCCAGGAATCCGAGGTTGACAACATGCTCACACGTGCACGGCTGTATGAGCTTGTTGACTACAACGGCTACAACCAATTCGACACCGGTGTGTTCAATTTCGAAGTCCCCGGCAAGCCGCTGGCCTAAAGCCGACCCTGCATCGGTGTTTTCACGGCATCGAACCAAGCCTTAAAGGAGGCGTCATGACTGAGCAAACCATCTATAAGGGCCTTGCCGGAGTCGTAGCGGATACCACTGCGATTTCCAAGGTCAACGCAGAAACGAACTCGCTTCTCTACCGCGGATATCCGGTTCAGGAGCTCGCCGCGAAATGCTCCGTCGAGGAGGTCGCGTTACTGCTGTGGAACGGCGACCTGCCGACCGAACAGCAGCTCGCCGAATTCACCCGCCGTGAGCGTTCCGGCCGCGCTTTGAGTGAGCAACTCAAGCGCGTCATCGACGAGCTACCGACCACGTGCCACCCGATGGACGTGTGCCACGCAGCCACCGCTGTGATTGGTGCGTCGCATCCGGACGCTGAGGATAGCTCGCCCGAAGCTGAGCTGCGGAAGGCGCAGGAGCTATTCGCGCTGATGCCGGCGGTGGTCTGCTATGACCAGCGCCGTCGTCGTGGGCTTGAAATCGTGGAGCCACGCGAAGACCTGGATTACGCACAGAACTTCCTCTGGATGGCATTCGGCGAGGAAGCCGCTGAGGAGGTTGTGGATGCGTTCCGCGTCTCGATCATCCTGTACGCGGAGCACTCGTTCAACGCGTCCACGTTCACGGCTCGCGTCATCACCTCGACCTTGTCTGATCTGCACTCGGCTGTGGGTGGGGCTATCGGCGCGCTCAAGGGACCTCTGCACGGTGGCGCGAACGAAGCCGTGATGCACACCTTCGAAGAGCTCGGGATTCGTGCGGATGAGTCGGCCGAGGACGCTGAGGCACGCGCTAAGGCGTGGATGGACGATGCGCTGGCTCAGAAGAAGAAAATCATGGGCTTTGGCCACCGCGTCTATAAGAACGGCGACTCGCGTGTACCGACCATGCAAGAAGCGCTGTTCCGGATGCTGGATTACTACGACCGCCATGAACTGCTCGGCCTCTACCGGGGCCTGGAGAAGTCGATGGACGAGGCGAAGGGCATCAAACCAAACCTCGACTACCCTGCAGGGCCAACCTACTGGCTCATGGGCTTCGACATCCCGATGTTCACACCACTGTTTGTGTGCGCGCGCATCATGGGGTGGACAGCCCACATCATGGAACAGCGCGCCAACAACGCGCTCATCCGCCCGCTGTCCGCATACGACGGTCCAGCCGAGCGCCACGTCGAACGCTAGCCACCGCTAGCCCCGTGGCTACTGTCGCGTTAAACGTTTGGTCCCGCACACCATTCAGTGTGCGGGACCAAACGTTTATGTGGAGGGTGTGAGTGTCACCGCTTGCGCGGTGCGCTCACCACAGCCCGTCCTCAACCTGGGTAGACCTCGCGGAGCAGGCGTGCTGCCTCCGATGGGGTCTTACCAACCTTGACGCCAGCGGCTTCGAGGGCTTCCTTCTTAGCCTGTGCGGTGCCGGAGGAGCCGGAAACGATAGCGCCTGCGTGGCCCATCGTCTTGCCTTCTGGGGCGGTGAAGCCTGCAACGTAGCCAACAACTGGCTTGGTTACGTTCGCCTTGATGAACTCTGCGGCGCGCTCTTCAGCGTCACCACCGATTTCACCGATCATGACGATGGCCTTGGTGTCTGGGTCGTTTTCGAACGCTTCGAGGGCGTCGATGTGGGTCGTGCCGATGACTGGGTCGCCACCGATACCGATTGCGGTGGTGAAGCCGAGGTCACGCAGCTCGTACATCATCTGGTAGGTGAGGGTACCGGACTTCGATACCAGGCCAACGCCACCTGGGCCGGTGATGTTGGCTGGGGTGATGCCGACGAGGGCCTCGCCTGGGGTGATGATGCCTGGGCAGTTAGGGCCGATGATGCGGGTCTTCGGCTTACCGTCTTCGCCCAGCTTGGTCAGGGAGAGGTTGTAGAACTCTGCGGTGTCCTGTACCGGGATACCCTCGGTGATGACGACCAGCAGGCCGATTTCAGCCTCGATGGCTTCCTCAGCTGCGTCCTTGCAGAATGCCGGTGGAACGAACGCGATCGAGACGTCCGCGCCGGTCGCTTCCATTGCTTCTTTGACGGTGCCGTAAACGGTGATTTCCTTGTCACCGTGGGTCACGACCTGGCCAGCCTTGCGAGCGTTAACACCGCCGACGATGTTGGTGCCTGCGGCAAGCATGCGTGCGGTGTGCTTTGCGCCCTCGGAGCCGGTGATGCCCTGGACGATGACCTTGGAGTCCTTGTTAATGAAGATCGACATGAGTTTTCTCAGTTCCCTTTTCTCAGGCGTTGGCCAGCTCGGCTGCCTTGTCGGCGCCTTCGTCCATGCCCGTGGCCATGGTCACGAGCGGGTGGTTAGCCTCCGACAGGATGCGGCGGCCTTCTTCAACGTTGTTACCGTCCAGGCGGACAACCAGTGGCTTGGTTGCCTTGTCGCCCAGGATTTCGAGGGCCTTGACGATACCGGATGCGACGGCGTCGCACGCGGTGATGCCGCCGAAGACGTTGACGAACACGGACTTGACCTGTTCGTCGTTGAGGATCACGTCGAGGCCGTTTGCCATGACCTCTGCGGAGGCGCCGCCACCGATGTCGAGGAAGTTAGCTGGCTTCATGCCGCCGTGGTTCTCGCCTGCGTAGGCGACGACGTCGAGGGTCGACATCACGAGGCCGGCACCGTTACCGATGATGCCTACCTGGCCGTCGAGCTTGACGTAGTTGAGGCCGAGTTCCTTGGCCTTTGCTTCGAGTGGGTCTTCAGCCTTCTCGTCGACGAGGTCGGCGTGTTCTGGCTGGCGGAATTCTGCGTTGTCGTCGAGGGAGACCTTGCCGTCGAGCGCGACGATGTTGCCGTCGGCGTCGGAGACGAGTGGGTTGACCTCAACGAGGGTTGCGTCTTCCTTGACGAAGACGTCCCAGAGCTTCTGGATGACTGGAACAACCTTGGCGCCGGTTTCGGCGTCGAAGTTGGCCTTCTCTACGATTTCCTTGGCCTTGGCCTCATCGATGCCCGTGGTTGGGTCGACTGGAACCTTGGCGAGAGCTTCTGGGCGCTCAACTGCGAGCTGCTCAATTTCCATACCGCCTTCAACCGAGCACATTGCGAGGTAGTTGCGGTTTGCGCGGTCGAGCAGGATCGAGAAGTAGTATTCGGAGGCGATGTTTGCGCCCTGGGCGATCATCACGCGGTGGACGGTGTGACCCTTGATGTCCATGCCCAGGATCGCCTTGGCATGCTCGAAGGCTTCGTCGGCGTTCTTAGCGACCTTGACGCCGCCAGCCTTACCTCGGCCACCCACCTTGACCTGAGCCTTGACGACGGTGACGCCGCCCATCTTTTCGGCTGCGGCCTTGGCTTCCTCAGGGGTGGTCGCGACTGTGCCGGCGAGCACGGGTACGCCGTGCTTTTCGAACAGGTCGCGCGCCTGGTATTCAAACAGGTCCACGGTGTTGTCCTCTTCCTATAAGAAGTGTGTTTTGGCATCAGCTCGTGGTCTGTGGTGGATTCCAGAGCCGATGGTGCAAGACCAGCTGGCCTTGCTTGGCGCTACGGCGTGCGCCACCACTCTTCAGGATACCGCGTGCCGCCCGCCTTGTTCAGCCCCGCGGTGACGCGGCTCACAATTGGGGCTGGTGGGGGTTTCAGGCTTTGGTGAGTGGCGCGTATCGGAGCAGGAGCCGTTTCTCGCCTGCCGTGTCGAAAACGACGGTCGCTACAGTCTTCGGTCCTTGCCCTGCGACTGCTTTGACGGTGCCGTTTCCGAACGTCGCGTGGATGACTGAATCCCCTGGCGTGAGGTTGAGGATTTCGCCGTCGCCGGAAGGGTTAGCGCCCGATGCGGCACGCGGCTCAAATGGTCGCCCAGAGTTGGTCACGGACGGGCCTGAAGTCGCTTGCTTTCCGCTTGATACCGGGCCTGTACGCAGGGTGTGGGGTTCGGGGTCACCGGCCATGCGGCCGCGGTTACGGCCCGCGCCTGGCACGGCCCAAGTCTCCGTGTCGGACCCCCATCGTTTTGCGTAGCGGCTTGTCGCGAAACCGGTTCCACCGATCGGGGTCCGGGCGCTACCTTCCCGCTGCCAGTCGAGCAGTTCGTCTGGGATTTCTTCAAGGAATTGGCTCGCCGGATTGTATTGAGCCTGGCCCCACATCGAACGGTATTCGGCGCGCGTAACATAGAGCCTCTGCCGGGCCCGGGTGATGCCGACGTATGCGAGCCGGCGCTCTTCTTCGAGCTCTTTGGGATCCATGAGGGAGCGTTGGTGCGGGAAGATCCCGTGCTCCATACCGGTCAGGAACACGACGGGGAATTCGAGGCCTTTCGCGGTGTGCAGGGTCATGAGTGTGACCTGCCCTTCCGCGGCGGCGAGCGCCGCGCCTTCCGAGTCGTCTGGCTGGTCTGGAATCGAGTCGGCGTCAGCAACCAAAGAGACCTGTTCGAGGAACTCCGCGAGCCCTCCCTCCGGGTTTTCCTTTTCGAAGTCGCGGATCACAGCGACGAGTTCGGCGAGGTTTTCCACGCGGGACTCGTCTTGCGGGTCAGAGGACAGCCGTAGGGTCTGGAGGTAGCCGGTCTGTTCGAGTACGGCTTCGAGCGCGGCGGTCGGTCCGGAGCCTTCCGCGACCGTGATGAGCTGCTGCATCATCTCAGCGAAGGCCCGCACCTGATTGAGCGAACGCGTCGCGATGCCGGGCGCTTCGTCGGCGCGTAAGAGGGCGTCCCAGAACGGGATGCGGTCGCGTTCAGCGAGCGCCGCAACCGCCCCTTCCGCACGGTCCCCGATGCCTCGCTTCGGTTCGTTGAGAATGCGACGTAGCGAAATATCGTCGGCAGTGTTGACGAGCACCCGCAGGTAAGCGATCGCATCGCGGATCTCTTTGCGGTCATAGAACCGCGTGCCACCGACCACGGTGTAGCGGAGGTCCACCCGCATCAGCTGCTCTTCAATCGAACGAGACTGTGCATTGGTGCGGTAGAAGATCGCGACATCGCCTGGACGGATGCCTTCTTCATCGGAAAGCCGCAGGATCTCGTCGGCAATGAACTTCGCTTCGGCCTGCTCGGATTCAGCCGCGTATCCCACGATTTTCTCGCCGTCGCCCATCGCGGTCCACAGCGATTTGTCTTGACGCTGCGAGTTATGGGAGATCACAGCGTTCGCCGCCCCGAGGATGTTCTGGGTTGAACGATAGTTCTGTTCCAGTTTGATCGTGACAGCATCGGGGAAGTCTTCTTCGAAGTCCCGGATGTTGCGGATGTCCGCGCCACGGAACGCGTAGATCGACTGGTCGGTGTCGCCCACCACCGTCAGCTCGGCGCCCTCCACTGGGGAGTCGCCTGCGGTAAGTTCACGGATGAACGCGTATTGGGCGTGGTTGGTGTCCTGATATTCGTCAACGAGGACGTAGCGGAAGCGGCGGCGATACGAATCCCGGATTTCCTGGAACGCCCGCATCAAGTACACGAGCTGCGTGAGCAGGTCATCAAAATCGAATGCGTTGGCTTGCTTGAGCCGGGCGGCGTACTCCGTATAGACCTGCGAGACCGCCTTCTCGAACGGGTTATTCTGCTGGATCATCCCGGCATAATCCTCGGGGTCCACAAGTTCGTTCTTGAGCGCAGAAATCTTGTTCTGCAAAGCCTTCGGAGCGAACCTCTTAGGGTCCAGTTCAAGGCCTTTCGCGACCATCGTGATCAACCGGAGCGAATCCTGGGCGTCATAGATGCTGAAGGTGGACTTCATGCCCAGCGCCTTCGCTTCGCGCCGTAAGATGCGCACGGCAGTCGAGTGGAACGTCGAGATCCACATGTTCTGGGCGCGCTGCCCCACGATCTGCTCAACACGCTCCCGCATCTCTGCAGCGGCTTTATTGGTGAACGTGATCGCGAGGATCTCACCCGGGCGGGCCTCGCCCGTGGCCAGCAAATGCGCGATGCGGTGGGTCAGCACGCGCGTCTTACCGGAGCCGGCGCCGGCCACAATGAGTAGCGGCGCGCCCCGGTGAACAACGGCGGCTTTCTGTTGAGGATTCAAGCCGTCGACGAGCACATCAGGCGCCATCTGCGGCGCAGACTGGCGCTCGGGGCGAATCGCGTGAGAGGAACCAAAAGGATCGAACAAGGCATCCATAGCTCTTCTAGTCTAATGAGACGCCGCCGAACGTTCCCGAAGCGGGCTGAATGCGGCGTCGCCCATAATAGAAAGCATGTCCCGTAAACGTCGCCGCCCGAGCCAGTCCCCTGCGCGCAAGAGTCCTGCCGCGCCCCAGCGTCCAGCCGTAAGTCACAGCCCCCAAGGTGCTGATCCGAACGACACTCGCAACAACATGAGCCCACGTTCGTTCGTGATCGCGCTCGTCGTCGCAGCCGCAGTGCTCACGTGGTACTTCCACGGCAACGCTTTGCCGCAGCTTCATAAAGCCGTCGGGGCTGTTCTACCAGATCACTTGTTCTGGTTCGATACCGCAACTGTTGAAGGCATCCGTTCAGCAATGACCAAGGACCACCATGTGTTGCTCTCGGGTGCCCATATGGCGGCCGGAACCCTGTTCACGGTTTTCGCGGGTGCAGCCGGCGCATCGGTAGCGGCACTGGTCGGGCCAGCAAACAAGGCCATCAAACAAGCTTTGGTCTGGGCCTGCCTTGCCTTCATTCCGGTGGGCATCGCAAGCCACATCATGATTGACGAAATGCTCTCAGCAACTGGTTCGACGCTGGTCACCGCCACCGCAATCGTCGGGCTCATCCGCTGGGTACTGCTCGCGGTCATCGCGATATGCGTCATCGCGCTACCTGTGGCCTGGTTCGTCACAGAATTCCGCAAACGCTGGAACGACCCAAACTATGATGGCGCAAAGTAAACGCTAGGATAGACAAAGTGTGTTTCGCCTCAGTGCACGAAACACGCAAGCCTCTGTAGCTCAGATGGATAGAGCGTCCCTCTCCTAAAGGGAAGGCCGTGGGTTCGAATCCCGCCAGGGGCACTGATGACCAAGACGGCTTCGCCGTGAGCCTGGTTCGTACTTACCCCGGTTCACAGCGTGCCGGCAAGGCCGGCCTACGATGCTGTCGCGGCTGGAGACGCTGTGAACGTGCGGCGAGGCATGAGCGCCGCGTCAAGCACGATGCACGCGGCACCCAGCGGTGCAATCCACGGCCCGAGCTCCGTCGGCACGATCTCTACCGGGGACCACACGACGCCTTCAGCACGCGAACGCACCTGCTCTGCGAGGGTCTCGCCGTAATCTTCCCGAACGTGCTCCCACAACGGACCGGACACGACAACCTTGTCCTGGTCGAGCATTCCCACGATCTCGCCCACGCATCCGCTGACCATAGACAACAAGCGCTCGCGTACACGCTTGACACCTTGGGAATCGAATTTCGTTGGGTTCAAGCACGCAAGGAGCACTTCAGCTTCTGCGTAGGCCGGAATACCCGTCATGTCTGGCATCTCAACGCCTTCAGCCGCGAAGAGGCGCTTCAAAGCTGGAGGTTCAAGGTTGATGTACAGGCAGTTATTCCTACCGCACATCGGGCACGTTTCTTCTTGCGCGTAGGGGACTTCAAGGTGCGTAAAGTCCCCTGCGTTGCCGCGATGCCCCACGATCACTTCGTGGTTCGATACGAGGCCCGCGCCCAGGCCAGCGCCAGCGTAGACCGTCATGAAGTGCGAAACGGTGCGGCCGATACCCACCCAGCGTTCCGCCATCGTCGCAGCGACCATGTCGCGTGTGAGGTAGACAGGGCATCCGAGTGCTTCCTCAAGCGGTTCCACTACCGCGAAACCGGGTCCGTCCCAGATGTATGGGTGATGCATCACGCCGGTTTCGGTGTTGATGTGCCCGGAGGATGCGATACCCACCCCGAGCACTCTGTCCATTCCGATGTTGGCTTCGCTCAGCATCGCGACAACGAGGCGTTGTACCTCGGCGACCTGAACTTCCACTGAGCTCCAGCTTTCCTCGAAAGGTTGACGCCTCTGTGAGAGGACGTCGCCGTTGAGGTCGATCAGCACGAGTTCAAGCGTTGAAAAATCAGCGTGGATACCGATGGCGATGCACCGGTCCGCTACTAGTTGAAGCGTGGTGCGTGGCTTTCCAGGGCCTCGGATCACGCGGCCTGATTCACGAATCCATCCATCGTTGATGAGCCGGCGAACCACGTTCGAGATCGTCTGCGCGGAGAGGCCAGTGCGTTCGGTGAGTTCGACGCGCGACACACCTTCATCCTTGGCACGGATCGCGGCCAGGACCATAGCCTGGTTAAAGTCCGTGATGAGGCTTTGACCTTCTTTCGGACTCATTGGCAACCCTTCCCTTTATGTCTGAGTGGTTATGACATCAGCACGTATAGATTTCGCTAACAACAATCCGATCACCGTTTCAGCCGTTCGAGTTCTTGACGGTTCCGGCCGGATTCTTTTGGTTCGCAAGCGCGGTACATCTAAATGGATGCAACCGGGTGGCAAACCAGAACCTGGTGAGCAACCGATTGAGGCTGCCTCCCGAGAACTCGGTGAAGAGATCGGTTTGTTTCTTCCCCAGTCTAGGTACATACCCAGGGGAATCTGGTCAGGCTGGGCCGCTAACGAGGCCGACACTCCGTTAATCGCGCATCTTTTCGATGTTGATTACGATGAGGCGCACGATGGGCCTGTCCGTGCGGATGCAGAGCTGGCTGAGATCGCGTGGCGGGATCCTGTGGAGGCCATCGAGGACCCGCATGTCGCTCCGTTGTTGCGTGAGCATGTTTTGCCGCGGGTCATCGGTCGCGGCGGCGAGTGAGCTGGTCTAGGCGTCGGCTTTTGGCCCACCCTCCATCACCGAGGAGGTTAAACAGTGATGGGGCGGAACCTCTTGAGGTTCCGCCCCATCACTGTTTGCTATTGGAGCTGATGTACGAGCCTGCTGCTCGTTAGCTGCATAAGCTTGGCTTCTTAGCCGACGCGGTAGTAGCCGGTCAGCGGACCATATGGCGAGTTCGCTGGGCGAATCACAGTGCCGACCTTAGGGTTCTGAGCGCCGATGATCTTGCCGCCACCAATGTAGATGCCGACGTGGTTGTTGCCGTTCTGGAACACGAGGTCGCCTGGCTGTGGGTTGGACACACGCTTGAGCTGACCCGATGCGAGCATCGCGTGGGTCGAGCGGCCCTTGAGGTTGATGCCGTTCTGTGCGTATACGTAGCGCACAAAGCCGGAGCAGTCCCAACCGGATGGGGTCGTGCCGCCCCATACGTATGGAGCACCCTTGTAGGAAAGTGCGGTGCCGGCGATGCCGGAAGCTGCCTTCGGTGCTGGGGTGTCCTTTTCAGCCTTCTTCTTAGGTGCTGGCGAGGACGTCGCTGGAGCTGTTGCAGCCGCGGTGGTGCCGTCTGCGCTGGTCTGAGCAGCGTAGTCAGCCTCAGTGAGGCCGTTGTCGGTGTTTTCCGACTGGGCGCCGTTTGCGGACGATGCAGCCGCCTCGTCTGCTTCCTCTACTTCTTCAACAACCGGAGCTGGGGTCGCCTTGACCTTCACAGATGCGATTGGAGCTACCTTTGCCTCTGCCTTGATATCGGCTGGCTTGACGGAAGCAGTGCGCTCAACGTTGAGCGTCTTGTTCTCTTCAGGAGTTGCCGCCTGATCCTGCTTGGTGGCGTTAGCGCCGGAAACACCAAGGGTTACGACGAGACCGCTCGCTGCCGCAACAACCGCTGCCTGACGACCCATTGCGCCAGCGTTGGATGCAACTGCGCGGCTAAGGATCTCGAATGAGCTAGCGGATGTGGCCGCGCGGTGGCGTCCCTTTTCAATACGCTTGGTCACTTCTAATTACCTCTCCCTGTGCCTGCGGGGTGAGCTGTCGGGTTCGAGAGGGAGTCTCTCGGCGGTTTCCCGCTTTACCCCTAGGAGCTCCTTAGCTCCGAAAGTTTGGTTCCCCCGCCACTGCCTTTGCGTGTTCGGTTTGTTTAAGCTCGGGGCAGTGTTCGGCTCCGAGTCCTTGTCGGATCGATGTCTCTTTCCGACTTTGATAACAATACTGCAACGTTATCGAATTGTCACATTTTGATCACGGAACGGTGACCGGTGTGTCGGACAGCACTCTTTACTGCCGCCCAACCCAGTCAGCCGGGTCAACAAATTCACCGTCAATAATGACTTCGTAGTGAACGTGGCATCCCGTGGAATTGCCCGTAGTACCGGACAAAGCAATCAGGTCACCGGTATCGACTTCGTCACCGACGTTCACCTTAAGCGCCGTGTTGTGGCTGTATGCCGTCTCCAAGCCGAAGCCGTGATCGATCGTCACGCGCAGGCCAGAGTGACCTGCAGATTCAGACTGAACAACAGTTCCCGGTGCGGTCGCGTACACAGGTTGCCCGCACGTCGTCGCGTAGTCCTGCCCCACGTGTCCTACCATCTTATTGCCGCCCCATGGGTCTGGGCGGTTACCAAATGGGGACGTAACCCGGACCGGGTTGACCGGATGAGCAAGCAGACCTAGCTTCTGCTCCGGCGTCAGGTTCAGCGGCCCACCTGCCGATTCAAGGATTTCAGCCAGCGTTTCTGGGGCGACAGCCTGCGCCTGCACGTGGGCAACCGTCTGCGGAACAGCCGGCGCAACGACGTCGTTAACCACAGGAAGCGACTGAGAGGCACGCTCTACGCTGACCACATCGTCCTCAGATTTAGGGCTCTGACCAGGTGCAAGCAACAGGGCAACCAAGCCAGCCGAAGCCGCTGCTACCGCGGCACGCTGAGGGATATTACCGATCGCAGTCGCGTAGCCGCCTAGCTTGCGGGCGGCGTGCGCGTTCTTGGAACGGCGAGCGCTACGCGTTTCAAAGGCGATGACGTTCGATGCGGCGCGAGCTGGAGCCTCTTCCACTGGGGCCGCAACTACTGCAGCACGGACGGGCGCAGGAGCGCCAGCTTCAACCGCATCGGCTTGGGGCGCGAGCGCAAGCAACGCTTCGAGATCTGCCGCGACACCATAACGAGATGTGCCCGCGAAACGACGCGGTGAATCCGCGGTTGGTACGGACGACATAGCGGTGGGCGTAGCGACGCGGTTCGCTCGGCGACCACGTGGCTTCATCGACTGCTGCTGATGCATGCGCAGCCTTCCCCTTCCCCTGAGATGGCTCTGCTTAGCTAGTGAACTAGTGATTAGCTAGTCAGCTGGCGAGGTGCCTGCACGGCTTTCCTCCGCCGTTAATCGTAACGATTTTCAGCCAAAGTCACAATTTGATAACAACTGGGGTGACTCATCGTTACCTTTATAACGCCATCCAGGCGCCGCATAGCGCTATTTCGACACCACGAGACGTCCTGTTTAGCGGCTGCGCTACGCGTTACTGGGCTACGAAAATGTGGGCCGAAACCTCGGGCGGGAGTTCGAGCGCGCCTTCGACACCGTCGACGCGCACCACGATGTAGTCATCTTTCGCCTCCGCGGTGATGCTGGCCTGAGGCTTGATTCCGCCATCGCGCAGCTGGCCAAGCAGGATCGGATCAACCTGAAGGGTCTCGGCGAGCGCCAAAACCGTACCTTCATATGAGCCAGCTTCAGTGACGACCTTCTCGAGGTTCACGCCTGAGATATGAGGCTCACCTTGATCCGTAGCTTCTGGGATGCGAATTCCGTACGGGGACACGGACGGGTCGTCAAGGATTTCGGCGATGCGCTTCTCGACGCGGTCGCTCATGACGTGTTCCCAACGACACGCTTCTTCGTGCACGAACTCCCAGTCGAGGCCGATCACATCGGCAAGCAGGCGTTCGGCGAGGCGGTGTTTACGCATCACGGAGATCGCGCGCTCGCGACCAAGTGTGGTGAAGGTCAGGTGACGATGTTCGTCCAAGAGCAGGAGGCCGTCGCGTTCCATGCGGGCAACAGTCTGAGAGACGGTTGGGCCGGAATGACCAAGGCGTTCGGCGATGCGTGCACGCATAGGTGGAATTCCTTCTTCTTGAAGTTCCAAAACCGTGCGCAGATACATCTCTGTCGTATCGATGAGTTCAGACATGTCCTACAACTGCTCCTTCAGCGTTAGCCTGCAGGCAATGATGTGCGGCTCCAACCCACACTCGGGCTCTGCGAGGCTCTCACTCATTAAACCCTAGCCTGACGCGACTTCCCAAGGGGCCGCATATCCCCTACCTTGTTGTTAAATGATTTCAATACGCCCCGTGGCATAGAGGAAGAATGGAATATTCAACCGGGCTGAAGATTTTTATCGTTGCTTGCTGCGCCTTCGGTTCCATTTTCACTGGAGCGAACGGTTTGACGTTAGTCGCCATTGCGGCTGCCGCCGGCGCCGTATTTACCGGCATCTTTGCGGTATCAGAGGTTGCACGTCACTCCCCCGCACGAGGTTTTGCCATCGGCATCGCCGCATCCGTGTTTTCCCTTGTGTCCGTTGGGTTCGTACTGACAGCCGCAACCCCTATCCCTCATTGGGTCACTGCAGTTCTAGCTGTCATCGCCGCTGGGCTATGGGGTCTATTAGCTGTTGTACACGCAGCAACCCGGCCGGGCACCGCATCGAGCGCCGGGTCATCAATCTGAGTCATAAAGCTGACCAGAACCCGGGGATTTAGGCCCGGATGCGAGAAACTGAAGGCACACGGTTTCAGCCGCCCATCGAAACCGACGTTCTCGATCTAGGAGTATGAGTGAGCGAGTTTCCCCGCATCCCTGCAGACATGATTCCTGTTGATGGCCGTTTCGGCGCTGGCCCCTCCAAGGTGCGCGACGCTCAGGTCCAGGCCATTGTTGGCAACAAGGACCTGCTCGGGACCTCGCACCGGCAGGCTCCGGTGAAGAATCTTGTGAAGTCGGTGCAGGATGGCGTGGCTGAGCTCTTCTCCATCCCTGAGGGCTATCAGGTTGTTTTGGGGCTCGGTGGCGCTACCGCCTTTTGGGATGCTGCCGTGTTCGGCTTGGTTGAGCGCAAAGCCCAGCACCTGGTGTTTGGTGAGTTCGGCGGCAAGTTCGCTTCCGCGACCCAGGCGGCACCGTTCCTTGAAGACTCCGAGGTCATCGAATCGGAGCCTGGCACGGTCCCGGAACCCACTGCATCGGACGCCGATGTGTACGCGTGGCCTCACAACGAAACCTCAACTGGTGCCGCGGCGGCTGTCCAGCGCCCGGCCGGCATTTCCGAGGACGCGCTGGTGCTGGTCGACGGCACGTCCGCGGCGGGAGGCCTGCCCGTCGACATCAAGGAAACTGACGTCTACTACTTCTCGTTGCAGAAGAACTTCGGTTCCGATGGCGGCCTGTGGGTTGCGATCATGTCGCCTCGCGCTCTGGCCCGCGTTGAGCGGATCGCTGAGTCCGGCCGCTGGGTCCCAGCGTTCCTTAACCTCAAGACCGCCGTGGATAATTCGGCGAAGAACCAGACCTACAACACGCCTTCGCTCCCAACCTTGCTGTCGTTCGATGCGCAGCTTAAGTGGATGAACGAGAACGGCGGCCTGGACTGGGCCACGGCCCGCACCGCCGAATCAAGCCAGGTCATCTACGACTGGGCTGACTCCCACAGCCTCGCGAACGCGTTCGTTGAGCGAGCACAGGACCGCTCGCAGGTCATCTGCACGATCGACTTCGACGATTCGGTCGACGCCGCGTGGCTCGCCAAGGCTTTGCGCGCCAACGGCATCGTTGACACCGAACCGTACCGCAAGCTCGGACGCAACCAGCTGCGTATCGCAACTTTCGTCAACGTTGACCCGGATGACGTCCGCAAGCTCACCCGAGCCATCGACTACCTCTTGGAGAACCGCTAACGGGAGCAGCTGACCCGGCGTCAGCGATCATTCTTAGAACCTTAACGGTGTTGGGGCGAGGATGGTCCTCGCCCCAACACCGTTTAACGCTCAGGCCTGATGCTTAGACCCAGCACCTAGTTCTTCTTACTGTTCCGCTGGCCGCGACGGCGGCGTTGGCGGCGGCGACGCTGCAGCGGTTCGCGACGGGCCGCGCGGTTGCCGCGCCCACCAGCGGCATCATCAGTAGCAACTTCGTCGGCGTCTGCGCCTGCTTCAGCATCCGCCGCTTCATCATTAGCATCACTTGCGTCTTCAACATCCTCGCCGGCGTCCTCATCCGCATCGTCGGCTTGTTGCGCTTCCCGCTCAGCTTCTTCCGCTGCCTTCTTAGCGGCCTGCTCCTCTTTATAGACGCGCATGCGTTCTTCCCACGGAACCCACTCCGGAGCCAAAAGCGCACCATCGCCGGGAACCAAGCCAGACTCGCTCACGGTAGCGGTTTTCCCACGCGGCGGGCGCGCCAACGTCACATACCAGCGCCAGCCGACATACCCGTCTTGCGTGCATTCGAAATAGTGGGTCACCACGCGGGAATCTTCCGCGACAACCTCGATGTGTTCACCCACAACGTTTTCGGGCTCAGTCTCAAGTAGCGCGTCGCGTGCCTGCGCTTTAGCCTCTGCCAGCACCGAATCGAGTTTCGGTTTACGGGCCACGTTTCCTCCTTAGCGCCACACGGGACTCTCGGGTGGCCGCGTGTTCACAGCGTTCTTGACTTTTAAGCCTACGACATCGTTTAGCGCTAGCATTGCACTGATGACGCAGCATAATTCAGGCCACAATTTCAGCGCCGACCGCCCCGCCGAGGGCCCGGGCGAGGTTTCCACCGACACTGACGTTTCCACTGAGGAAGTTTTTACCGAGGAAGCGCAGGCTCCTTTGTCCTCCCCTGAGCAAGCCGCCGATGTGAAGACCGCGAGCCGCCCCGTGTGGACCGCGATCTTGTTCATCACCGCACTTGCGGGCGTGGTGAGTTTGTTCGCTCTGCTCGGCATTTTAGTCGACTATTTCTTGCATCTTGGCTTTGGCCGCTACTTCACGGCGGTTGGCCTGTGGGGGTTGCCGACCGCGTTCGCTGGGGTCATTGTTTTGCTCGTGTGGGGTGGCGTTGAACGCTCGCGAGCTAATCGTCGTGCTGCCCGCACAGATTCAGCAGAATAACGATGCGGTTGCCTGGCTAACACTGCGCCCCTGGCTTCCGGCCGGCACTGCACCGCAGGCAACCTCCTAACAGTGAACCACAGGCATCCAGCTAGCATCAGGCAAGCGTCCCGCAACCATCCAGCCAACGCCCAGCTTTCATCGACATAATGTGCTTATGAAACCGAATTCTTCTGAAGCTAAACTGCTCGTCGTTGATGATGAGCCGAACATTCGTGAGCTGCTAGCGACGTCGTTGCGCTTCGCTGGTTTCGACGTGGTTGCGGCCGGAACCGGCCAGGAAGCACTGGCAGCGGTTGAGCGCGAAGAACCAGACTTGGCCGTCATGGACGTCATGCTCCCTGACCTTGACGGGTTCGAGGTCACGCGCCGTTTGCGTGAAACCGGTCGCCACTTCCCTGTCGTCTTCTTGACCGCGCGTGACGACACGAGCGATAAGGTCACTGGCCTGACCGTCGGCGGCGACGATTACGTAACCAAACCATTCTCGCTCGACGAGGTTGTCGCCCGTATCCGCGCCGTGCTACGCCGCACCCAACCTGAAATGGAGAACGAGATCCTCCGCGTGGCCGACCTTGAGCTTGATGACGACGCGCACGAGGTACGTCGGCGCGGCGAAGCCATCGACCTCTCCCCTACCGAGTTCAAGCTTTTGCGCTACCTCATGATGAACCCGAACCGCGTGCTTTCGAAGGCGCAGATCCTGGATCACGTATGGGAGTATGACTTCAACGGTGACGCATCCATCGTCGAATCCTATATTTCTTATCTCCGCCGCAAGGTGGACGCCCCGCACGATTGGGAGCCGCTGATTCACACCAAGCGTGGCGTCGGTTATCTGTTGCGCACCCCTGATAAGCGATAGGTTACTTTTCTTTGTTCGACTGGTTTCGCCGTACCCTCCGCCGCATTTCGCTGCGGTCTAAGCTCGTCGCGATGATGGCTGGCCTGATGATGGCTGGCATCGCGGCGACGGCGTGGGGTACCGCTCAGACAACGCAGGCCGCGTTGATGGAGCGTGTGGACCGTGACTTGGCGTCCAGCTTGGGTGAGCTTCAGACGGGCCTTGAGGTTGCGTTGCGCGTCGGTTCGGACAGGGTCACTGGGACGTCGCCTAATGCATTGACGTTTTTCGGTCAGCTGTCTGACGCGGACGGCGAGGTTGTGCTGACAAAAGGCGTCGGCACTGTGGACCAGCCGGCCCTGCCTCCGATCACGCCTGAGCTTGTCAATGAGCACGGCCGGCGTCCGTTCACGGTTGCGGGCACGGACCCGGCGTCGCGGGGTTGGCGCGTTAAGGCTGTCATGCGTACGGATGGTCCCGGGACCATGGTGATTGCGTGGCCTTTGCGGGACACGGTACGCACGGTTGAGCAGGCAACCGCGTCGATTTTGGTTGCGGGTACACTCGCGACGATGGTCATGTCGCTGGTGGGTTATGTCATCACGACTAGGGCGTTCAAGCCGTTGTCCGATGTTGAGCGGACGGCCGCGAAGATCGCTGGCGGCGATTTGTCGTCGCGTGTTCCGAAGTATCCGATGGAGACTGAGGTCGGTAGCCTTTCGGAGTCGTTGAACGTCATGTTGTCCCGGATTGAGTCTGCGTTTAAGGCACAGCAGGTCTCCGAGGAGAAGATGCGGCGTTTCATTCAGGATGCCTCGCACGAGTTGCGCACTCCGTTGGTAACGATCCGCGGCTATTCGGAGCTGTATCGACACGGCGGTATTCCTGATGGTGAGCCTTTGGATCAGGCGATGGGCCGTATTGAGTCTGAGGCTAAGCGGATGACTCAGCTAGTTGAGGACTTATTGACGTTGGCTCGCCTTGATGAGGAGCGCCCGTTGGAGTCGCAAGAAGTTGATCTGTTGATTCTTGCGCACGATGCGGTGGCTGATGCGCGCGTTAGCGCACCTGATCGGAAGATCAGTTTGGTGGGCTTGGATGGGACTCCGCCTGTTTCTGCACCCACCCGCGGTGACGAGGCGAAATTACGTCAGGTTTTGGTGAATCTGATGACGAACGCGATGCGCTATACGCCGGAGGGGTCCCCGATTGAGGTTGCGGTAGGTTCGCGGCCTGTGATTGAGGGGCGTGACACGGTGGTCTTGGCGATCGTGGATCATGGTCCGGGTATTAAGCCGGAGGACGCCAAGCGTATTTTCGAGCGTTTTTACCGTGGAGATGAGTCGCGTGACCGCGAGACTGGCGGGACCGGTTTGGGTCTGGCGATCGTTGCAGCGATCGCTAAGCAGCACGATGGAAGTGTCGTGATCTCGGATACCCCTGGCGGTGGCGCGACCTTGGAGCTTCGGTTGCCGCGAATTGAGTTCTCTGAAATGGAGGACAGTTACGCGGAGGAATCGCATGAGGATGAGATTCCGGATATCAACGAGGTATCGGATGCTGACGCGGTTTCGGACGATGACGTGGTTCCGGATTCTGATGGGCCGTCCCATTTGGCGTCGTACCCCCCTCCTCCACCAGAGAAATAACGGTTGGGAGGGCGCGCTCGGCTGATGCGTTATTCACATGGTCACGTGCAGTAAGACTTGTCCACATCTTCTGACGAACCAGTCTGCATCGACCGGCGTTTTCATAGCGTGGTGACCAGGGCCAAAACGGACCTGAATCAATACCAATCCAACGTATGGAGGTTTTCACCATGGCTATGTTTGCAACTGATACCGGGCTTATGCGCCAGAAGTCGGCAGCGGTTCTGGCTACCGCTGAGCGTGTGCGTGCCGAAGTGGATAGCATGCGTGCCTCGCTCTCTGAGCTTCAGGGCACCTGGAGCGGCTCGGCTTCGGCTAATTTCCAAAACATCGTGGCTCAGTGGCGTGCTACTCAGGCCCAGGTCGAGGAGTCGTTGTCTCAGATCTCTGTCGCACTGACACGTGCATCTGAACAGTATGACCAGGTTGAGCAGGCGAATATGAGCTTGTTCGCCCAGTAACCTTACTGATCTCCTTGAGACAACCAGCCTCGTTCTGCCGCGTTAGCACAAGCGGCGCCGTCTAGGCTGGGTTTATGACGATTCTGATTGATCCTCCCGTGTGGCCGGCCCACGGAACCCATTTTTCACATGTGGTGTCAGATACGTCGTTGGAGGAGCTGCACGCGTTTGCGCAGCGCGCGGGGCTCCCGCCGCAAGCTTTCGACCACGACCATTACGATGCCCCACTCCGCGTCTATGATTCGCTCGTCGAGTTGGGTGCAATCCCAGTTTCGGCAAGTGAACTCACCAGACGGCTGCGAGACTCGGGTTTACGTGTTCCAGCGCGTGACCGCATCGAACGTATCGAAGTTCGGCTGCAGACAGCTTTTGAAGACGTACTTCCGGGCCACAGCGGCGTGGGCCGCGAGCTGATTGAACGGTGGAAGGAACCGCACCGCCACTACCACGACCTCCGGCACCTGAATCAGGTGCTCACTGGCATCGATACGATCTCCACAGCCGCAGGCTTGGGTGGCTCGCATGACGGACGAACCGCTATGCGCGTCGCCCAGCTGGCGGCGTGGTGGCATGACGCAATCTATGAGGGCACACCCGGCGAAGACGAACACGCGTCTGCCGAGTTGGCGGCCCACCAGCTCACGGGGATCGTAGATGACGATGTAGTGCAACGGGTGCACCAGGCCATCCTTGCCACCGCTGACCACGCGGCAGTCGCTGCTGATGCAACTCAGGGTGCATCCGATATCGACGTCGGGGTCAGTATGTTGTTGGACGCTGACTTGTCGGTTTTGGCGCGTCCCGAAGCCGGCTATCAGCGTTATACGCTCGATGTGCGCCACGAATATGCTCACGTACCCGAGGCAGACTTCATTGCGGGACGAACCCGCATATTGGAGGGCATGCTCGCGACCCCGCAGCTCTACATCACTGACTTCGGGGTTCAGAACTGGGAAGCGAAAGCTCGAAAGAACATCGCAAGCGAGCTCGCTCGCCTGAAGATGCATCGATAGAAACAGCATCGACAAGAGAGCAACGCCGCGGAAGCAACGTTGGCCAGGGGCGGACCCGGAGTCACCATTCCGGGTCCGCCTCTAAATTTTTCACTCATACTATGGCAGACATAGTACGACACGTGTAGGATCAAAGCATGAACTGCTAGCAGCGATGAACGGAGGTGACATGATCAGCGGAGATGTCATCCGCGGCGTGATCGACATTCTTGTTCTCGAATGCGTCTGGGATGAACCTTCATATGGATACGCGATATCCAAACACATCGAAAACCGGGCCGAAGGCCGCTACAGCATCAAGGAAACCACCCTCTATTCGGCCATGCGCCGGCTTGAAGAAGCCGGTTCTCTTGAATCTTTCAAAGGGGCTTCTGAGACCGGCCGTCCACGCACCTATTACCGCATCACAGACTCGGGACGCAGTTTTTATATAGCGCGTTGTCAAGAGTGGCTTGCCACCGTTGAGTTGGTCAGTCTTTTCATCAGGAATGAGGAGCTATCGTGAACGCAATCCAGACCTACATCGAAAACTTGTTTAAGCCGTTACCCGATTCACGCGAGGTCAGGCGGGCTCGCACCGAACTCTTGCAGATGTGCGAAGACCGCTACACGGAGCTTCGCAATTCTGGAGCGAGCGATAATGAGGCCGTAGGCCAGGTCATCACCCAGTTCGGCAATCTGGACGAACTCGCAGACGACCTGGGTATCCGCACCGAAGTCGACACCTACCGCGATTCCGGGGTGCACCTGTCGAAGGCGGAAGCCGAGGCATTCCTTGCCCAGCGTCGCCGTACCGCACGCTTCGTCGCCGCGGGCGTGTTCTTATGCTTGATCGGTTTCGGTATCATCGCGACTCTTTCTATGGCGGAAGATGCTCCGAAGGGCGCATTGTTCACAAACACCGGACCCCTCTCCCCGCTCACGACCGGCCTGGCTGGGCTATTCCTTTTCGTTGCGGTCGGTGTGTCACTGTTCTTCGTCTCGGGTTCCTCTGGCACCGACGTCAATGTCAAAGAGTTCGATTCGGTCGACCTCCAACCTGACGTTCTGCTCGCCTACAAAAAGGAGAAGAATCTACGGGTAAGGCGGAGCAACGTCTTAATGGCGGTCGGGGTCGCGCTCATTATCCTTGCGACCGCGGCGATCGCTATATGCGGCACCGAAGCCGACTCTTCTGATACACCCGAACGCCTCATCCAAATCGGGCTGATGATTCTCTTCCCTCTCACGGGCATCGGCGTGGCTCTGCTGACCATCGGCGGCATGGAACGCAGCGCTTATAGCCAGCTCACATCGACCAATGATTACACGCCTGAGCAGTTGGAGGCGCGCCGCAAGATTGACCGCATCGCTGGCCCATACTGGTGCCTGGCAACGTTGGTTTTCCTCGTGTGGGGACTAGCCTTCGACGCCTGGTCGGTTGCTTGGATGGTGTGGCCGATCGCTGGTGTCCTGTTCGGATTAATTGCCAGCTCTATTTCCTCTTCGGCTAACCGTTCGCCCCGCAGCGACCGGCGCATCGACTGAGAGCTGAGCTAATCCAGGCCTCGAGTTTGTTGGCACAGCACCACACGCATTTAGCCGCGCATATTAAACAGTTGAGGCCCCGCACATTCTTCGTGTGCGGGGCCTCAACTGTGTTCCGTGGGCTCTAGCGAACCTCACGGTTGGGCAGGCATTACATCATGCCCATGCCGCCCATCTGGTCGGCGCCTGGCATCTCTGGGGTCTTCTCCGGGATGTCAGCAACAACAGCCTCGGTGGTGAGGAACAGGCCAGCGATGGATGCCGCGTTCTGCAGTGCGGAACGGGTCACCTTGACTGGGTCGTTCACGCCGTCCTCGAGGAGGTTGACGTATTCGCCGGTTGCAGCGTTGAGGCCAAAGCCTGGCTCGAGGCCGCGAACCTTGTCAACAACAACGCCTGGCTCCATGCCTGCGTTGAGCGCGATCTGCTTGAGCGGAGCCTCGATGGCAACCTTGACGATGTTCGCGCCGGTCGCTTCGTCGCCTTCCAGGTTGAGGCCCGAGAATGCCTTCTCGCCTGCCTGGATCAACGCAACCCCACCACCTGGGACAATGCCCTCGTCGACGGCTGCCTTCGCGTTGCGAACGGCGTCTTCGATGCGGTGCTTGCGTTCCTTGAGCTCAACCTCGGTTGCCGCGCCGGCCTTGAGGACGGCGACGCCGCCTGCGAGCTTAGCGAGGCGCTCCTGGAGCTTCTCGCGGTCGTAGTCGGACTCGGTTGCGTCCAGTTCGGCGCGCAGCTGTGCGACGCGGCCGGCGATCTCCTCGGCGGAGCCTGCGCCCTCAACGATCGTGGTTTCGTCCTTGGTGACAACAACCTTGCGGGCGGTGCCCAGCATGTCCAGGGTCGTGTTCTCGAGCGAGAGGCCAACCTCTTCGGAGATGACCTGGCCGCCGGTCAGGATCGCAATGTCAGCGAGCATTGCCTTGCGGCGGTCGCCGAAGCCTGGAGCCTTGACCGCAACGGACTTGAAGGTGCCGCGCAGCTTGTTGACAACCAGAGTTGCCAGAGGCTCGCCCTCAACATCCTCAGCGATGATCAGCAGTGGCTTACCGGACTGCATGACCTTCTCGAGAACTGGAACGATGTCCTTGACTGCGGAGATCTTCGAGTTGACGATCAGGATGTATGGGTCTTCAAGCACGGTCTCCTGGCGCTCGGCGTCGGAGACGAAGTACGCGGAGATGAAGCCCTTGTCGAAGCGCATACCCTCGGTGAGTTCGAGGTCGAGGCCGAAGGTGTTGGACTCTTCGACGGTGATGACGCCTTCCTTGCCTACCTTATCGAGGGCTTCGGCGATCAGTTCACCAATCTGCTTGTCACCTGCGGAGATCGATGCGGTTGCCGCAATCTCTTCCTTGGTTTCAATTTCCTTAGCGGAAGCGAGCAGCTGCTCGGTAACTGCTTCGACGGCCTTTTCGATACCGCGGCGGATCGCGATCGGGTCAGCGCCGGCTGCTACGTTGCGCAGGCCTTCCTTCACGAGGGCCTGGGCCAGCACGGTAGCGGTCGTCGTGCCGTCGCCTGCTACGTCGTCGGTCTTCTTAGCTACTTCCTTGACGAGCTCGGCGCCGATCTTCTCGTATGGGTCTTCGAGTTCGATTTCCTTTGCGATGGAGACGCCGTCGTTGGTGATGGTGGGTGCGCCCCACTTCTTCTCCAGAACAACGTTACGGCCGCGTGGGCCAAGGGTTACCTTGACGGCGTCGGCCAGCTGGTTGAGGCCGGATTCGAGTCCGCGGCGTGCTTCCTCGTCGAATGCAATGGTCTTTGCCATGGATTCAGATGTTCCTTTCCGGAAACGTCTAATGAAAGCATTTCTGTCCCATCTCAAGGTCGCGCCCGCGACGGCCGGGATTTAGATCCCTCACGTCCTCGAGTGGTCTCAAAACATGTCCCTGTCATTTCTGGCAGTCATCATGTCCGAGTGCTAATACCATGTTGGCACTCTAGACCCGAGAGTGCAAGATAGGCGCCGTCAAGTGCGCCCACAGCGCAATCTAGCGCGGTGCAATCCAACACAGCGCAATCTAGCGCGGCGTGTAGTCGCTCCCGATCACCACTGTGATGTCTTGCGGGATGTTCTGGTGCTGGTAGGTGCCCGAAATCTTGAGTTTCCCGGCGATCTTCGCGGCGAGCGCGCCATCGGCTTCATTCTTGTAGTACACCGTGCTTGTGTCTTCGATTCGGCTCCACTGTCCGCCCGCTACGGGCTGGAAGCCTTCTTCTGTGAGGTGGGTTACGGCGTCTTGAGTCAACGCGGCGTTGCCGTTTGCGTTGTATACCCAGAGAGGCACGGCGAGTTCTTCTTCGCTCGGGGCGTCGCTTTCAGCGTCCTCGCTCGCAGATGCGCTGGTATCCGCCGCATCGCTGGGCCCATCAGATTCGGCCCCGTCGGAAGCGGATGACTCCCCGGTTGGCTCATCGCTCGGCCCGGCCGAAGGGCTCTCCTCTTCGGAACCAGACGCTTGAGGTTGTTCGGTCTGTTGTTCGTCTTTTTTGAGGTCACCGAAAGCTTCTGCTGACCACGGCCGCACCACGGTGAACATCAGGATCCCCACCGCTAGCACGAAAGCTCCGACGATCAGGATGGAACGCAGACGCTTGGCTGGGTGCGGGAATACAGCCCAAGATCTGTGGGCACCTGCCCGCTTGGGTGTCTGGGGGACTGAATCGAATTCGTCGGTGGGGTATCGCTTGCCCATGGTTGTCCTATCCGTTCATTCGCTTCGACGGTGTGCGCGTTGACCGCGCGCGCGTCGACCGTGTCCCGCCGGCACCTGCGGTCCGCGCGGTTCGCTGTTGGTGCAGTCGTTCCACAACGTAGGGCGCGTAGCGCCGAGCCGCCGGCTGGTCAATGAGCCCGTTAAGGATCTGATAATACTGAGTCGTGGTGAGCCCGAAGCGTTCGTGAATCGCGTCTTCTTTCGCACCGCTATATTTAAAGCTTTTCTTTTCGAAGTCGAGGATCCCGCGTTTCAGTTCGGTGAGAGTCTCGTCTTCTGCAGAGTGCGGGGTGTGAGGTGTTTCAGCCACTGCACTCCTTTTCATGTGTTGCTTGGCGCTGATGCCTTGCGGCCCGGCGTTGTGCGTGTTTCATTCTAGCTGTCGAGCGTGTCAGCATGGGGTTTATGAGTTCTGTGCCTGATGACCGTTCTATGCCGGCTAGCGCGCCTCCGGCAGTGGTTGTCCCGACGAGCGCTGAGGTTTCCGCTGATCCTTCGGGCTGGTTTCCGCAGTGGCGTGAGCGGTGGATGGGTTGGGGCGTCGCCCCGGCGTGGTGCGATGTGTTGGCTGGCTTGGGTCCGCAGTTGGGCCGCGTGGGTGATGAGTTGGCGTCCCGCCTTGCCTCGGGTGAACGGATTCTGCCGGCTCCGCAGCATGTGTTCCGTGCGTTGTCTGTCCCTCCCGAGGATGTCCGGGTCCTGATTATCGGGCAGGACCCTTACCCTACTGAGGGGCATCCGATCGGGTTGGCTTTCGCATGCGATGCGTCGGTGCGTCCGTTGCCGCGTAGCTTGGTGAACATTTACCGTGAGCTTGCCGACGATGTGGGGCTCGCTCCCGCGGGGCACGGTGATCTTTCGCGGTGGTTGGCTCAGGGCGTGATGCTTTTGAACACGTCGCTCACGGTGGCCAGGGGTGAGGCGGGGTCTCATTCTCGTATTGGTTGGCATGAGATCACGGGAGCGGTGGTTGCGGAGCTGGGCCGGCGCGGGTCGGATGGGCAGGGTGGAGCCCCGGTTGCTGTTTTGTGGGGGCGGCATGCGCAGGGTTTCGCGCCGTTGCTTGAAAGGCATCCGGTGATTGAGAGCGCGCATCCGTCGCCGTTGTCGGCGCGCCGCGGTTTCTTTGGTTCGCGTCCGTTTTCTCGCGCGAATGAGGCGCTGGTTTCGATGGGGTATGACCCGATCGATTGGACTGTTTAGCTAGCGTTACCCCGTAGCTTGTTGCGCCATTTAGCGTCGGCGGGTGCGCTGTTTGTATGCGAGGTTGAGGCCTGCAGTGAATGGGCGTGCGAGCAGATCACCGAAGGCCGCGCCGACTGCGATCGCCATGATGATCGAGAACGAGACGACCATGCCCGCTATCGAGGTCGAGATACCTTCGGCTTGCTGAACCATCGCGTACATCGACCGGAAGATCGCAAGCCCGGGCAGCATGATGATGATCGATGGCACGATCAGGATCAGCGAAGGGATGTTGAGCCGTTGGGCGATGAGGCGTGCAAGCAGGCCCATGACTGCGGCGGCAACCGCTGGGGTTGCTCGCGGCCCAACGTTGAGGCTGTGAGCGAAGACCCAGTACGTCGAGTAGCCTGCGACGACCACGAGCGCGATCGGCAGCAAGTGCATCGGTGCAACCTGTTGGATGACCGCCCCGCTAAGGACTGCGAAGACTGCGAGGAGCGTAAGCACCCAGAACGGGAGGTCGTTAGCTGCTGGCGGACGGGCGAGGTCGATTTCGCTCAGGTTGAAGGATGCAGCGACGTAGGCGCCGGCCATGACGCCGGTGATAATGGCCGCGTAGATGATCAGTGCCGAGAAGAGCCTGGAGACCGCGGTGAGCGGGAACCCGTAGATCGCGTCTTGGACCGCGGAAACGAACCTGCCCGCGGGCAGGATCAGCATGAGCCCGCCGGCGACCACCATCTCCGGGTTTCTGATGATCTCGTAGTTGTAGAGAAGCAACGCAATGACTGTCGCGAGCAGTGTGCTTGATGCGACGTTGAAGAATTCCGGGACTCTCCACTTGATGTTGAGCCGTGTCACGGTGGAGATGAACGCTTGGGTGAAGAACACCGCAGTTGCCGCGCGCCATCCGCCGCCGATGAACACGACGAAGAGTGTTGCGAACGCGAGGCTTCCGATGAACGTGACGGTCGCGGAGTACGGATGCCGGTAGCGGCGGATCGCTCGCATGCGGGCTTGCGCGGCTTCGATTTCTATACGCCCTGCCGCGATGTCAGCGACAAGCTGGTGGAGTGCGGCAAGCGATTTGTAGTTATCGGAGAAGGACCGCACGACCCGCATCACGGAGACCGGCATGCCTTCTGGAGGGGTCCAGTTGAGGTGGATCGACTGGTTGGTGATGTCGACGTCGATGTGCCGCAGACCGGATGACGCGGTGACGGCGATGATCGCGGTCTCTACTTCTTGAGCGCCGGAGCCCCACCGCAACATGAGTTCAGCGATGTCGAGCGCGAACCGCATTGCGCGTCGTACATTCTCGGCTTCTTTTTCGGCCTCTGCTTGCGGGTCGGTACGGGCGGCGGCTTGTTCAAACGGCGAACCAATGAGCCTGTCGACGATGTTGAACGTGGTTGTCGCAGGCGCTTCCCCTTGGAACATGCCGCGAAGACCGCGCACGAGTGGGGCCGTCGTCGCACGCTGTTCTGTATCGCTTACCTTGGTTTTCTGTTTCCGGCCGCTGGCTTTCTCTGCGGCGGTCGTTTTCCCGCGACGGTGTGGTGACCGGACTCCGCGGGGGCCCTTCTTTTTGTGCGGTCGGCCGGCTTCTTGCGGCGCAATTTCGCCTATCGATACGATGCTCGCGGGCCGCTCACCGTCAGCGGCGTGGGCGGGGTCAGCTACGGGTGTCTGGTCTTGCGTGATTTGGACGGCTTCAAGCGAGCGAAGGATGGAACCTTGGCGTTGCGCAACTGTCCAGACGGAGGTCGCCGAGGTGTCGGCCCGATGTGACGGGTCGACTACTTCTACGCCGGCGACTTCTGCATCAGTCGACTCTGCATGAGCCGGTTCTGCATGCGTCGGGTTTGCATGTGTCGGGTTTGCACGCGATTCTTCGCGGAGAATCTCGTCGTTGTCGTTAGCGATGTCGCGTATCGATGGCGGAGGGACGGCAGGTAGCGGAATGTTGGGGTCGAATGTGGTCGGGTGAGGCACGTCCCGGTCGACGCCAGCTTGGTGGGGCTGGGTGTTGGGGAGATTCTTGTTCTTGCGGCGGAAGCGTGGCTGGCGTGAGTTCTGACGGTCGGTCATTCTGTTGTCGTCTCCCCTCGCCAAGTGGTTCGTCTAGTATTTCGCCTAATGATTTGCCCAGTGTTGCCGCTACTCAGAAACGTGCATGTGGCTTACTGCACATGGCTTGTGACGCATGTTTTCTGCACGTGAGACTTGCGCCTTATCCCACTTTAGGCCGTGCCACGGACGTGCGCATTTCGAAGGCGCAAAATTAAACGGAAAGCCCCGCGTTCACCCACGAACTCGGGGCTTGCGCGTGGATCCTACTGGAGTATCCACAGGGCCGCGTATTCTCAGGGACCTTCGGGCGACTTTCTTAGCTGTGGCAGTTTTGTGTGGCAGTTCGGATTCTTCCCCGACCGTCTGCGGCCCCTTGATCCCGCTGTGTATCTCCTTCGCGGGGCGAGCAGCTCCACGCCGCCTGTGTGAGCTCATCGGGGCGGGCAAACAGGCGGGGAGATTCGCAGTGCGAGCCGATTCCCAATAATCCGGTCTAGTTCCTCCTGGCTATTGATAGGAGTAAACCCCGCCGTATCGGTGGACTGTGATTCTTTGTTCTCTTGAACATTTTCGGACATGTGTGCCCTCCATTCATGCCGCAATCATGTGCGTGGATTAGCCCGCCGTTATACCCCCGGCGGTAGTACGGAAACCTGTTTTCGGGTATAAGAAAACCCACCCGAGCAAACCCGGGTAGGTTAGAAGGTTCGAAAAGATTAGGTAGCTGGTGTTACATACGGGCGCACTTTTTCAATAGCGCCCTGCAAGGTCTCATCCAGATAGTGACGCTGTGCGTCCTCCATTTGCCGAAACAAAGTCGGGTCCACTTTCGCGCCATAAGATTCAATAAGGTCAGCGGTTATCTCTAAAGCCAGCCAGGCCTCTCCTGCCTCGAGCGGTCCTTGAATGAAGTCTGAACAATCCTCAGGTAAACCAACAGATTGAACCAGCGCCTCAGCAAACACAGCGTGTAACTCAAACGTGCTGTATTCATAGTCCGCCTTATAGGGGCCGCCTCCGAACAATTTCATGCCTCCAAGAATCTACGCGTCACGTCCCGCGGTACTCTGCGATGCCTCTTGACACTTTCTTCTTCGTGGTCATCACGCCCCCCACTCCGTCCAGGTGTGGCAGTGTGTGGCAGTGTGTGGCAGTGTGTGGCAGTTTTCCTGTCACTTAGTGTCATCTTATGAGTATATGCCAGCGACGTGGAAACCCTGATTTTCCGCGTGATTACAAGGACGTGATTACAAGGAAAAGCCCCGAGTTCGTGAGTGAACTCGGGGCTTCAAAGTGGATCCTACTGGATTCGAACCAGCGACCTCTCGCGTGTGAAGCGAACGCTCTAACCAACTGAGCTAAGGATCCTAGGAATTATTTTGTTAGGGGAAATATTTCTTAGGGGAAATATTCCTTGACGGGATTCGTCCTCGAGCCCCCTGCCGGATTCGAACCGGCGACCTACTGTTTACAAGACAGTTGCTCTGGCCAGCTGAGCTAAGGAGGCGTACCGTGCCCGCACTGAGGCACGATAAACAATCTTACGACATTCGCTGGCCAAACACACACTCACCCGTAGCGTGTATGCGTTTGGCCAGCGAACCCCAGAAAACGTTACAAGGATGAAGCTTATGGACTACTTATCGTCCTTAGCGTTACTGCGCTTTGCGTCGCCGTCCTTACCTGCGGCATCGATCTTGCCCTGCAGCCAGCCGCCGAAATCTGGGTTCTTTTTGCCGTCCCAACGTTCGCCGTTGACGAATACGCTCGGGGTGCCGCTAACGCCATCTTCACGAGCCTGGCGGTCAGCGTGCGCAACCCATGGACGGAACGTTCCGTCGGTGACGCAGCTGTCGATGTTGCCGTCGACGCCGTGCTTCTTGGCAAGGTCAATCAGTTCCTGGTTCTTCTGCTCGCCCTGGGACATAGTGACCTCGAACAGTTCATTCAAGACTGCGCTGTAAGCTTCCGGCTTGGAGTCAGCGACGCATGCGAGCATGTTGATAGAACGGGACGAGTAGTTACTTGGTGAGCCACGGTCCAGGTACGGGACCATTCGTTGCTCGAGCGTGATTTTGCCTGCCTCGAGGTGCTGTTTCAACGTTGGGCCCCAGCCTTTTTCAAACTCGTAGCAGTGAGGGCATGCAGGGTCCGCGTAGACGATAACCTGAACAGGCGTCGCGTTCTTATCAACGCCGCTGATGTTGACCTTTTCAGATGGCAGAGGGTTGTCACCTTCTGGACGTTTGACCTTGCCGGTAAGGTTCGTAGCCTTTGCCTCTGTTGGGCCCGTGAAAAGCACGCCGCCAACTTCGTTACCGGTCTTCGGGTATGGACCTTCCGCGTACTGATCCTCGCCCTTGTTCTTGAGGCCGATGATGATCACCACGGCTACCGCAACAACGACCAGCACAATAGCGGCGATGATTGCCTTGATCAGGTTCGCGCGGCGGCGCTGAGCCTTCTGCGTTGCGATGCGCTGCTGCTCCGCGTGTTCGCGGGCTGCCTGCACACGGTCCTTATTCGAGGAGCGCGCTGGATTCTTTGCCATCCTCAGTAACGTCCTTATTGATTCGATCTGATGTGTCGCCTACTCGGCATTCAACCTCTGTAGTATACGTGGCTCACTTGGGCGAAACGGTGTACGTAACCTGAAAGTACCCCGCGGACTACTTCATCCGCGTAGCGTTTCAGTGAGCGAGCGGCCCGCTAGCAGCCCCGAGAACACAGCCCCTCCGAGGAATGTCCCCTCGAGCGCACGGTAGCCGTGCACGCCGCCGCCCCCGAAGCCAGCGGCCTCGCCCGCCGCCCAGAGGCCCGGAAGGGTGTCTCCATCAGCACCGATGACGCGGGAGGCGAGGTCAGTCTGCAGCCCGCCCAGAGACTTGCGGGTCAAGATGTTCAAACGCACAGCAACCAGCGGTCCTGCCGCTGGATCCAGGAGCTTGTGCGGCTTGGTTGTACGGATCATCCGGTCGCCGCGGAAAGCGCGTGAGTTGTGAATCCCTTGGATTTGCGCGTCTTTCGAGAACGGGTTGTCGATCTGCAGGTCGCGCGCCTCGATCTGCTCCCGAAGATGATCTACGTCGATGAGTTCTTCCCCCACGAGCTCGTTCATCTTCGGCACGAGCTGCTCGAGCGTCTCGGCCGTCAAGAAATCTTGTCCGCGGCGCTGGAAACGACGCACCGGACCATGGATGCCGGAAGACAAACGAGAAGCGATGACTCGGCTCACTTTGCCCGACGTGATGTCAGGGTTCTGCTCGGATCCGGACAGCGCGAATTCTTTCGCAAGGATCCGCTCGTTGACGATGAACCACGAATGGTCATAGTCCTTAATGTCCTCCGTGGTCCGAAGGTATTTGAGCGTCTCCAGCGTGTCATAGCCCGGAAGGTTCGGGTGCGGAAGGCGCCTTCCTCGCGCATCGAACCACATCGGCGTCGGGCCAGGAAGAATCCGAATCCCGTGATTCGGCCACACGGGGTCATAGTTGATGATCCCCTCCGTGTAGTGCCACATACGGTCCTTGTTGACCCATCGTGCGCCTGCGGCTTCCGCCGCGATCAGGCCCGAACCGTCGACGTATTCCGGGACCCCGCAGATCATGTTCTTCGGCGCAGTCCCGAGCCGTTCAGGCCAGTTCGCGCGTACCAGCTCGGCGTTGGCGCCGATACCGCCCGTCGCCATAACGACGGCCGGTGCCTTGAGCGTGAACGTTCCGGTGGCAACGCGGCTGGATGCGCGTCCGCGGTCGCGTGCCGAGCTCTCAAGTATGTCGCCTTCAACCCCGACGACGCGGCCACCTTCCGTCAACAGACCGGTGACGCGGTGGCGGAAGTTGAAGCGTAGCTTGCCGTCTTTCTCGGCTTGCAGCGCGAAGTTGATGAACGGCTTCACGATGCCAGTGCCGGTGCCCCATGGGACGTGGAAGCGTGGAACGGAATTGCCGTGGCCGTCCGCAACTGAGCCGCCGCGTTCCGCCCATCCGACGACCGGGGTGAACTTGATGCCATGTTCGGCCAGATATGAGGCCTTCTCCCCAGCCGCGAACTCAACGTATTCGTAGGCCCATCGGCGTGCCCACCTGTCTTGCCCTAGACCGCCTTCTTCATCGAAGCGGTCGAAGCCCGCCGTTCCAGTCCAGTCGGAGTGTGCAAGTTCCGCAGAGTCTCTAACGCCTAGTCGACGCTGTTGCGGGGTGTCGATGAGGAACATACCGCCGAAGGACCAGAACGCTTGTCCGCCCAGGTTCTGTCGGTTCTCTTGGTCAACGACGACAACAGACAGGCCGCCGCGAATAGCTTCCCTGGCGGCGACGAGTCCCGCTAAGCCAGCACCAACAACAATGACGTCTGCGTCCATGACAACAGCCCTCACACATGCACTCAAAAATATGAAAATGACTTGCGAGTAACAGTATCTAAGAAACAAGCGAGCGACTAGAGAACACGCTTAAATAGTTGTGGCCCGGAGAACACTCTCCGGGCCACAACTGCGCGTCGGGGTGACAGGATTTGAACCTGCGACTTCGTCGTCCCGAACGACGCGCGCTACCAAGCTGCGCCACACCCCGAAGACGAGACGTACACACCTTACAGCAGCTACGCCGACAGACATAATCAGGTGTCTTGCCGTCTCCCCATGAATGTCGAATAACCGTGGACTACATCGCGCCATATACTCGCTCCGACGCGCGTACCACTCAGCGGTGATTGGGCACGAAGGTCGATGCGAGTTGACTGAGCACCTAGTTGCGTAAATGTGAAGGTTGCTACGTGGCGGGGAAAGTTCTCGTTCTCGATGAGAAGGCTGAGCTCAAGCGGAGGCTCGCTTCCGTGGCTATGGCCCCACACTGCTGTGAGACCTTCTGCGTTCACCTCGAACAGACTGTTCTCATCCCATATCAGTTGAGCCTCGGGGTCTGAACTGAGACGGTGTTCGCGTGGCCACCAGAGGTCTGTATAGTCGAGCAGTCCTTCGCATGCACTGAGGATGTCGACGGGGAGGACAGCTTCCACTCGAACCTGCGTTCCCTGATTGTTATGGGTTGGAGGTACAGCCTCGTGTGCTGCGTGACTGAACCATGGCATGTCAGACATGACTTCAGTTTATAGAACAGAGCATGTAGCTGAGTAGAGCGCATTGGTTGCACTCGAGGCTAGCGCATAGCGGCGCAACCGACTTGTTGTTGTGTGTTGGTGGTTTAAACAGGTGTTGGTCCTGATGCTTCTACCGAACCCCTGTCTGGTGGGGTTGGGAGCTTCAGGACCAACATCCTCTTATATGGTTATGTTCGGCGGTGTCCTACTCTCCCACAACCTCCCGGTTGCAGTACCATCGGCGCTGTGGGGCTTAGCTTCCGGGTTCGGGATGGGACCGGGCGTTTCCCCCACGCTATAGCCGCCGTAACTTTCTCACCCCTGCCAGTGTTGCTGGTGGGGAAACCTGTGTGTTACGTGCACACGCGTGTGTGCTGTTGTATTGAATTATGTGTGTGTCACCCTAAGGGGTGGGTTTGTGGTGTGGTGACCGCTTAGTGGACGCGAACCCTCGTAAAGGATGTGTTGGTGTTGGTGTGTAAGTGATCGGCCTATTAGTACAGGTCAGCTGAACACGTCTATGGTCCGTGCGTACACTTCCTGCCTATCAACCCAGTGGTCTAGCTGGGGGCCTCTCCCAAACAAGTTTGGATGGAAATGTTATCTTGAAGCAGGCTTCCCGCTTAGATGCTTTCAGCGGTTATCCTTCCCGAACGTAGCTAATCAGCGGTGCACCTGGCGGTACAACTGACATACCAGAGGTTCGTCCGTCCCGGTCCTCTCGTACTAGGGACAGCCCTTCTCACATTTCCTACGCGCGCAGAGGATAGGGACCGAACTGTCTCACGACGTTCTAAACCCAGCTCGCGTGCCGCTTTAATGGGCGAACAGCCCAACCCTTGGGACCGACTCCAGCCCCAGGATGCGACGAGCCGACATCGAGGTGCCAAACCATGCCGTCGATATGGACTCTTGGGCAAGATCAGCCTGTTATCCCCGAGGTACCTTTTATCCGTTGAGCGACAGCGCTTCCACAAGCCACTGCCGGATCACTAGTCCCGACTTTCGTCCCTGCTCGACCTGTCAGTCTCGCAGTCAAGCTCCCTTGTGCACTTACACTCGACACCTGATTGCCAACCAGGCTGAGGGAACCTTTGGGCGCCTCCGTTACCATTTAGGAGGCAACCGCCCCAGTTAAACTACCCATCAGGCACTGTCCCTGACCCGGATCACGGGCCGAGGTTAGACATCCGATACGATCAGAGTGGTATTTCAACAATGACTCCACAACCACTGGCGTGGCTGCTTCACAGTCTCCCACCTATCCTACACAAACCGCACCGAACACCAATACCAAACTATAGTAAAGGTCACGGGGTCTTTCCGTCCTTCTGCGCGTAACGAGCATCTTTACTCGTACTGCAATTTCGCCGAGTTCATGGTTGAGACAGCAGGGAAGTCGTTGCTCCATTCGTGCAGGTCGGAACTTACCCGACAAGGAATTTCGCTACCTTAGGATGGTTATAGTTACCACCGCCGTTTACTGGGGCTTAAATTCTCCGCTTCGAACCACAAGGGTTCTAACAGGTCCTCTTAACCTTCCAGCACCGGGCAGGAGTCAGTCCGTATACATCGTCTTGCGACTTCGCACGGACCTATGTTTTTAGTAAACAGTCGCTTCCCTCTGGTCTCTGCGGCCCACACCCGCTCACCCCAGCACGTGGGGGTCACGGGGCAGGCCCCCCTTCTTCCGAAGTTACGGGGGCATTTTGCCGAGTTCCTTAACCATGATTCTCTCGTTCGCCTCGGTATTCTCTACCAGATCACCTGTGTCGGTTTCGGGTACGGGCAGCTAGAACCTCACGTCGATGTTTTTCTTGGCAGTACAGGATCACCGGATCACCCACCAATTTGTGGGCGCCCATCAAGTCTCAGCCTCAAGTGGTGTACGGATTTACCTATACACCGGCCTACACTCTTAGACCAGGTCGATTCCATTGCCTGGCCCGGCTACCTCTCTGCGTCACACCTGTTAACACGTTTACCTCCACAATTCGGGTCCCACGCCGCACACACCAGCCAGCTACTAAGTAGCCAGTCAAGCATGCTTGGGGTGGTTAGCATCATCGCTTCGATATGGGCGGTTCTTCGCCGGTACGGGAATATCAACCCGTTGTCCATCGACTACGCCTGTCGGCCTCGCCTTAGGTCCCGACTCACCCAGGGAAGAAAAACTTGACCCTGGAACCCTTGATCATTCGGCGGACGGGTTTCTCACCCGCCATTCGCTACTCATGCCTGCATTCTCACTCGAACACGCTCCACCTGATGGTTTCCACCCAGGCTTCACCACATGCCCGACGCTCCCCTACCCACCCCACAATATGTGGAGTGACACAGCTTCGGCGGTGTACTTGAGCCCCGCTACATTGTCGGCGCGGAATCACTTGACCAGTGAGCTATTACGCACTCTTTCAAGGGTGGCTGCTTCTAAGCCAACCTCCTGGTTGTCTCAGCAACTCCACATCCTTTCCCACTTAGCACACGCTTAGGGGCCTTAGCTGATGTTCTGGGCTGTTTCCCTCTCGACTCATGAAGCTTATCCCTCACAGTCTCACTGCTACGCTCTCACTTCACCGCATTCGGAGTTTGGTTGACGTCAGTAACCTTGTAGGGCCCATCAGCCATCCAGTAGCTCTACCACGGTAAAGAAACACGTAACGCTGCACCTAAATGCATTTCGGGGAGAACCAGCTATCACGGAGTTTGATTGGCCTTTCACCCCTACCCACAGCTCATCCCCCCAGTTTTCAACCTAGGTGGGTTCGGTCCTCCACGTGCTCTTACACACGCTTCAACCTGGCCATGGGTAGATCACCCCGCTTCGGGTCTAGACCGTGCCACTCAACGCCCTATTCAGACTCGCTTTCGCTACGACTACCCCACACGGGTTAACCTCGCGACACAGCACTAACTCGCAGGCTCATTCTTCAAAAGGCACGCCATCACCCGTATAAGGGCTTTGACGGTTTGTAAGCGCATGGTTTCAGGCACTATTTCACTCCCCTCCCGGGGTACTTTTCACCATTCCCTCACGGTACTGATCCGCTATCGGTCATCAGGTAGTATTCAGGCTTACCAGGTGGTCCTGGCAGATTCACACGAGATTCCACGAGCCCCGTGCTACTCGGGTCATACGATCTAGCGGCGGAACATCATACGACTACGGGACTCACACCCTCTACGGTGCAGCACTCACACTGCTTCGTCTCCACGCCCGCACCTCACCAGCCAGCCACGGCAGTAACTGGACACATACACCCACAACCCCTATACCGCAACCCCTGCCGGGTATCACACGATACAGGTTTAGCCCCATCCGCGTTCGCTCGCCACTACTAACGGAATCACTATTGTTTTCTCTTCCTGAGGGTACTGAGATGTTTCACTTCCCCTCGTTCCCTCCATAACACCTATATATTCAGTGTCAGGTCACACACCTCACAGCATGCGGGGTTCCCCCATTCGGACATCCTGGGATCACCGTCCGGTTATCAACTCCCCCAGGCTTATCGCAGATTCCCACGTCCTTCATCGGCTCCTGATGCCAAGGCATCCACCATACGCTCTCAACAACTTACACACACAAGTGCAAACCATTGATTCATGAGCAACAAAACACAACCCACACAACCAGAAACTGGCTATGTCGGGTTGAGAAAATCACATACATGAAAACAACACCCCACAAAAAAGAGGGGGCGTCATCCTCACAAGATGCTCGCGTCCACTATGCAGTAACCAAACAACAACCCCACACCCACCAACCACCGCTCCATACAGAACAGAAGAAGGATCAGGCAGGGGACAACCAGAGAAACAACCACACCACACACGTGGTGGCCTGTTGCTCCAGGACCCAACAATGCGCCAAGACCCACACACCATAAAGGAGTGTGTGGTTTCGTTGATATTCCACCCATGAGCATGGCACCTGTCAACACCCGTGACAGCAGCACCACATATCTCTGACACCACCAAACACACGCATAAATCCATGCGGGTTGTGGCGTTGAGTGCTCCTTAGAAAGGAGGTGATCCAGCCGCACCTTCCGGTACGGCTACCTTGTTACGACTTAGTCCCAATCGCCAGTCCCACCTTCGACGGCTCCCCCCACAAGGGTTAGGCCACCGGCTTCGGGTGTTACCAACTTTCGTGACTTGACGGGCGGTGTGTACAAGGCCCGGGAACGTATTCACCGCAGCGTTGCTGATCTGCGATTACTAGCGACTCCGACTTCATGGGGTCGAGTTGCAGACCCCAATCCGAACTGAGACCGGCTTTTTGGGATTAGCTCCACCTCACAGTATCGCAACCCATTGTACCGGCCATTGTAGCATGCGTGAAGCCCAAGACATAAGGGGCATGATGATTTGACGTCATCCCCACCTTCCTCCGAGTTGACCCCGGCAGTCTCCCATGAGTCCCCACCATAACGTGCTGGCAACATAGAACGAGGGTTGCGCTCGTTGCGGGACTTAACCCAACATCTCACGACACGAGCTGACGACAACCATGCACCACCTGTGAACCAGCCCCGAAAGGAAAACACATCTCTGCGCCGATCCGGTCCATGTCAAGCCTTGGTAAGGTTCTTCGCGTTGCATCGAATTAATCCGCATGCTCCGCCGCTTGTGCGGGCCCCCGTCAATTCCTTTGAGTTTTAGCCTTGCGGCCGTACTCCCCAGGCGGGGCACTTAATGCGTTAGCTACGGCGCGGAAAACGTGGAATGTCCCCCACACCTAGTGCCCAACGTTTACGGCATGGACTACCAGGGTATCTAATCCTGTTTGCTCCCCATGCTTTCGCTCCTCAGCGTCAGTAACAGCCCAGAGACCTGCCTTCGCCATCGGTGTTCCTCCTGATATCTGCGCATTCCACCGCTACACCAGGAATTCCAGTCTCCCCTACTGCACTCTAGCCTGCCCGTACCCACTGCACACCCGGAGTTAAGCCCCGGGCTTTCACAGCAGACGCGACAAACCGCCTACGAGCTCTTTACGCCCAATAATTCCGGATAACGCTCGCGCCCTACGTATTACCGCGGCTGCTGGCACGTAGTTAGCCGGCGCTTCTTCTGCAGGTACCGTCACCCAAAAAGGGCTGCTTCCCTACTGAAAGAGGTTTACAACCCGAAGGCCGTCATCCCTCACGCGGCGTCGCTGCATCAGGCTTGCGCCCATTGTGCAATATTCCCCACTGCTGCCTCCCGTAGGAGTCTGGGCCGTGTCTCAGTCCCAGTGTGGCCGGTCACCCTCTCAGGCCGGCTACCCGTCGTCGTCTTGGTAGGCCATTACCCCACCAACAAACTGATAGGCCGCGAGTCCATCCCCAACCGATAAATCTTTCCACCCCCCACCATGCGGCAGGAGGTCATATCCAGTATTAGACCCAGTTTCCCGGGCTTATCCCGAAGTCAAGGGCAGGTTACTCACGTGTTACTCACCCGTTCGCCACTCATCCACCCAGTGCAAGCACCAGGCTTCAGCGTTCGACTTGCATGTGTTAAGCACGCCGCCAGCGTTCATCCTGAGCCAGGATCAAACTCTCCGCAAAAAACAAAAAACGATGTTCACAAAGCGGACAACCACACCACAAAGAGCGGGAAAACGCCCCCACAGCATGGCCAACATCTAATCCAAGCAGAAACCCACACACCCCGACAGGGATCAAGGCATGCAGGCAACCACCAAACAAAAAATATTTGGTATCAACAAACAAACTTGGCACACTATTGAGTTCTCAAACAACAGACACCCAAGAATCCACGCCCCACAAACCCACACACAACATGCGAGAAAAGAAAAATAACCAGGACGCTTCACTCAAGAGCGGATACCCACACTACCACAAACTTTCCAAAAGAACAAAACCAGGTAAACACCCAGAAACTCAACCATGAAACCCTTAGGCCTCAACCAGGAAAGCAGCGATATGAGAGATATAAAACCCCGAAACCAAAACAGCAACAAACTAGTAGAGGCTTGAAGGGCTATTGTCCACCAGACACGCCGGCAACCGGCACTCCATCTCGGCGGGCAACAGGAAAACACTCTACACACACCCACACCAAAAAGCAAAACCGAGTGCTCCGCCAACTCAGCAGCGCGAAGAGTTCCGCCGAATCACAAGCAAAAACGCCCCTGGAACACGTCATGACAGACGTCCCCAGGGGCGTTAGAGCGAAAAATTAATTCTGTGACGCTCGTCGCTTATTCGCGATCTCGTACAGCGTGATCCCCGCAGCCATCGAGGCGTTCAGCGATTCCATCGATGCGCTGATAGGAATCGACACAATCTGATCGCACGTCTCGGAAACCAAGCGGGACAAGCCCTTGCCCTCGTTGCCAACAACAACAATCAACGGTTCCTTAGCTAGCTCCAGGTCAGGCAGAGACACATCGCCACCACCATCCAAGCCCAAAACATAGAAGCCATCCTGCTTGGCCTGACGCAAAACCTGGGTGAGGTTCGTTGCTCGAGCAACCGGCACGCGAGCCGCAGCCCCCGCCGAAGTCTTCCATGCAGTAGCCGTGACACCGACAGTGCGGCGCTCCGGAATCACGATAGCTCCAGCACCGAACGCCGATGCGGAACGGATGATCGCGCCCAAGTTGCGTGGATCGGTAATGCCATCCAAAGCAACAACCAAAGGAGCGCCGGCCGTACCGTTTCGGTAGTTCTCCATCGCATCAGCGAGGCTCGTTGCCGCATCCGGATACTCATATGGCGGGATCTGCATAGCAATGCCCTGGTGAACCGAACCATCCGTCAAACGATCCAGCTCAGGCTTCGTTGCCTCAAGAATAGGGATTCGACGCTGAGCCGCGAGCTTCAAGGCCTCCCGGACGCGGTCATCCACATCAATCTGGGTAGCGACATACAGAGCCTTCGCCGGGATATCAGCCTGCAATGCCTCCAACACCGCGTTGCGACCGTTCACATGCTCCTCAGAGAAACGGCGGCCACCGGTCTGCTGGCGACGGTTCCCCTGCTTATTCTGCGAACGCTCCCGCAAAAGCTTGGCACGATGCGCCTTGTGATAAACGCGATCCTCCGCTTTAGGAGTCGGACCGCGGCCTTCCAACGCACGTTTGTTCTTACCGCCACTGCCCTTAGAGGGCCCCTTACGGTTACGTGGTGCCTTACGTGGCGCCGACATATGCCCTCCTCAACGGACACAACCATTAACTACAACGCCCGGCAGCCGGGCTAACGACAAGTTTAGTTTCCCAAAAACCAGGATGCGCCATCTGCGCCATCCTTGACCGTGATGCCCACGGCCGCGAGTTCATCACGGATGCGGTCAGAAGTCTCGAAATCCTTAGCGGCGCGTGCAGCAGCACGCTCAGCCAAACGAGCCTCCACCAACTGGGTCAAAGCAACCGTTTCAGGCCCCTCACCCGAGCCACCAGACGACGCTGCATCATCAAGACCCAGCACCGCCTTCATCGCAGCCACCTGACGAGCGGCCTGCAACGCCACATCGGCATCCGCATCGCTTCCGGCAGCCAAGGCTGCGTTGCCGCGACGCACCGTCTCATGCAACACGGCAAGCGCCTGCGGAACATTCAAGTCGTCATCCATGGCCTGAGCGAAAGCCGGCGCAACCTCGCCACCTGCCAACGCGTCGGCACCGAACTTCTCAGCGGCGCGAGCAACAAAGCCCTTCACACGATCCAACGCGGCACCAGCCTCCGCCAAAGACGACGGCGAATAATCCAACTGCGAACGGTAATGAGCCTGCCCCAAGAAATACCGGACAACATCCGCCGGAGCCTGCTCCAACATCTCACGCGGAGATACCGTGTTGCCCACCGACTTCGACATCTTCTGGCCCTCAAACGTGACCATGCCGTTGTGCATCCAGAAACGAGCGAAACCATCGCCGGCAGCCTGCGACTGAGCCATCTCGTTCTCGTGGTGAGGGAAACGCAGATCCAAACCGCCGCCGTGGATATCGAAGGTCTCGCCCAGATACTTGCCCGCCATCGCCGAGCACTCGATGTGCCAGCCCGGACGGCCACGACCCCACGGCGAAACCCACGAGGCCGTCAACGGATCGCCATCCTTATGGCCCTTCCACACAGCGAAGTCACGCGGATCGCGCTTACCGCGAGGATCGGCGTCGCCGGCATCCTGCATGTCATCGACCGACTGATGCGTCAAACCACCGTAGGCAGGGTACGAACGGACATCGAAGTACACGTCGCCCGAACCGTCCTCAGCCGCATACGCGTGCCCCGCATCGATCAACCGCTGGATGAGCGCGAACATCTCAGTCATGTGGCCCGAAGCGCGCGGCTCATACGTCGGAGGCAAAACACCCAGCGTCGCATACGCCTCACGGAACGCGGCCTCAAAACGGTATGCCAACGCAAACCACTGTTCATCAGCCACATAATCCGGCCCCAACTGCTCCGGATCAGAGAACGACAGCGCCGACTTCTCCAAAATCTTGTCATCAATATCCGTGACGTTACGGACCATCGTGACGTTGAAACCGCGATACGTGAGCCAGCGGCGCAAAATGTCGAACGCAATAGCCGAACGCACATGCCCCACATGCGGCATACCCTGAACCGTCGCGCCACAGTAATACAGCCCCACGTGCCCCTCAGTTACAGGGACGAAATCGTGGACGGCACGGGTACGGGTGTCATAAAAACGCAAGCTCACGAGCTTAACCCTATCTGTTCGGGGTCGGATACACCCACGCGACGGCGCGAGCCGAAATGCCCTCACCGGCGCCTTCAAAGCCCAACCCATCCGAGGTCGACGCCGCAACAGCTACCGGAGCGCCCAAGGCTTCCGACAAAACCCGGTTCGCTTCCTCGCGACGCTTGGCGAAACGCGGGCGGTTGCCCACGAACTGAACCGAGACATTGCCGACTGTGAAACCGGCTTCCGCAACAAGCCTCGCGGCCTCACGCACCAACGTCACACCGGACGCCCCCGCGAACTCAGGACGATCAGTACCAAACTGAGTACCCAAGTCACCCAAACCAGACGCAGCAAACAACGCATCACACACAGCGTGTGCGACCGCATCGCCATCAGAATGGCCACTCAAACGACGCTCACCCGGCCACTCAAGCCCAGCCAACATCAGCGGCAACGCGTCAGGCGCGGAAGGATCCTCATCCGAAAACGCATGAACATCAAAACCCAAACCAACCATCGGCAAGCACCCTGCCGGGAACGGTGCGCCCACTTCTTGCGTCTCACTCACGGTTCTCATCCTTCTCTTCTGCATCTTCGGTTGCTGCCGCGACGCCTTCAGCCGCGACAATGCCTTCAGCTATAGCAACATCACGCGGGTGCGTGACCTTCAACGCCCGCTCATCCCCATCGACCACAGCGACCCTGAAACCGGCCTGTTCAAGCAAGCCCGCATCGTCGCTGGCATCGCGACCAACCGACTCACGGTGCACCCGGCGCAGCGTCTCAGCGACAAAACCCTGCGGAGTCTGTACCGCGCGCAACGACGAACGTTCCGGAGTGTTCACCACGACGCCGTCCGCATCAACGATCTTGTACGTATCCACCGCCGGTAGGCCCGGAACCACACCATCTAGATCCGCGCCTGAGCGTAGCCGGTCAACGACGCGTTCAAAGAGTGAGGCCGGCGCGAAGGCTCGGGCGACATCGTGAACCACAACGAAACGCGCATCGTGCACCTCAGCAAGGCCAGCGGCAACCGACTCCTGACGCGTGGCTCCACCAGGAACCGTTGAAAGTGCAACGCCGTCAACCGCAGGATGCGCGGCGACCAACTCGGCGACGCGGACGTCCGACGGCGGAGTCACCACAACAACCTGCCGCGCGAGCCGCGGGTCAACCACAACATCCAAACAATGCTCAACCAGGCTCCGGCCAGCAACCGCCGCCAAAGCCTTAGGCATACCGGCCTTTAAACGCGTACCGGAGCCCGCCGCCACCACCACGATGGCTACAGACTCCGATGTACGCTCAGCCGGAAGATGAGTCACATGACGCGACATTCAACCCCCGTATGAAAACTTAGGCCTTTGCCTTACGCTTGCCGGACAGCACGTCATCCAGAACAACCTCGGCCTCTTCCTCAGTCAGCTTCTTAGCAAGAGCCAACTCCGAGGTCAGGATGGTGCGTGCCTTAGCCAGCATGCGCTTCTCACCAGCCGAAAGGCCGCGGTCGTTCTCACGACGCCACAAGTCACGCACAACCTCAGCAACCTTATTCACGTCGCCAGAAGCCAGCTTCTCCAAGTTCGCCTTATAACGGCGAGACCAGTTAGCAGGTTCTTCCACATCCTGAGCCTGCAACACCTCGAAAACGTGCTCAAGCTCGTCACGGTCCACAACGTCACGGACGCCAACCAGATCCACATTCTCAGCGGGGACCTCAATCACCAAGTCGCCCTGTGCAACCCGAAGCTTGAGGTACATCTTCTCCTCGCCCCGGATGGTGCGCATCTTAATTTCTTCAATCGTGGCAGCACCGTGATGTGGGTAAACGACCGTCTCTCCGACGTCAAAAATCATGCGGATAAACCCCTTTCTAGATATCTAGAATAACATGACTAACCCTGCGTCAGGCCGGAGATCCCCGTAAACATAAGGGAAACAAGCCATAACGGCTCAAATGTGAGTACCTCAAAATGAGCGTGAGACAGCTCTCAAATATGGTCTGAACAGCTCGCTTTCAAGCACCCGCGAGAGCCCTAAAACGCGAGCACTTTGTCACCAACACACACCCAAAGCCGCGGGAACCACTCAAACACGATAGAATCGCAGGAGGCGGTGGTCTGCTTGCACCCTTAAATGAGCAAACAACCGCGCAGATGACTCATTGATGAGGAGCGAATTTCGTGAAACTTCCCGTGAAGGCCCGCATCCGTCGCGCCGCCTCGGGCGCCGCACTTGCCGCGCTTGCGCTCACCGCTACCGGCTGCGCCGCGATCAACGACCAGGCAACCACCTACCAGTACGACCCATCAGACGGCGTCTCCGCACACGTCGGCGACGTCTCCATCCAGAACCTGATGCTCGTCACCAACGGCGCTGACCAGCAGGCCCGCTACATCGGCACCATCCTAAACAAGGGCGACACCTCTGCCGACCTGACCCTCGAGTTCGGTAGCAGCAGCGTGGACACCTCGGTCGAAGCAGGCAACAAGATGCGCCTCGAAGACGACAAGTACGCCAGCACCTTCACGGTCCCAGGCGACACCAACAAGGAAGCCGACAAGGGGACCTACCCAGGCCAGCAGGTCCTGGTGACCTTCAAGAGCGGCGGCAACAGCACGACCGCCAAGGTCCCGGTAGTCGACGGCACCCTGCCTGAATACGCCGACTACGTCCCAGGCGGCCACGACGCATCCCGCAGCGACCACCTCAAGCCTTCCGAGAAGGCAGAGCACGGCCACTAAAACTGCAGCCTCACTAAGGCTGTAGCGTCACTAAGACTGCAGCATCACTAAGACTTCGGCCTGGCCCGAGCTAGCGGCAGGGTTTGGCGCAACAAACGGTGTGGGCCGGACACTCAAGCGAGTGTCCGGCCCACACCGTTTAAGACAGGCCCAACGCGCTCAGAGGCCCTGCGCTGAGGCCTCCAAATTTAGGCCTCGAACTTATAGCCCAAGCCACGCACCGTCACCAGGTGAACAGGCGAGCCGGGCTCCTCCTCAATCTTGGCGCGCAGACGCTTCACATGCACATCAAGCGTCTTCGTATCGCCCACATAATCCGAGCCCCACACACGGTCAATCAGCTGCCCGCGCGTCATCACACGCCCCGCATTACGCAACAACATCTCAAGAAGCTCAAACTCCTTGAGTGGCATCTGCACGCGCTCACCGCGCACCGTCACCACATGCCGCTCGACATCCATCCGGACCGGGCCAGCCTGCACCGTCGTCGAAATCAGCTCCTCAGCCTCACCCTGACGACGCAAAACAGCCCTGATACGAGCCAGCAATTCACGCGACGAGTACGGCTTAGTCACATAGTCATCAGCGCCCAGCTCAAGACCCACGACCTTATCGATCTCAGAGTCCTTAGCCGTCAACATGATGATCGGGACGTTAGAACGCTGCCTCAACTGACGGCACACCTCAGTTCCCGGGAGCCCCGGAAGCATCAGGTCCAACAGGACAAGGTCGGCACCATGCAGGTCAAACTCCTGAACAGCGGTTTCCCCGTCAGCAGCGACCGCGGCATCAAATCCCTCGCGTTCCAAAAGAAAATGGAGCGGATCGGAGAGCGACTCCTCATCCTCCACAATCAGAATGCGTGTCACCGTGCTGTACTCACTTTCCCTCAACGCTCGAGGTTTCCTCGAGGCTAGAACCTGACGAGGAAACACTCTGGGCTTCCTCACTTTCTAGACGCGGCAAGCGCAACGTGAACGTCGAGCCCTGGCCCGTCTGCGACCACAAGGTCACCTCGCCACCATGGCTCTCCATGACATGCCGCACGATACTCAGACCCAACCCGCTACCACCAGTCGAGCGGGCACGAGCCGAATCAAGCCTGTAGAAACGCTCAAACACGCGTTCCTGCTCATCAGCCGGAATACCCGGCCCCTGGTCAGTCACCGTAACCGACACCAACCCATTGCGATCAGTGATACCGACACCGACCGTCGTCCCCTCAGGGGAATACCTGATCGCATTATCGATCAAGTTCCGCACCGCGGTCATCAACAAGTCCGACTCACCGTAAACAATCGCGTTCTTGACGCCACCGATCTTGATATCGATGTTCTTCTCACCCGCGATCAAAGCGGTACGATCCACGGCCTCGCTCACAAGCTTGGACATATCGACTTCTTCACCGGCCTGCACAACGTCAGCAGACTGCAAACGCGAAAGCTCGATGATGTCCTGAACCAAAGCCGCAAGACGCTGCGATTCCTTCGCCAGACGCTTGGTGAAGTGGCGGACAGCAACCTCGTCGTCAGCCGCGCTCTCGATGGCTTCAGCCAACAGACCGACCGCACCCACCGGAGTCTTCAACTCGTGAGACACGTTCGCGACAAAGTCACGGCGCATCGTAGCGGTACGCGTGATTTCCGTGCGGTCATCCGCGAGGATCAAAATATGTTCGCCACCCAGCGGCGCCATACGAACATGCACCACGATGAACCCCTGCCCCACAGGGCCACGCGGAAGCTCAAACTCGCCTTCACGAACCACGCCGTCGCGGCGGACCTTCGCGATCATCTTCACGATGTCCTCATGCACCAACGTGTGGCCACGCACCAAGCCATACGCGTACGCCGAAGGATTCGCCCGCACCACGCCGTCGACCTCATCGACCAAAACGTAAGCACGACCAATAACCCCTAAGACTTCAGCCGCTCCATCCGGCAAGTCTGGAGTATCGTCAGCGAGCTGGAGAACCCTGCCACGCTGCGATGCGTTATAAGCAAGGACTCCGCCCACACCAATGAGCAGGCCGACGAGGCCTGCAATCACGGCAATGAGTTGCGTATTGTCCACACTAAGAGCCTAACCCTGGAAAACTAGACAACAACCAGAGAATAGACTTCCCAACAACCTGTTCACCTGATGTTCATGTAACGCCTACCGCCCCGATACTTAGTAGGGCGAAGATAGTTCATAGTCCCCCACATGTGCCCAGTGTCAGCCACACTGCCCCGGCATATGTCTGACAATCGAGAGGAACACCCGCAACCGTGCGCAAAGTCTTCCAAGCAGAGCTGACGTCCATCGGCGAAGGCCTCATCACCATGTCCCACCGCGTTGCAACCGCAATGGAACAGGCATGGGAGGCATTCACCACCCAAGACACCGAACTAGCGCAGGAAGTCATCGCAGGCGACGCTCGCATCGACTTCATGCAGAACGAACTGGACGAGCGCGCCATCGACGTCCTCGCACTCCAGGGCCCAGTCGCATCCGACCTCCGCATGATCGTCGGATCCCTGCGCATGTCTGCATCCCTCGAGCGCATGGGCGATCTCGCTCGCCACATCGCCCAGCTGGCCCGCCTCCGCTTCCCTAACGCGGTAGCTCCAGAAAGCATCGTCCCGACCTTCGCCGACATGGCTAAGCTCGACATCGAACTGGCACACATGCTCGGCGACCTGCTCGACACCCGTGACCTGAGCCTCGCACGCCAGATCATCGAAAAGAACCGCAAGATCGACGAGCTGCACTCCTCCGTGTTCCGCGCAGTTGCTTCCCCTGAATGGGATGCAAGCGCCGAAACCACCGCGGACGTAACCCTGACCTCCCGCTACCTCGAGCGCTTCGGCGACCACGGCGTTTCCGTAACCCGCAAGGTCACCTACCTCGTGACCGGCGAATGGGAGCCAGAGTCCGTCGACCTGCCATTCAACTAAGCGGCACACGGCGACAACTTACACCGCAGCAACCGTTCGCGGCATAGATTTGGGCCCGGTACCTGCAACAGGTACCGGGCCCAAATCTATTGACGGTTCGTCTTACTTCTTACCCTGGTTCGCAACGTTCGCGATCTCAGCGGCTGCCGCATCGGGATCAAGGTACGTACCACCTGGGTTGACCGGCTTGAGGTTCTCATCGAGCTCGTATACCAGCGGGATACCCGTTGGGATGTTGAGCTTGGCGATGTCCTCATCCGAGATGCCATCCAAGTGCTTGACCAACGCACGCAACGAGTTACCGTGCGCGGTCACCAAAACAGTCTTTTCTGCCTTCAGGTCCGGAACAATCTGCTCAGTCCAGTACGGCAGCAGGCGCTCGAGAACCTGCTCGAGGCACTCGGTGCGAGGCATCGAAACGAGGTCGGCGTAGCGCGGGTCATTCGCCTGCGAGAACGGAGAATCGTCATCGAGCTCCGGCGGCGGAGTGTCGTAAGAGCGGCGCCAGGTCATGAACTGTTCCTCACCGAACTGCTCCAGAACCTCAGCCTTATTCTTACCCTGCAACGCACCGTAGTGGCGCTCGTTGAGACGCCATGAACGCTTGACCGGGATCCACACGTGATCCGCGGCTTCCAAAGCGATGTTGGACGTCACGATGGCGCGTGTCAGAAGCGACGTGTGAAGAATGTCAGGCAGGTTGCCGGTCTCCTTGAGCAGCTCACCGCCACGCTTAGCTTCCGCACGCCCCTTCTCAGTCAACGTCACGTCATACCAGCCAGTGAACAAGTTCTTCTCGTTCCACTCGCTCTGACCGTGCCGAAGCAAAATCAGCTTATAAGTCATGATCCGCCTTTCATCCTCGCGGGAGCGAGGTGCCTAACTGACGAGGTGTTTAGATGACGATGGGTTTAGATAACGATGGGCGCTACGGCTTAATACGATCCGTACCCGTTCTTGCCGGACACGTTAGGGCGAACACCTGCTAGGTACACGCCGGTGAAGACCGCGGAAGCCAAGATCAGGATCATTCCGAACCCGCCTGCACCCAGGATGCCTGCCGCGAAGGCCGTGCCCATGAGGGCGCTCACTCCGCTGATGCAGGAAAGACCTGTTAGGAGCGCGGCTGCCGCAAGGACTCCCGCCCATGCGCCTTTAGACATCCTGCTGAAGACACGGAAACGATCCGCAGGATGCCCGAGGCAGTCCAGGAGTGCGATCAGCGCGAGAACGAAGATGATTCCGTCGATCACAACGGAAATCACGAATTCGGTCATGAGAGCCCAAGTCATGTGCACCATTCTATGTGGTCTTGCCCGCCCCGCCGGAGGCTACAGGGCCGTGTTACCAACCTTTAGTCTCGAGCTACCTCAATTTGCTGACCTCTGATCACCTGGACACCGGTAGGGTCCCCTCTACAACGGTAGGGTTAAGGGCATGCAGGGAGATTCAACGCAGCAACCCCGGAACCTCTCCGGTGTATTCATCGTGTTCGAGGGAGGCGACGGCACCGGCAAGTCGACCCAGGCCCGGCTCCTCGCCGAAAGTCTGCGTTCAGCCGGCCTCCGCGTTGAGACGACCCGCGAGCCAGGCGGAACACCCGTCTCCGAAGCCCTGCGCGGCATCGTGCTTGACCCGACCTACGCGCCGATGGACCCCATCACTGAAGCGCTGATCTACGCGGCGGCGCGTTCAGCTCACGTCAACGACAAGATCCTGCCGTGGCTACGCGACGGATCGGTCGTGATCTCTGACCGCTTCCTCGACTCCTCTCTCGCATATCAAGGTGCCGGCCGAGGACTCGGACTCGAAACGGTTTCCGCGATCAACGCGCCCGCTGTCCGCGGGCTGAAACCTGACCTCACCATCGTGCTCACGATGCCGGTAGCGGATTCACGCGCACGGCAAGGTGAGCGGGGAACCAGCGACCGCATCGAAGCTGAATCCGACGAGTTCCACGGGACACTCATGGAGGAGTTTGAGCGCATCGCGGCCCTGGATCCGCAGCGTTACCTTGTCATCGATGCGCGGGCCAGCATCGAGGACATTGCGCAGCAAATCTATGCGGCGGCCGCCCCGCTTCTAGACGGGATGCCCCGTAGCGCTGGGGAGAACGCATGAGCGTGTGGAAAGACCTCCCGGGGCAAGAGCGCGTTATTGAACAACTGCAACGAGCGGCAACCGGCGGTGCAATGACCCACGCGTGGCTCATGACCGGACCGCCCGGTTCCGGCCGAACCAACGCCGCCAGGGCTTTCGCCGCGGCACTTGAATGCGAACAACCGGACCCCTCGGCAAAGGGATGCGGTGAATGCCAGGCTTGCCGCACCGTGCTCGCAGGAACCCACCCCGACGTCAGCATGGTCACCACAGAAAACGTGACCTACTCGATTGAGGACGTCCGACACCTCATCAATACCGCGCATGACCGACCCGCGACCGGCCGGTGGCGCATCATCATCGTCGAAGACGCCGACCGCATGACGGAACGCACAACCAACGTCTTGCTGAAAGCGATCGAAGAACCGCCCCCACACACCGTGTGGATCCTGTGCGCGCCATCGCCCGCGGATGTTTTGATCACTATCCGTTCCCGTTGCCGCAACGTCACGTTGCGCATCCCAGATAACGCCGATGTTGCGGAACTTTTGGTGCGCAGGGACGGGCTGACGCCGGAGCAAGCAGAATTCGCGGCGCGGGTGTCTCAGGGCCACATCGGTGTCGCTCGGCGGCTTGCTCGCGACGAGGGTGCCCGGCAGCGGCGCGAAGACATCGTGAATACGCCGTTCAGAGCCAATAACATCGCTAACGCGATGGCCGCGGCGGCTCATTTCGTTGAGATCGCAACGGCGGAAGCGACGGCCTCGGTTGAAGAACGCACGCAATCAGATGAGGCGGCGTTGCGGGAAACGTTCGGCCTCTCCCCCGAGGAATCGATCCCACGGCAGTTGCGGTCAGAGTTCAAACGCCTTGCCGACGCCGCTAAACGCCGCGGCCGGCGAGGAACCACAGACTCGATAGACCGGGCACTGATCGATCTGACAACGTTCTTCCGCGACGTTTTGACGATCCAGCTCGGGACAGACCAAGAGCTCGTCAACGCACACCTGACACCGCAACTGACCCAGTACGCGACCGCGACCAATCCAGGCCATTCGGTAGCCGCGATCGACCACATCGCGACCGCGCGCGAACGAATCGCCGGTAATGTGAGTCCACAGGTAGCAATCGAAGCGCTCATGGCCGCGATCATTGTCAACCCACGCGGGCGTACCGTTGCCCGGTAATAAGCAGGCCGATAACAAGCCGCTTAGTAATCACAAGACCTACCCCCAACCGTCGACAACAGCGAGGACACCGTGACTTCCCCACACAAGACCCGTCGTGAGCCCCGACGCCTCACCATGTTCGGTGCAGCGGCCGCCGCCATTGCGTTGACCCTGACAGCGTGCGGTGGTGGCGCATCCAAGCCTGCCCCAGCCGACCCATCGAGCGCTTCCGAATCAGCCGAGGCAAGCAACGAGGGGCTCAAGTCTTTCTACGAGCAGAAGATCGACTGGAAGAACTGCGACGACTTCGAATGCGGCGAACTCACAGTTCCTTTGAACTATGAGAAGCCGGACGAGGGTTCCATCACGCTCGCGCTGATCCGCGCGAAGGCAACCGAGAAATCAGAACGCAGCCTCGTTGTTAACCCTGGCGGGCCGGGCGGCTCGGGCGTCAACATGGTCAAAGACTCAGCCACCATGATGTTCTCGCGTACCCTCCTCAAGAACTACGACATCGTAGGTTTCGATCCGCGCGGTGTGGGCCAATCCACGTCCGTGAACTGCTTCACGGACGAAGACCGTGACCAGCAGATGTCCGATTCACGCATGCCGAGCAACGACGATAAGAGCGTTGACGAAATCAAGAAAGCCGCAGAAGCCGATGTGGTCAAGTGCAAGCAGAAAACTAAGCCGGAAGAACTTCTGAGCCAGATCACGACGCCGAACTCCGCACACGACATGGATATCCTCCGCGCGGCGCTGGGCGAAGAGAAGCTCGATTACCTCGGTTATTCGTACGGCACCAAGCTTGGAGCCCAGTACTTGTCGATGTTCCCGGGCAACGCTGGACGCATGGTGCTCGATGCGGCGATGGACCCATCGCTTGGCATTGAAGAGGTCGCGTTGGATCAGGCGAAGTCCTTCGAAGAGAGCCTGGACCATTACCTGGAGTCGTGCGCTCAGCAAACAAACTGCTGGTTCGATGGTGATGTTGCGGATGGCCGTAAGAAGCTCACCTACTGGATCAACGAGTGGGATGCCAAGCCGCTCAAGATCGATGATGGCCGCCAGCTCACCGGTGCCGCCGCGTTCGAAGCGATCCTCTTGCCGATGTACGAGCCGGCTGCCCACGAGATGCTAACTGAGGCGCTGAACCTTGCGATCAAGCAGAAGGACCCATCGGGCCTGGTGTTCTTGTGGGATCTTTCGAACGACCGCGAGATGGACGGAACTTACAGGACCAACTCGAGCGAGGCATTCCGCGCTTACAACTGCATGGACTACAAGCTCCCGGAGCTCACCGAGGAGTCGCGTCAAGAATCCCGCAAGAAGTTCGCTAAGGAAGCTCCGTTCTATGGGGAGGCACTCAGCGAGAGCGATGGTTGTGCCGGCTGGCCTAACGCCGGTGCAGCCGCGCAGGATAAGTTCACGGTGTCTGACGAGATCCCGCCAGTTTTGGTGGTTGGCACCAAGCACGACCCTGCAACCCCGTACCACTGGGCTGAGAGCCTGCAGAAGCAGCTTCCAGGTTCGACCCTGCTCACCTGGGACGGATGGGGCCACACCGCTTACGGACGTTCCAACATGTGCGTTACAGCGGGCGTCGACAAGTACCTGACCCAGGGGGAAATGCCGAGCAAAACTTCGTGCTAGCAACTGTTAGCAACTGAAGGGTTGCGGACTCGTTTTGACCGCGGCGCTGTGAACCGATAGAGTTTCGACTCGTGGCATGCACCTTTGTGTATGCCGGCGGTTCACCGCCAGGCCTCCTTAGCTCAGTCGGTAGAGCGTTTCACTCGTAATGAAAAGGTCGCCGGTTCGATTCCGGCAGGGGGCTCTCACAGAAAGGTTCGGGGCCGTACCAGTATTGGTGCGGCCCCGAACCTTTTGCATTGCTTATTGAGCTTTATCTATGTCCCTTGCAGCGCTTCTTGCAGGGCGGTTTCCGCCTTGCTGATCTGAGAGTCCACTGCCCCGCTCTTACGGTCCAGGTTCTCTTGCGCCACGGAGAGGCACCCGGCTTCCGAAGCTTCCGTTGCTGTGCCCCAGCCGAGCATCGCCGCAGACTGCGCGAGCGTCGCCGCGTGTGTGGCCGCTTTGGTGAGCGCGTTGTGGACATCCATCGCTGCCGCAGGAACGTGGTCCCCCGACGACGGGAACGCGGCGTGCGCTCTACGTGCCACCTCACGTACGCGGTCAAGATGGTCGCCCACCTCGTCCGCGTACGTGAGGATCACGCTATACGCGCTGTCGGATTGAGCCTGCTCCAGAACCTGGTGCATGCGGTCTACCGCGCGCCGAAACCGCCAATAGTCGGAGCGCCACACGCCCTCGCCCAGCTCTTTAGTGTCCTTGCGGTCGGGGTTCCCGAACATGCTTTTGAAAAACTCACGCATGCACCCAAGATAGCTGGTTTGAGCGTGCTAAGCCTCAACGGCAGCGGCTCAGCAACTGTGGTCAGCGGTAGCCGCTCAGCAACAGCGAGCTCCAGGGTTTTTGTCCTGGAAGTCGTGGTACTGGCGCCACCAGTCTTTCTCGCTGAGCGGCTCCTCGCCCGGATGTGCCCGGCGAAAATGCTCAACGTAGCGCTGGTACTTATCTGCACCGACGACACCGCTGAAGTAGCGGCCGGACTTCCGGAGGAACTCAGTTACTGATGCGATGACCTGGCTCATGAGAGCACGTCACTCCTTCCGTGGAGCGCCCCCGGCAGCGACCTTCTCGTCGTATTCCTGCCAGCGCTTCTCGAGCTCGCGCTCGGACTTCGAAGCGATCAGACCGCTCGGAGCGTAGTACTGGGACTCAACGTCCTCAACCTCGAACGGATCCACGACCTTGCCGTGGCGGTAAGCCTTGATCGTGACGATGGTCGAAGCCGTGATCACGATAGCCGCCAGCAGCATGAACAGGATCGAAAGCGAACCCTGGACGAACGTGTTGCGAACAACTGCGTTCATCGCTTCAACGCTATTGGCGGTGCCGAGGCTCGTCTCGCCCGCGGCGAGCGCTTCCTTGTATTTGAAGTGGTTAGCCCAGTAGCCGACCGAAGGGTTAGGCGAGAAGATCTTCAAAAGCGAGGCGTACATCGTAATCACCGTGGCGAATGCCATCGGCAAGACAACGACCCAGATGTGCTTGAAGCGTTGCTTCTTCGCCACGATAGCCATGACGATCGCCAACGCGATCGCGGCCAGCAGCTGGTTAGAGATACCGAACAGCGGGAAGAACGTGTTAATACCGCCGAGCGGGTCAGTGACACCCAAGATCAAGATGTAGCCCCATAGGCCGACCATGATCGCGGTGGTTATCCAGACGCCCGGTTTCCACGACATGTCCTTGAACTTAGGGATGTAGTTACCGAACGCGTCCTGCAGCATGAAGCGGGCGGTACGGGTACCGGCGTCCACAGCGGTGAGGATGAACAGGGCCTCGAACATGATCGCGAAGTGGTACCAGAAGCCCATCATTGAGATGCCGCCGAACCATTGCTGCATGATGTAGGCGAGACCCACCGCGAGCGTCGGGGCGCCACCTGTACGGGATACGACAGATTCTTCACCGACGTTGTTGGCAAGCTCGGTCAGCATGTTCGGTGTCAGCTCGGTCGCACCGACCAAGCCGAGCGAGTTCACGAACTGGACCGCGCCTTCCACTGTGCCGCCCGTGAGACCGGCACCCGAGTTCATAGCGAAGTACACGCCGCGGTCGATCACGAGGGCACAAACGAGCGCCATGATCGCGATAAACGACTCCATGAGCATGCCGCCGTAACCCAGGAAGCGGGTCTGGCGTTCCTTCTCAACGAGCTTAGGCGTGGTACCCGAGGAGATCAAAGCGTGGAAGCCAGATAGGGCACCACACGCAATCGTCACGAACAGGAACGGGAACAACTTACCCGATACCACTGGCCCATTTTCGACCGAGGCGAACATCGATACGGCAGGCGCATCCAGCATCGGGCGCACCACAACAATCGCGACCGCAAGCAGCGCGATCACACCGATCTTCATGAACGTCGACAAGTAGTCGCGCGGCGCGAGTAGCAGCCACACTGGAAGGACAGCGGCGACGAAACCGTAGATGATGATCATCCAGGCGATCGTGGTCTTATCCAGGTGGAAGAACGAAGCGCCCCACTCGGATTCAGCGACCCAGCGGCCAGAGATGATGGCGAACATCAACAGCACGAAACCGATGATGGAAACTTCCATGACCTTGCCCGGGCGCAAGAAGCGCAGGTAGATACCCATGAAAAGTGCGATCGGGATGGTCAGGCCAACCGAGTAGAGACCCCACGCGGACTCGCCCAGAGCGTTCACGACGACGAGCGCGAGGATCGCTACGATGATCGTCATGATGAACACGGTCGCGATGATCGCCGCCGTACCAGCGAAACGACCCAGCTGCTGGCGAGCCATCTGACCCAGCGAAACCGCGCCGGAACGCATCGAGAAGAACAGTACGAGGTAGTCCTGAACCGCGCCGGCGAGAATCACACCGACGATGATCCAAATCGTGCCAGGCAGGTAACCCATCTGGGCCGCCAGAACCGGGCCAACCAGCGGGCCAGCGCCCGCGATCGCAGCGAAGTGGTGGCCATACAAGACGCGACGGTCAGTCGGCATGTAGTCCTGGCCGTTATTCTTCACTTCCGCCGGGGTTGCCCTGCGGTCATCAGGCTTAGCGACCTTACGCTCGATGTACTTTGCATAGAAGCGGTACGCGATCAGGTAGGTACCGACGGCCGCGAAAACCAGCCATACGGCGTTAATCGGTTCGCCGCGGCCGAGCGCGATAGCGCCCCAACCGACAGCACCCAAAAGAGCGACGCCGACCCACACAATGATGCGGGTTGGCGTCCATTTACGTTCCTCAGCTTCTAGGACGTCAGGATCAACATACGCCGGTGGCTGCTGAACCTCGTCGGAGGTTGTGGACATTAGAAACCTCATTCACTAGGCACTCGTGATGATTTGTACATGACACATTACGCCCGATGCCCGGACAGCGTCGTTAAGACAATTTTTCCGTAATGCTCTTTTCTGGCCAGATATTCATGTGCTTCCTTTGCTTGCTCCAGCGGGAAGCGAGCGTCAACCGGCACCGTGACCCGCCCGTCGGCGATCAAAGGCCACACATGCTGACCCACCGCGGCAACGATCACGGCCTTCTGATCCGCGGGCCGTGCACGCAACGTTGTCCCGTGCACCGAAAGCCGCTTAACCATCATCCGACCCATATCTAGCTCAGCTTTACGGCCACCGACCAAACCGATCGTGACCAGCCGGCCATCAGTAGCTAAACACCTCAAATTACGGTCCAGGTATGCGCCACCGACGACATCGAGCACAACATCCACCCCGCGGCCGTCGGTGAGGTGCTTGATGCGCTCAACAAAGTCTTCGTCTTTGTAGTTGATCGCCTCAGCTGCGCCGCGATCGCGAGCCCACTGGCACTTCTCAGCCGTCGATGCGGTGGCATAGACCGTATGTCCGCACGCGGAAAGCCACTGCACCGCGAACGTTCCGATACCGCCCGATGCGCCGTGCACCAGAACGGTCTCGCCGGCCTGGAGTCGGGTGGTCATCACGAGGTTCGAATACACGGTTGCCGCAACCTCAATCAACGCGGCAGCATCGACCAAGCTGATGCCGCGAGGAACCCGCAAAACCTGCGCGACCGGAGCGGTCGCATACTCCGCATAGCCGCCCGCATCGATCAGCGCAACCACGCGCTCCCCCAGAGGCCACACATCGGCATTCACACCGCGACCGTGACCGACCACCTCACCGGCGACCTCAAGCCCCGGGACCTCTGACGCGCCTTTCGGAGGGCGGTAATTCCCCTCCCGCTGCGAAACATCAGCCGGGTTCACGCCACACGCATGCACGCGGATCAACACCTCACCCGGGCCAGGAACCGGAACCGCGCCGCGGCCGACCCGGATCACCTCAGGGCCGCCCGCGCCATCAAAAGAAACCACCGTCATCTCAGTGGGAGGGGCCGCATCGGCAGGGGTTGCCGCGGAGGATGTATTGGACTCACGATCAGCGCACATACACACCAGACTGACACGAATACAGAGTTGACGGAAGCATGCGATAAACTCGAGCGATGTTGGAGGGTTGTCCGAGCGGCCGAAGGAGATGGTCTTGAAAACCATTGTGCGGTAACCCCGTACCAAGGGTTCGAATCCCTTACCCTCCGCTGGCGTAACCCCGGGATCGTAGAGATTCCGGGGTTTTCCGCTTTAAACCGCGGGACTAGGCCAGCAAGATGGAGCGGGCGATTGTTTCCGCGTCCGCGAGCGTCCGGGCACCCACGTGCGGGTCACCGCCGGCCTCGGCCGCGATCGCAGTCCCCCACTGCACCGAGGACAACTGCAGACCAAGCACGTGCACGCCATCGGCGGCGGCACCACTCGTGCCGACCACACGGTAATCGGCGCCCTCAACATCAAGACCAGAGCCGGGAACCTGCTCGCCATCATCGGTGATGCGCACACGCGGACGTGCCAGACCCGATGCCAGCATCGAACGCAACAGCGGCGAATCCGTGATCGCAACACGGTTGGCCGGCATCATCGCCTCAACCATCCACGTCGCCTCCGGCTCCGCGCCACCCACCCATGGCGACACAGCACGGAACAAGCGGGCCTCCGCATCGTAGGTGTAGGACGGCTCAGGGCCCAGAACCTCAACGATCCCGGCGCGCATCAGAGCAACCATCTGCTCGATGCGCTCCAAAGGCGGACCCGAAGCCAACCCTTCAACGAGAGGCTCAAACCAGCCGCGCACCTGGGCGGCGACGGAACGTTCGTCGATGTACCCTTCGGCGATCAATCGCTTCACGATCATGCGGCCTGCGTGCAGTGCACCGATCGCCATGTGCAGCGGCGAACCCGTACCCAAGGACGCGGCCGCGACATCGCTTTCCAGCATCTCGATGGTTGCGGCGCGGTACGCCTCGGCGGTAATCGCGCCGTGCCCTGACCACGGACGGGCCAAAGCGCGGATATCGAACAGTTCACGGTCCGGGAGCGCGCGAGCCAGCGCATCCTTGAGCTTCAGGACCCACACTTCATCGCCGATGTCGGTCGGGGCGGCAAGGATCTCGTCCAGCTCGTCCAGGAACACAGATGGGGTGGATTCGAACACCTCGGGCGCCGCGGCGAGCTCGTTGTAGTAGGTGCGGATCACGTCGCGATTCAGCAACGGCCACACGTGACGTTCAAAGTCCACGGTGCCCGGCAGACGGCCGGTCGCGCCCTTCTCCGCAGCCTCAACGATGCGCTCATACGTGAAGAACTTGAGTTCGATGCCCTGCGGGATGAACGCTGGGATCGCCGCTTTAGCGCGGTACGGGGTTCCGCGCCGCGAGCCGGCGATGAGGATGGGTTCCTTGCCGCTGGGGATGTATTTCAGCGCTTGGCCTGCAGGGCCGCCGGTCTCCTCGAAACGGCCTCCACGGCTCAACGTGACTTCAGCCATGAGGTCGAAAAAGTTCAGGCCCATGCCGCGAACCAGGACGTTCTGCCCGGCAGGGAGCGCGCTGTAGTCGACGTCAGTGGAAACATGCGGCGGAACATAGTGCGTGCCCGGATGCGATGCGCACGCCGACCCTACGGCTTCCTGCTCAGGTGAAATCCGGGCAGGAACGTGCCCAACAGCCAGAACCACACGGTCCGCATACAAGACCTGACCCGAACCCAACACGACCCGGTAACCACCACCCACGTGCGGATCAACCGATACCGCCAACGTAGCGTGAACATGCGGCCCATCCACATGACCCAAACCATCGAGCTGGGCGGCAACACCCTCCCACACGTGTTGCAAATACCGGCCGTACAGTGGGCGCGGAGGGAAACTGCCAGACCCCAACGCCTCGAGCTCAGCCCGCTCGACCTCACTCAACTCGGCGCCATCGCCACCAGACAGACGGAACTGCTCAAAACTCAGCCCCGGATGCTCAGCCCGCCCCACGCCAGCCGGCCGTTCCGGCGCAACCGTAGGGAACATCGACGGCGTGTTCATCCACAAGTTCCGCGACTGCCCCGGATCCCATACCCTGCCAGAACCCGGAGGGCACGGATCAACCACATCGATACGCAACGGCCGCGTGTCCAGGGTGCCACCGTCGTCGTCATCAATCAACAAATCAGCCGGAGCCCACGCCTGACGCCCTGCCGCGGCGAGCGCGAGACGCTCCACCACCGAGGTTCCACGCGGGCCAGCGCCAATCACGACGACGCGAAGAAGGCCTGCATCCTGAGCATGATCTGTTGCTTGTTCCATGTATTTATCTCTATCACTTCAACGTATTCTTAGGCTGTGACTAAACCGACTGATCTGACGCATATTCATTCTTTTTTGGACGAGATCCGCGGCGAGGAGGCACTCGCTTGGGCGGCGGAGCGCACTGAAGCGACCGACGCGCACCTTGCTTCTGACGAGCATGATCGGGTGGTGGCGCGGATCCAAGAGGCGATGGATGCTGAAGACCGGCTCATTGCTGTGAGCAAGCACGGTGAGTTCCACACGAACTTCTGGCAGGATGCCGAGCATCCGCGTGGGATCTGGCGCACCACGGACTGGGATTCGTATGTTGCTGGGACTCCGCAGTGGGAGACGTTGCTGGACCTCGATGAGCTGAGCGCCGATGAGGGCGTGAACTGGGTGTGGCGTGGCGCCTCGTGGGAACCGAAGCCGGGCGGGCAGCCGCGGCGAGCGTTGGTGGTACTCTCCCCTGATGGTGGTGACGCGGTGGTGGTCCGCGAGTTCGATGCGGTGGACCGCGAGTTCGTGGAAGGCGGCTTGGAGTTGCCGTTGGCGAAGACGTCCGTGAGCTGGGGTTTTGATGATTCGTTCTTGGTTTCCACGGTGACGGGCGAGGACGATGCGACCCGTTCGACCTATGCGCGGTGTGTGCGTCAGGTGCGCCGCGGGCAGGATCTGGCGGATGCGGAGGTTGTGTTCGAGATCGACGCGAGCCACGTTTCGGCTGGCGCTGGTGTGGACACGACCCCGGGTTTTGAGAAGACCGTGTTCCGGGATTCGGAGGACTTCTTCACGGGCACGAACTACGTGGATATGCGCGACGGGGCTGGGGTTCAGAAGATCGGTGCCCCAGGGGACGCCCGCGTTGGTTTCTATCAGGACTGGCTGCTGATCCGCCCGATGAGCACATGGGAGGTAGGCGGGCAGACCTACCCGGCCGGTACGGTGTTGGTGGTCAAGGCCGCGGAGTGGCTCGCTGGTGAGCGTTCCGGCTTGCGTGCCGTGCTTGTGCCCGAGGAGTCTGAGTCTGTTCAGGCGGTGGGTTTCACTAAGAACTTCGGCTTCGCAGTCATCATGAAGGACATTGCTTCCCGCGTTGTGCGTTTGGACCCGCGCAACAACTGGGCCGTGACCGAGCTGCCTGGCGTTCCTGAATTGTCGTCGGTAAGCATGTGGCCATTCGATGAGGAAAACAGCGACGACATCTGGATGGTTTCGGAAGGGTTCCTCCAGCCTCCGACGCTGCAGCTGGGTTCGCTCGCGACCGCCGGTAACGCTGGTGGTAGCGGCGCTGCTGATTCTGGCGGCGCCGCTGAGGCCGGCTCTGACAGCGGCGCTGGCTGGCGAGTCATCGGGGTTGCTCCGGAGCGTTTCGATGCGAGCGTGCACGAGGTTTCGCAGCATTTCGCGGTGTCTGATGATGGGACGCGCGTCCCGTATTTCTTGATCGCTCCGAAGGATGCGCCGCTGGACGGTAAGACGCCGGTGTATGTGAGCGCTTATGGCGGTTTCCGGGTATCCCGTACGCCTGGCTACTCCGCAGCGGTGGGACGCGGCTGGCTTGAGCGCCGCACGAGTGAAGGCCGGGCTCCAGCATTTGTGGTCGCGAACATCCGTGGTGGCGGCGAGTACGGCCCGGAGTGGCACGCGGCAGCTTTGCGCGAGAATCGACCGCGCGCGTACGAGGATCTCGCCGCCGTGGTTCGCGATCTTCACGAGCGCGGCGTTTCTTCCCCGGCTTTCACGGGTATGGCCGGAGGCTCTAATGGTGGTCTGCTCGCGGGCAACATGTATGTGCGCTATCCGGAGCTGTTCGGCGCGATCTCGTGCGGTGTCCCGCTGCTGGATATGTTGCGGTACACGCAACTTTCGGCTGGGCATTCGTGGATCGCTGAATACGGCGATCCCGATGTTCCAGCGGATGTTGAGCATCTGCGCGATATTTCGGCGACGCACCGGCTCGCTGACACCGCCGACGATACCCGTGATGTTGCGTGGCCTGAACTGCTGGTGTGGACCACAGCGTCCGACGACCGCGTAGGCCCCGTCCAGGCCCGCCACTTCTATGCGTTGCTTGAGGAGCTTGGCCACCGTAACGCGTGGTACCACGAGGAAGTGGATGGCGGACATTCAGGTTCAGTTGACCACGCATCGGCGGCCCGCACCGCTGCCCGAAGCTACAGCTTCATCTGGGACGCGATGACCCGCAGCTAATGGTTTTTCGGCCCGCGTTTAACTAGCGTGAACGGACACGTGACCGGCTAGCGGCGGGTGTTCACTTTGATGTGAGCGCGTGCCCTCGGCTAAGCTATGGGATGTTGCCCTTTTATCGGGGCAACGTGGAGACGTGCCAGAGTGGCCGATTGGACTTCACTGCTAATGAAGGGTCTGGGTTAAACCGGACCGGGGGTTCGAATCCCCCCGTCTCCGCTCGCGACCCCCGGGACTTATTGAAGTTCCGGGGGTTTTCCCGTTTAACCCCGGAATCATGCGGAAGTAGCGGAGCTGCAGTGACCCCTTCTCGCGGCGTCAAAGAGCCATATTCAAACGGAAAACTGGCACAAACTGTCTCAAAACTGTCCCGAATGCCCACAGAATGCCCACACGCAGGTCTATTCCATGCCCGGGTGGACTCAAAAGGGACTCACAATTCGACGAATCGGTTGCAGAACCTACCCCAAGACCTCGAACCTTCCGGCTCGTCTTTCGCGACAGGACACCACCCTTGTACACGATAAGTACCCCGCAGACATGTAGAAGAAAATGTCGTAAAGACATATCGGAGTCCACCCGGGTCAAGCCCCTGGAAGTGGTGTAACTGAATGGTGATCCTTCGTGGGTGGTCAGGCGGGTAGTTGCATCAGGTCGTCGGTGCTCACCTCCGTCGGCGAGCTGGTGGCGGGGTCGGTGGTCAGGGTGAGTCGGCAGCGGCTGAGGACTTCGAGACCGAGGTAGCGGCGGCCTTCGGCCCATTCGTCGGTCTGCTCGGCCAGGACGGCGCCGACGAGGCGAACGATGGCATCCCGGTTCGGGAAGATCCCGACCACGTCGGTGCGGCGGCGGATCTCCCGGTTGAGACGTTCGGTGGGGTTGTTGGACCAGATCTGCCGCCACACATCGTCGGGGAACCCGGTGAAGGCGAGCAGGTCCTCACGGGCATCGCCGAGGTGGTCAGCAACCTCGGGCAGCCTGCTGTCGGTGTACTCCAGCAGGCGGTCGAACTGCTCGTGCACGGCCGATGCGGTGGGCTGGTCGTACACGCTGTGCAACATCGCCTTCACCGCCGGCCACATGGACTTGGGGCACACGGCCATGAGGTTGGCGGCGTAGTGGGTGCGGCAGCGCTGCCAGGCGGCCCCGGGCAGGTGTGCCGCGATCGCCTCCACCAGCCCGGCGTGGGCATCGGAGGTCACCAGCCGCACTCCGCCCAGGCCACGGGCCACCAGGTCGGCGAAGAAGGTGTTCCACGAGGCCTTCGTCTCGCTGGTGGCGACTTGCATGCCCAGGACCTCGCGGTGGCCGTCACCGTTGACGCCGGTGGCCAGCAGCACCGAGGCTTTGACGACCTGCTTGTTCTCGCGGACCTTGATCGCCAGCGCATCAGCGGTGACGAACGTGAACGGCCCGGCCTCGTCCAGACGTCGGTGGCGGAACGCGGCGACCTGCTCGTCGAGGTCGGCGGCCATGCGCGAGACCTGGGATTTCGACAGGGCGTGGATGCCGAGCGTCTTGACGAGCTTGTCCATCCGGCGGGTGGACACACCAGCGAGGTAGCAGTCCGCCACGACCGTGATCAGGGCGGACTCGGCCCGCTTGCGGCGCTCGAGCAGCCACTCCGGGAAATACGAGCCCTGGCGCAGCTTCGGGACGGCGACATCGATCGTGCCGACGCGGGTGTCCAGCGGGCGCTGGCGGTAGCCGTTGCGGCGATTCGTCCGCTGCTCGGAGCGGGCGTTCCATTCGGCCCCGCACACGCTGTCGGCGTCGGCGGAAAGCAGGGCGTTGATCATGGTCTGCAGCAGCTCGCGCATCAGATCCGGTGATGCATCGGCGAGGGCTTGGCCCAGCAGGCCGGCAGGGTCGACAATATGGGGTGCGGTCATCGTGATGACTCCGTTCGAGGATTCTTTGGAAGGTTGACTCGAAGGATCACGCGGTGGCCGCTCTACATCCGACAACGACACGAAGTCGGAGACGATCTCGGCCACCGAGTTACACCACTCTATGGGGCACTACTGTCCACCCGCCACATTTCATGGGACACTAGTGTCGATAAGAAGAGTTAAATGCATGTTCATCATGGAGGTTCATACGTGTCAGACCATAACTCCCCACAGATGCCACCAGTGTCTGAGCCGGGTGACATTCAATCCTCGGGTAGCACCCCCGAGACTTCCAGGAAAAAGTCGCTTTGGACCCGCTGGTGGATGATCGCCATCTACGTCGTCCTCGGTATCGGCATCATTGCTGCATTGGCTAACGGAGGTGAAGAGAACGCATCACCGGCCGGTTCCTCGACCCCATCAGCTTCAGAGAAGCCTAAGTCACAGACAAGTGAAGGTGAGAAATCAAGCGCCTCCACAAAGCCTGATAAGCCAACTGAAAAGAAAACTCCGACGGAATATAAGTCAGCACTCAGAGCTGCGGAGGCCTACTCCGATACGATGCACATGAGCAAGGCCGGAATCTATGATCAGCTCACCAGCGAGCACGGTGAAAAATTTACTAAAGAAGCAGCTCAATACGCGATCGACAATCTCAAGGCAGACTATAAAAAGAACGCCCTCGAAACAGCCAAGAATTATCAAGATTCGATGGCTATGTCTCCAAGCGCAATTCATGACCAATTGACGAGCGAACACGGTGAAAAATTCACCAAAGAAGAGGCCGACTACGCCATCGCTAACCTCGACTAAATCTGTTTTCAGGTGACTGGTGACAGACCGGCTTTAGCCCGGCACCCTATAAGGGTGCCGGGCTAAAGCCATATTAGGGGCAGGCAACTTGCGCTGAAACACTTACACCTCAAGCGACCCCGGACGCGCCCAGCAGGTAGCCCACAAGGTACGTGAACCCGAGCGCCATCGCGCCACCGATCACCACGCGTATACCGGCCTTGACCGGCGAACTACCGCCCAGCTCGGCACTAACCGCCCCCGTAAGCGCGAGCGCAACCAACGTCGCAACAAACGTGCCCACAATGTTCGCCCCCTGCGGGAGCAGGACGATCGTCAGCATCGGCAAGATAGCACCAGCAAGGAACGCGAGCATCGACGCGAAAGCCGCATGCCACGGACTCACAATGTCATCCTCATCGATGTTGAGCTCCATCTGCAGGTGCGCCTTCAACGCATCCTTCTCAGTCAACTCAACCGCGACCTTCTCCGCAGTATCACGCGAGAGCGCCTGCTCCTGATACAGCTGCGGCAGCTCCTCAAGCTCACCCTCAGGATCTTCTTGAAGCTCACGTTTCTCCTTGGCAACTAGGGCTTCCTCCGCGTCCCTCTGCGAAGAAACCGAAACGTATTCACCCAACCCCATCGACACCGCGCCACCAATCACAGCGGCGGCACCGGCCGTCAGAATCGGGCCGATCTGGCTCGTCGCACCCGCGACACCAACCACCACCGCAGCGACAGAAACGATGCCGTCATTAGCGCCCAAAACACCCGCACGTAGCCAGTTCAGTTTTTGCGCGTGTCCCGAAGCCTGATGCGGCTCCGACCTGTTCTCAGGCCCTACATTCGTTGAAGTCGTATGAACAGCATCCTCCGTTTCAACGGCAAGCGCTAGCAAAGAAAGGCTTCGCTTACTAAGCATCACCTAAAGTTAGCGAGACCTAACCATCCAGGGCGGAGGCAGAAGTAAACGCGTCGGGGATGGTTCCGCGACCCATGCCGCGGAACCACCCCCGAATCACATACAAGCCGTATCGGCTGAAAACTACGCTGGGATCTCGCCGTTGACCACAATCGTGGCGCGGCCCAGCGTGTGACCGAACATCATGAAACCATGCTTAGCCGGCGAGGTGTCGCCATCCACACCCAGGTCCTCAACGTCTAGCGCGTGTACGGTAATCACATAACGATGCGGGCCATGGCCCTGCGGCGGAGCGGCACCGATGAAGCCAGGCTGGCCGCCATCGTTCTTCAACTGGAACGCACCTTCCGGAAGGTCCAGGCCATCGCCTGCGCCTTCAGCGAGCTCCGTAACCGAAGCCGGGATACGAGTGAGAACCCAGTGCCAGAAACCCGACTGCGTTGGAGCGTCCGGGTCAAACACCGTGACCGCGAAGCTCTTAGTTCCCTCAGGTGCGCCAGACCAGCTGAGCTGCGGCGAAATGTCCTTACCGCCCTCAATGCCGAAAGCGCCGGAGTACTGTTCAGCCGGCCACATCCCACCATCCTCAACCGTGGTGGACGTCAGCTCGAAGCTTGGGACCTCACCCAAGCCAGCAAATGGATCGTTTCCGTTTGGTGCCAATGCCATGTGTTCCTCCTTAGCGGGACAACGTATAAGGCGAGAAAACTAGATCAGACCTACACGACCATTAAAGGCGAACACCTCACCCAGGTGAATAGCCTTAGCGGAAAGCTAAACGAAGCAGATGCGCGCTTAGTGGCCGCGCTTATATAGGTGCGCCACCTGCTGGAGCACCTCGCGCGCGTGTTCCTCATCAACACCGGTATGACGCATGAAAATATCCACGGCAGCGTCCACGTCTTCCATGTGCATCGCCGTCATGAAAATGCCCCGCTCGGTTTCGCTCAAACGGTCCGTACTGAACGTGACCGTGCGCCCGTCACCAACGTTGACCTGCAACGTGACTCCGTTGCCCGAACCAGCGGCCATGTTTGCTTCCAAAGCGCGGCGAATGATCCCCTGATCCAGGTCAATATGCCGGCCGATGATCTCGGATGCCTCATCGAACCGACGGTCACGCAACTTAGCCATCAGCTGGTCGCGTTCAGCAGCCGGAATGTCCTGAGTACTGAACGAATGCTCACGCTCCCCATCGTTGTGGGTGAAGTTCATGTGACGCTCGGACGCCGCCGCCTCATCGCCGTACCGGACCGCCCAATCTTCCGGGATCGCCCAATCCTGGTCAGAAGGAATATCAAGATCAGAGGCATCAACAGGGCCCGATGCGGTCGAATCCTGGACGTCGGCGTGCGGTTCAGCTGACGACGCCTCAGACGCCTTGCGCTCCAGGCTTTCCAGCTCCAGATTTTCAAACTTCGGCGTCTCGAATTCCGGGGTTTCTATCTCGCGGAACGCGGCCTGCGACTTGACCTGCGGGTACTGCTGCAACGCCACAACGTCGGTGATGCAGTCCATGTTCGAACGGTCAGTCGCGCTTTTAATCAACTGCGCCGCACCCATCAGATCATTCTGAGCGATCCGGGCATAAACCGCCTTATGGGTCTCAACGTCTAAAAGCTCCGACACCTCGCGGGCACGCTCAGGCGTAGTGTTCTCCTGCAAATTCTTCCGCGCACGCTTCCCCGCGGACCGCAGACCCAACACAATCGCGACCACACCAACTACAACGCCCAAGACCAGAAACGATGGTTCCATACTTCTAATTCTACGAAGCCCCGCTAACCAACAACCGCCAAAGCAAAAGGAAGCACCCCTGGCACACCCGCCTGGCGCAACACTGCAGCCGCACTAGTGATCGACCATCGCGAATCCACGAGGTCATCGACCAGCAGCAACGGACCCGGCGCCGACGCCACCGCATCACGCATCGCCTCCGGCACCAGGAACGCACCCTGCACATCCGCGAACCGGTACGCCGAGTTACCGCCCGGCCCCGTACGCGGAGGCGCCCCCGCGTACTCAAGCGCGCCGATAAAGCGCATCTGCCCAATCCGAGCAAGCTCAGACGCCAAGCTGGATACGAGCTGCGGATGCTGCGCAGATGGCATCGCCACAACACCCACCGGACGCTCCGGCGACGCCGTGCCGTCCTCCCCCATCCAGCCAGCCGCCGACGACCAGTCAGCGACGACCTTGACGCACGCACGAACCACATCGGCAGCAACCGGGGCATCCGGAGCTTGCTGCAACAACTCACGCAGCCTCGCACCCCACCCAGGGTCCGTTAGCCGAGCCAGCGCGCGCCCTTCACCGGCCTGAAGCTCGGCAGGGATCCGCCCCTTTACATCGAGGCCCAACGCGGACAGTCCTGTCGGGTACATCTTCCGCGGCTCAATCTCGACACCAACCCGGCTCAATCCACCCTCAGCGAGGTGCGTGGCTTCATCCCCCACATCAGACGGGAACCACCGGCCGGCACAGTTATCGCAGAGCCTGCAGTCTTCTGCATGCGGGTCATCCAGCTGCTCGGAGAGGAAACGCATCCGGCAACCATCCGTCTGCTCATAAGCCAGCATCGCTTCCTGCTCCGCTTCACGCGCCTGCGCGACCCGTTCATAACGTTCACGGTCATAGCTCCACGGAACACCCGTGCCAACCCAGCCACCCTGAACGCGCTCAACCGCGCCGTCAACAGCCAGCACCTTAAGCAACAATTCCAGCGCAGTCCGGCGGACATTGACCCGCGCTTCCAGAACCGGAACCGAAACCGGCCCACCCGCCTCAGCCAACGCATCGATCACTGCCCGGGCAACAGACTCCTGCGGCATTGAGGCCGAGGCGAAATACCGCCAAATCTCGCGGTCTTCCGGCCCCGGCAACAACAGAACATCCGCTCGCTCAGTGCCACGGCCCGCACGCCCCACCTGCTGGTAATACGCAACCGGCGAGCTAGGCGCACCCACATGCACCACGAAACCAAGATCAGGTTTGTCGAAGCCCATGCCCAACGCCGACGTCGCAACCAACGCCTTGACCTGATTGTTCTTGAGCGCATCCTCAAGCTCATGCCGCTCATCCTGGTCCGTGCGGCCTGTGTAAGCCCGCACGTTCAACCCGGCCTCACGTAGCATCTGCGCGATGTCTTCGGCCGCAGAAACCGTCAACGCATAAATAATCCCGGAGCCTTCAAGCTCCCCCACGTGCTGCACGAGCCAACCGAGCTGCTTGCGCGGGCTCGCCATCCGCAAAACCCCGAGCCTCAGCGACTTCCTTGCCAATGGGCCGCGCAACGTGAAAACGTCCTGGCCACCCGCGGCGAGCTGTTCCTCAACATCCCGCACCACCCGCTCGTTCGCGGTCGCGGTGGTCGCCAAAACAGGAACTCCCTGCGGAAGGCGTTCGATGAGATCCTTGATGCGGCGGTAATCCGGCCGGAAATCGTGCCCCCAGTCAGAAATACAGTGCGCCTCATCCACCACAAGGAGACTCATCCGCTCAACCAACTGCGGAAGCTGCTCTTCGCGGAACCGCGGATTATTCAGCCGCTCCGGAGACACCAACAGAACATCCACCTGATCTTCAGCGAGCTTGGCTCGAATCTGTTCCCACTCCGTCGCGTTCGCCGAATTGATCGCGTGCGCACGCACACCAGCCCGCTCAGCCGCCGCAATCTGGTCCCGCATCAACGCCAGCAACGGAGAAATAATCAACGTTGGGCCAGCACCCTGCGCCCGCAACAACGCAGTCGCCACAAAATACACAGCCGACTTACCCCACCCAGTCCGCTGAACCGCCAAGGCCCTACGCCGGCGCCCGACTAACGCCTCGATCGCCTCAAGTTGCCCCGGGTGAAACTGCGCAGCGTCGTTGCCCACCAGGCGGCGGAGCGCGGCGAGCGCAGAAGCCGCATCGAAATCAGCAGACAGACCCTTATTACCCGTATGTTCCATCTCACGCCTCCCGCTGTTTCCGTGAGCCTGACCAGTGGCACAAGCATGACAGCGTAGTCTGACAGTTATGACCACGATCAATCTCAGCGATTCATTTAAAGCCTATGATGTGCGCGGTATCGTCGGCGAGACCATCACAGACGAAACCGTCCAAGCGACCGCCGCCGCGTTCGTCGATGTCCTTGGCCTAGCCGGGTCCACGGTACTTGTCGGCGGAGACATGCGACCATCCAGCACACAGTTCATGAATGTTTTCGCTGAGACCCTCGCGGTACGTGGCGCTAATCCCGTGGTCCTCGGCCAAATCTCAACCGATGAGCTCTACTTCGCAAGCGGCTCCCTCGACGCCGCAGGGGTCACCTTCACCGCGTCCCACAATCCCGCGGGCTATAACGGCATCAAGATGACTCGAGCCGGCGCCAAGCCGATCTCCGCGGATTCCGGCCTAGAGGACATCCGCATCCTCGCCCAGAAGTACCTCAACGAGGGCCTCCCGCAGCCGCTCAACGCGCCCGCTGAGATTGAACACCGCGATGTGCTTGCGGACTACGCGCGGCACTTGCGTTCCCTTGTTGACCTTTCCAGCATCCGGCCGCTCAAGGTGGTCGTCGATGCGGGCAATGGCATGGCTGGGCTCACGACCCCAGCCGTCCTGGGCGATGCAGAGCTTGAAGCCCTACCACTAGAGATCTTCCCGCTCTACTTCGAGCTCGACGGTTCCTTCCCGAACCACCCCGCTAACCCCATCGAGCCTGAAAATATCGCTGACCTCCAGACCGCCGTGAAGCAGCACGGCGCAGACCTTGGCCTTGCTTTCGATGGCGATGCTGACCGCTGCTTCGTGGTGGACGAAAACGGTGCCGCGGTCTCCCCTTCCGCGATCACCGCTTTGGTTGCGGCCCGCGAAATCGCTCGCGCGAAGGCCGCGGGCGAAGAAACTCCGGTGGTGATCCACAACCTCATCACGTCCAAGGCAGTCCCGGAAACGGTTGAGGCGGCCGGCGGCCGCGCTGTGCGAACCCGCGTTGGGCATTCGTTCATCAAGGCCGTCATGGCGGAAGAAGACGCTGTGTTCGGTGGCGAACACAGCGCCCACTACTACTTCCGGGACTTCTACTTCGCCGACACCGGGATGCTCGCCGCGATGCACATTCTTGCCGCACTCGGTGGGCAAGACAAGCCGTTGTCCGAGCTTGTTGCCCAATACGAGCCGTATGTCGCGTCCGGCGAGATCAACACCAAGGTCGCGGACGCCGCTGCCGCAACCCAGAAGGTCGTTGACGAGCTCGGATCCGGCGATGACACCGAGGTCGAAACCCTCGACGGCACCACGGTCAGCGCAACCGACGGCTCATGGTGGTTCAACCTGCGGCCGTCCAACACCGAGCCGCTACTCCGCTTCAATGCGGAAGCCAACGACCGCGAAACCATGGAACGTATCCGCGATTCCGTACTCGGAATCCTCCGCGGCTAGCTCGAGCTAAAGCGCTCGAGACCTCACGCGCTCGACCGCTTCCTCTAACTAGACCGCTCCGCACGCCCCGGGGTTTGCACGGGATGCCTCAGCATCCTCGCAAGCCCCGGGGTTTTGCGTGCACCACGGCGTGATGCCCGGGAACCGCCCGCGGTGGGCACTCACCCACGCGTAGACGAGGTCGGCACACCACCGCACAGGCGGGAACCGATACACAGCCCTGAAAATGCGCGTACCCAACGCGACGTCCAACGCAACAGAAGCCGCGCCTGCGCCACGCGAAACCGCTACATCCCGTCCACCGGGCTGCATGCGGAAAGCCCATATCTCAACGGCGGTCTGCTCCTGCGTGAGCCCAAACGCTTCCCGCACCCCGCGCTCTTGTGATGCCCGCAACTCAACCCGGCCGCCCCTATCCAGGCGCCGCAACCAGCCCGCGGCCCGCGTGCACACGCCGCAGCGGCCATCGAAAATCAACGTCAGCTCCGCCATATGGCCCCGCCTTTCTGAGCAGAAAACAACGATGCCGCAGTCACTTCACTTTAGTGACTGCGGCATCGTCATCAGTTCACAGCATCAGCTGTAACGACTTACGTTAAGCTCCGAGGCGCTCACGCAAGGCGTCCAGCTCAGCGCGCATGGAGGCTGGCAGGTGGTCGCCGAAGTTCTCGTACCACTGCTCGATGAGCGGCAGTTCGTTCTTCCACTCTTCGACGTCAAAGCGGGTTGCGGCTTCGAGGTCCGAATCGCTGATCTCGAGGCCAGCCAGATCCAGTGAACCTTCCGCAGGGATGAGGCCCAGAGGGGTCTCGGTCGCTTCAACCTTGCCTTCGATGCGGTCGCAGATCCATTTCAGAACGCGCGAGTTCTCGCCGAAGCCCGGCCATGCGAAGCCGCCATCGGCGTTGCGGCGGAACCAGTTGACCAGGAACACAGCCGGGAGGTTCTTGCCGCCCTGAGCTGCTGGGAGCTCGCGGAGCTTGTCCCAGTGGTTAAGGTAATCGCCCGCGTCGTAGCCGATGAATGGAAGCATCGCCATTGGGTCGCGACGCACAACGCCAACCGCGCCTTCTGCTGCGGCGGTCGTCTCGGAGGACAGGGTCGAACCGAAGAACACGCCCTGGGACCAGCTACGGGCCTGGGAAACCAGTGGAACGGTCGTCTTGCGGCGACCACCGAACATGATCGCGTCGAGCTTGACGCCATCCGGGTTGTAGTACTCTTCGGACAGCATGTCGGCCTGGCTAATCGGGGTGCAGAAACGGCTGTTCGGGTGTGCGGCCGGGCGGCCGGCATCCGGGGTCCAGTCGTTACCCTGCCAGTCGATCAGGTGCTGTGGGGCTTCGTCGGTCATGCCTTCCCACCAAACGCCGCCCTCATCGGTCAGTGCAACGTTGGTGAAGATCGTGTTGCCCTTGGCGATGGCGCGCATAGCGTTCGGGTTCGTGGACCAGCCGGTGCCCGGAGCCACACCGAAGAAACCGTATTCAGGGTTGACCGCGCGCAGGGAGCCGTCTTCGTCAAAGTTCATCCAGACGATGTCGTCGCCCAGAACCTCGGCCTTCCAGCCTTCGACGGTTGGGTCGATGAGAGCGAGGTTGGTCTTACCGCACGCCGATGGGAACGCGGCGGAAATGTTGAAGGACTTACCTTCTGGGTTGGTCAGGCGCATAAGAACCATGTGCTCAGCGAGCCAGCCCTCATCGCGACCCATGACGGAAGCGATACGCAGCGAGTAGCACTTCTTGCCAAGTAGCGCGTTACCGCCGTAGCCGGAACCGTAGGAGACGATGGAGCGCTCTTCAGGGAAGTGAACGATCCACTTCTCTTCGTTGCATGGCCAAGCGACGTCCTCTTCGCCCTCTTCGAGCGGAGCACCAACGGAGTGCAGCGCTGGAACGAAGAACGCCTCGGTCTCTTCCATCTTGCGCAAGACCTCGTTACCGATCTTGGCCATGATGCGCATCGACGTCACGACGTATGCGGAGTCAGAGATCTCAACACCGAACTTAGGGTTCTTCGCATCAAGGTGACCCATCACGAACGGGATGACGTACATCGTGCGGCCGCGCATCGAGCCTTCGAAGAGGCCGTTGAGCTTGGTCTTCATCTCAACTGGGTCCATCCAGTTGTTCGTGAAGCCGGCGTCCTCTTCCTTCTCGGAGCAGATGAACGTGCGGGATTCCACGCGAGCGACGTCAGCTGGGTCGGAGTTCGCGAGGTAAGAGTTAGGGAATAGATCCTCGTTGAGCTTGGTGAACGTACCAGAGTCAACCAGGAGTTGCTTGAGCTTCAGGTCTTCGGATTCGGAACCGTCAACCCAGTGGATTGCATCCGGCTGGGTCAGTGCTGCCACCTCGGACACCCATTGGGCCAACTTCTGGTGGGAAGTAGGCGCGGACAATGCGGTCTGCTCGGCGTTCGCGGTCATAAGACTGTGCCTCCAAATGGACTGTTTCGTCTTCAACAAGAGTAGCCGTGCAACCTCATGGTTTGCTGAAGTCAGCCTCCTGTGACGTGAGGCGTCCCACGTGAATAGAGCTTTGACGAGCCGAAACATATGGGAAGTTCGTTGATTTTCCGCGGTTTCTCTCGTTTCCACAGGTCGTGCAAGTCAAATAGACCGGTACATCTTTTGCGTGTTGACCTCAAACCGATTTGCACACCCCTCCAAGTGCCTGTATTGTTGAGCAGGTCGCCATCGATGAGAACCAAACAGGTGAACATCAGGTGAAAAACTGAATGCGCCCTTAGCTCAGCTGGATAGAGCGTCTGTCTACGGAACAGAAGGTCAGGGGTTCGAATCCCTTAGGGCGCGCAAATCAAAACTCCGGCAAGCATCGCTTGCCGGAGTTTTTCTTTAAGAGTGGCCCCTTTAAGAGTGGCCCCGACCTTAAGTACGCCCCAAGGTTTAGGCGCAACCGCACTTTAACCGCGAGTCTCAGCGCGGATCCTGCGCGATCTACCTGAACGTCACGAACCGCTCAAGAGTCGCATCGCGCCCATCAAGCTCAGCCCACACGCCATCAAAGTGGAACACACACAACGATGCTGGTGGATAGTGATCCGCCATGTCCATCACGGCACGCTCATCCGAATCAATAGAAGCCAACCGCATCGCCGCATCCTGCACAGATGGCATATGCCCCACCACAATCAGGCGCGAAACCGTCTCCGGGACATGATTGATCGCAGCGATCAGCCCCGCGGCGTCAGTGAGATACAAGGACGGATCCAGATATGCACTCGGCGCATCCTCACCAAGCGCAGACGAAAACATCGCGTACGTTGCACGCGTACGCACCGCATCGGACACCAGCGCCGCATCGGGCGCCAGCCCTTCAGTCCGCACATACTCCCCCGCACGGCGCGCCTGCTCACAGCCGAACTCAGTGAGCTGACGCATCCGGTCCTCCTGACCCCACGGAGCTTCGGCTTTACCGTGCCGCATGATCAACAAAGTCTTTGCCGCCATCATCATCCTCACTTCGCATCGAAACAGCGCTGGCCCAACACCATTAAATGCGAGTGGGGCGAAGCATCAAGCTCCGCCCCACTGCTTACGTTATGTAGTTCTCGATTAGATCGAGTATTCCGGAACCGCCCATACTGTCACCTCTGGGTGATCGTAGAAGCGGTAACCCTGGCCGCGGACCGTGCGAACCGTATTGGAGAGACGGCCGAGCTTTGCGCGGAGGCGACGGATGTGAACGTCGATGGTGCGCTCGTTCGGAATTTCGTCAGCGCCGCGCCATAGGCTCTCAAGCAGCTCCTCGCGGCCCACGGTGCGGGATCCGTTCTCAACGAGGTAGTTGAGCAGCTCGAATTCCTTGTGGGTCAGGTTCAGGATCTCGCCATCGAGCTGCACCTCGCGGCGGGAAAGATCAATCAGCACACCAACGGTGTGGCGAGCCGGGTCAGCGATGGCTGGCACAGGGCGAGCCTGTGCGTTACCTGCGACGGTTGGGTCGCCGAGGGCCTGACGCACAACGTCGATGTTGTTTCCGCCAGCGTTAGCTGGTGCGAGCGCGACTGCTGCGTGCGTCTGCGCATCCGGGACGAGGGTCTGCAGGAACGTGGTCACCTGCGAAGACAAGCGTGAGAGCGAAGTGCCTGCGGCCGCCGCGGTCTCCTCGTCCAAACCTACGTAAACAACGAAGCCGCGAGCTGTCGGCTCAGAGCCGGCTTCAGGAGCAGCCTGTTCCTGCCCAAGATGCCCCGGCATCGGATGAATGCCGTGACGCCCCTGTGGCACTGGCGCAAGGTTCCCCCATCCTGCACGACCTAGTTCAGCGGCTCGGCGAGCAGCTGCTGCGCGCTTCTGTGCGGCGCGGACAGAGATGTGGACGTATCCGGCATTGGTGGACATACCTGCTCCTTAGACGTAACCCCGGTGCACGGGCCGCCCCGGGGTTCGGCCGGCCGAAGCCCTAACGCTTATGAACGCGCCTGAGCGAAGATGACGCCGTATAAAACGGCGACTTTCACAAAGGTCCGAAATCCTGAAACGTTATAAGTTTCGACTCATTTCCTTGTATGACAAGATATTGCTCGCAATATTCCAATACCGCAAGCAAAATTTATTCATTCGTCTCACTATCCGAGATTTGCGCCCATTTATGTGATCAAGGTCACTTTATTAGACATCTTGAACTATAGATGCGAATTATCAAAGACTTTTTGCATATCTAGCGGACCTCAAGGGGTGACTGACACTAGTCACTCAGTGCAGCCATGCACAGATCTATTGGCTATCGAATGAATATTGATTCAACGCACTGCATATACTTTCGATCAACTCTTGACAATCCGACCTCACTCAGGTAGCGATTCAGCACAGCCAATACACAGTTACCACATAGAGTTGCCTCACGTCTCTCAGGAAAAGTAGTTATATGAGCACTTCTCGTTTCTCTCCTCAAGAACTCCCGCGTCTTGAACACCCAGACGGTTCCCCAATCCGCACCCTCGTCGTAGACGACGAGCCAACCCTTGCAGACCTTGTAGCAATGGGCATACGCATGCTCGGTTGGGAAGCAACCGTCTGCCACGACGGCCTCGAAGCCGTTCAGCTCACACGTGAAATCAACCCAGACATCGTCGTCCTCGACTGGATGCTTCCTGGAATTGAAGGCCCTGAAGTCCTCAAACGAATCCGCGGATTCAAACCAGACCTTCCAGCGCTCTTCCTGACCGCAAAAGACTCCCCCAACGAACGCATCGAAGGCCTAGCGGTCGGTGGCGACGACTACGTCACCAAGCCTTTCAACCTAGAAGAGCTCCTGCTCCGTCTCCACCGCCTCGTGCAACGCTCCGGGGCGGCAAGCGCCGACGAAACTGAAATCGTCGTCGGAGACCTCAGCCTCAACACTGCATCGCACGAAGTCCACCGTGACGGCGTTGAAATCCAACTCACAGCAACCGAGTTCGACCTATTGAAGTACCTAATGGAGAACGCGCGTCGTGTAGTATCCAAACCGCAGATCCTGGAGTCTGTGTGGAACTACGGCTTCGATGGGCAAGCCAATATCGTTGAGCTCTACATCTCTTACCTTCGTAAAAAGATCGATACAGGCCGCTCACCTATGATCCACACGGTTCGCGGAGCTGGATATGTCCTCAAGCCCGGAGCGTGATTAACACGTGCGTCTCAGCAAGCGCCACACAGCTCGCAAGAATGCGCGCATGTCACTGCGCTTACGCTTGGTGGTCTTGCTGACCCTTATGCTCGCCGCTGGTTCTATGATCATCGGCGGGTTCACACACGCCCTCATGGCTGCCCGATTGTGGGGGCAACTGGATTCCAGCCTCACCGCAACCATCGACCGCGCGACATCCGCTAGCGACCACATGCCCGTCACAGACGTCAGCAGCCAGCCCGTCGGAACCCTCGCCGCCCTCGTCGCGGACGGTCAATTCCGTGCCGGGCCAGAGCTCTCTGATCCTTACACCGGCATGCCCACGAAGCTTTCGGACACCGACCGCAACACGATTCTCTCCGAAGTCGCCAAAGTCGACCCAACAGAGACCTCCGCGGGCATCACAATCAGCCTCGACGCAGGCGATTACCGACTCCGAATTCAACCGGTCAGCTCATCCGAGCTCCCCTCTTCAACCGTGATGGTCGCGGGCCTCCCGACAGAACGCACCTACGCGACACTCAGGACGCTCGACCTCACGATGCTGATCGTCTCGGCCGTCGGTATCGTGCTCGTCGGTGCGATCGGAACCTTCGTTGTGCGGTCCACGATGAAACCGCTAGAACACGTCGTCGACGTCGCCGACTCGATCGCGACCCTGCCGCTCTCAGAGTCAGACGTGCACGTCGACCAACGAGTAGACCGCGACCTCGCAAGCAAATCAACCGAATTCGGTCGGCTCGGCGGAGCCCTCAACCGGCTGCTCGACAACGTTGGTGGCGCCCTCGAAACCCGTACCGCATCAGAAACCAAAATGCGGCGCTTCGTAGCCGACGCCTCCCACGAACTGCGTACACCACTCGCAGCAATCCGCGGCTACGCACAACTCATCCACGTCACCGACCAGTTATCCCCCGACGGCGAACGCTCGCTCGAGAGGCTCATTGAGCAGACAGAAAACATGACCGAGATGGTCGAGCAACTCCTGCTGCTGAACCGTCTTGATGAAGGCACCACCGCCTCCGCAATGGAAACCATCGACATGGTTCAGCTCGCCGCCAACGCCTACCTCGACTCCCAGGCCGCGTTCTCCGACCACACGTGGGAATTCGATGCCTTCACCGAAGGCGCGCCCGCCTACGTCGAAGGCGACCCGACACAGCTCAGCCGCGTCCTTTCCAACCTCGCGTCCAACGCAGCGAAGCACACGAGTTCCGGAACCCAGGTCAACATCACAGTCGGCATCGAACCGTCCGAAGCGACCAGCGTGCCCACGCCGCGCACCTCAACTTCACCCGGCAACACATCCACGACGCAACTGCATACAGACGAACATGCACGTTCACGCCACAGCGGCTACGACGTCGTACTCCGATTCCATGACACCGGGGAAGGCATCGATCCAGAATTCCTGCCGAAAATTTTCGACAGACTGGCCCGCGCTGACAAAGCACGCTCGGGTTCATCCTCAACCAGCGGACTCGGCCTCGCGATCGTCAAAGCGATCGTCGAAGCCCACCACGGAACCATCATCGCCCAATCCGAGCCAGGCGACACTGTCTTCACGATCCGGCTACCGTACAGCCCTCCAACAGAAACAGCGCCAACACGCCGCCGTGCTGATGTCTAGCGCTGCGAATTACTCAGCGAGGCCGTACAGGCGGTCGCCCGCATCACCCAAGCCCGGGACGATGTAGGCGTTCTCATCCAAGCACTCGTCCAAAGCGGCGACATACAGGTTCACGCGCTCGTCATCGCCGTAGGCCTTGCGCAGGCGCTCAACACCTTCCGGAGCCGCGATCAAGCAGATGCAGGTCACCTGATCCGCGCCGTGATCGAAGAGATAGCCGATCGACTCAACCAACGTTCCACCCGTTGCAAGCATCGGGTCGATCACAAAAACCTGACGGTTCGATAGGTCCTCCGGGAGCCGCTCCGCATACGTGATGATGTCGAGGGTCTCCTCATTGCGCGCCATGCCCAAGAAGCCCACCTCAGCGGTAGGTAGCAGGCGCATCATGCCTTCAAGCATGCCCAGGCCAGCGCGAAGAATAGGCACGACGAGCGGGGTTGGCTTAGCGAAAGCAACGCCCTTGGTCGTCGCGACAGGCGTCTCAACCGTGACTTCACGGGTACGGATGTCACGTGTGGCTTCATAAGAAAGCAGGGTCACAAGTTCCTCAGTCAACTGGCGGAATACCGGCGACGGGGTCGTCTTGTCACGCAAAACCGAAATCTTGTGGGCCACGAGGGGATGCTCAACAACATGTACGCGCATAGAAACAGAATACCGCCCACGCATCCGCGTAGGGGCCTCAACCGACTACATGGTGCGAAGAATCATGGTTTACCGTTATGGACATGCCGATCAAACCACCTTCAGGCGCCAACGAATGGATGGACGCCGCGCTCGAAGAAGCACGCGCGGCCGCCCTTCACGGCGACATTCCCATCGGCGCGGTCATCGTGGGGCCTGACGGGAAGATCGTGGCACGCGGCCACAACATCCGTGAACGCGACGGCGACCCGACCGGCCACGCCGAGGTTGTAGCTATCCGTGAGGCCGCGCGCATTCTCGCGGACGATGCCGAAGCGGGCGACGGCTGGCGGCTTACCGACTGCACGCTTGTGGTCACGCTTGAGCCATGCGCGATGTGCGCTGGTGCGATCGTTCTGGCACGGATCCCGCGAGTTATTTTCGGCGCGTGGGACGAGAAAGCCGGCGCGACCGGCTCCGTCATGGACATCCTGCGGGAGCCGCGGCTCAATCATCGGGCCGAAGTTTTCGCGGGTATGCGCGCCGATGAATGCCAGAGAATCCTCCAGGATTTCTTCGCCACGATGCGCAGCGAGGCTCTGTTGCAAAAATCGTGAAGCTTGAGCATACTTGGCGGAGATTGGACGGACGGAACGATGACGGATTTCAAGTGGCGCCATTTCCAGGGTGATGTGATCCTGTGGGCGGTGCGCTGGTATTGTCGCTATCCGATCAGCTATCGCGACCTTGAGGAAATGCTGGCGGAACGCGGCATTTCGGTCGACCATACGACGATCTATCGCTGGGTCCAGTGCTACGCCCCGGAGATGGAGAAGCGGCTGCGCTGGTTCTGGCGGCGTGGCTTTGATCCGAGCTGGCGCCTGGATGAAACCTACGTCAAGGTGCGGGGCAAGTGGACCTACCTGTACCGGGCAGTCGACAAGCGGGGCGACACGATCGATTTCTACCTGTCGCCGACCCGCAGCGCCAAGGCAGCGAAGCGGTTCCTGGGCAAGGCCCTGCGAGGCCTGAAGCACTGGGAAAAGCCTGCCACGCTCAATACCGACAAAGCGCCGAGCTATGGTGCAGCGATCACCGAATTGAAGCGCGAAGGAAAGCTGGACCGGGAGACGGCCCACCGGCAGGTGAAGTATCTCAATAACGTGATCGAGGCCGATCACGGAAAGCTCAAGATACTGATCAAGCCGGTGCGCGGTTTCAAATCGATCCCCACGGCCTATGCCACGATCAAGGGATTCGAAGTCATGCGAGCCCTGCGCAAAGGACAGGCTCGCCCCTGGTGCCTGCAGCCCGGCATCAGGGGCGAGGTGCGCCTTGTGGAGAGAGCTTTTGGCATTGGGCCCTCGGCGCTGACGGAGGCCATGGGCATGCTCAACCACCATTTCGCAGCAGCCGCCTGATCGGCGCAGAGCGACAGCCTACCTCTGACTGCCGCCAATCTTTGCAACAGAGCCCATGTGATGGCGACGCACGACACCGCTCCGTGGATCGGTCGAATGCGTGTGCTGCGCAAAAACCCAGAACCACGGCCAGGAATGCCCGGCGCGCGGATACTTCCGCTCAAGGGCGTCGGGAAGCGCAACGCCGCTGCGGCCCTCGGCCTGGTCCTTCAGCCACCATGCCCGTGCACGCGACAGCTGCTCGCGCAGGCTGGGTGCCAAGCTCTCGGGTAACATCAAGGCCCGATCCTTGGAGCCCTTGCCCTCCCGCACGATGATCGTGCCGTGATCGAAATCCAGATCCTTGACCCGCAGTTGCAAACCCTCACTGATCCGCATGCCCGTTCCATACAGAAGCTGGGCGAACAAACGATGCTCGCCTTCCAGAAAACCGAGGATGCGAACCACTTCATCCGGGGTCAGCACCACCGGCAAGCGCCGCGACGGCCGAGGTCTTCCGATCTCCTGAAGCCAGGGCAGATCCGTGCACAGCACCTTGCCGTAGAAGAACAGCAAGGCCGCCAATGCCTGACGATGCGTGGAGACCGAAACCTTGCGCTCGTTCGCCAGCCAGGACAGAAATGCCTCGACTTCGCTGCTGCCCAAGGTTGCCGGGTGACGCACACCGTGGAAACGGATGAAGGCACGAACCCAGTGGACATAAGCCTGTTCGGTTCGTAAGCTATAATGCAAGTAGCGTATGCGCTCACGCAACTGGTCCAGAACCTTGACCGAACGCAGCGGTGGTAACGGCGCAGTGGCGGTTTTCATGGCTTGTTATGACTGTTTTTTTGTACAGTCTATGCCTCGGGCATCCAAGCAGCAAGCGCGTTACGCCGTGGGTCGATGTTTGATGTTATGGAGCAGCAACGATGTTACGCAGCAGGGTGACGGTGTTCGGCATTCTGAATCTCACCGAGGACTCCTTCTTCGATGAGAGCCGGCGGCTAGACCCCGCCGGCGCTGTCACCGCGGCGATCGAAATGCTGCGAGTCGGATCAGACGTCGTGGATGTCGGACCGGCCGCCAGCCATCCGGACGCGAGGCCTGTATCGCCGGCCGATGAGATCAGACGTATTGCGCCGCTCTTAGACGCCCTGTCCGATCAGATGCACCGTGTTTCAATCGACAGCTTCCAACCGGAAACCCAGCGCTATGCGCTCAAGCGCGGCGTGGGCTACCTGAACGATATCCAAGGATTTCCTGACCCTGCGCTCTATCCCGATATTGCTGAGGCGGACTGCAGGCTGGTGGTTATGCACTCAGCGCAGCGGGATGGCATCGCCACCCGCACCGGTCACCTTCGACCCGAAGACGCGCTCGACGAGATTGTGCGGTTCTTCGAGGCGCGGGTTTCCGCCTTGCGACGGAGCGGGGTCGCTGCCGACCGGCTCATCCTCGATCCGGGGATGGGATTTTTCTTGAGCCCCGCACCGGAAACATCGCTGCACGTGCTGTCGAACCTTCAAAAGCTGAAGTCGGCGTTGGGGCTTCCGCTATTGGTCTCGGTGTCGCGGAAATCCTTCTTGGGCGCCACCGTTGGCCTTCCTGTAAAGGATCTGGGTCCAGCGAGCCTTGCGGCGGAACTTCACGCGATCGGCAATGGCGCTGACTACGTCCGCACCCACGCGCCTGGAGATCTGCGAAGCGCAATCACCTTCTCGGAAACCCTCGCGAAATTTCGCAGTCGCGACGCCAGAGACCGAGGGTTAGATCATGCCTAGCATTCACCTTCCGGCCGCCCGCTAGCGGACCCTGGTCAGGTTCCGCGAAGGTGGGCGCAGACATGCTGGGCTCGTCAGGATCAAACTGCACTATGAGGCGGCGGTTCATACCGCGCCAGGGGAGCGAATGGACAGCGAGGAGCCTCCGAACGTTCGGGTCGCCTGCTCGGGTGATATCGACGAGGTTGTGCGGCTGATGCACGACGCTGCGGCGTGGATGTCCGCCAAGGGAACGCCCGCCTGGGACGTCGCGCGGATCGACCGGACATTCGCGGAGACCTTCGTCCTGAGATCCGAGCTCCTAGTCGCGAGTTGCAGCGACGGCATCGTCGGCTGTTGCACCTTGTCGGCCGAGGATCCCGAGTTCTGGCCCGACGCCCTCAAGGGGGAGGCCGCATATCTGCACAAGCTCGCGGTGCGACGGACACATGCGGGCCGGGGTGTCAGCTCCGCGCTGATCGAGGCTTGCCGCCATGCCGCGCGAACGCAGGGGTGCGCCAAGCTGCGGCTCGACTGCCACCCGAACCTGCGTGGCCTATACGAGCGGCTCGGATTCACCCACGTCGACACTTTCAATCCCGGCTGGGATCCAACCTTCATCGCAGAACGCCTAGAACTCGAAATCTAACGTCCGTTCGGGCATCGAGGTCCATGTCGGGGTGGGACGGGCCCGTGGCTTCAAGATCACTTGCAGTCCGACCGCGATGTCTTGGTTGCGCGAGAGGTTGTCGATATGGCTCTGTTGCAAAAATCGTGAAGCTTGAGCATGCTTGGCGGAGATTGGACGGACGGAACGATGACGGATTTCAAGTGGCGCCATTTCCAGGGTGATGTGATCCTGTGGGCGGTGCGCTGGTATTGTCGCTATCCGATCAGCTATCGCGACCTTGAGGAAATGCTGGCGGAACGCGGCATTTCGGTCGACCATACGACGATCTATCGCTGGGTCCAGTGCTACGCCCCGGAGATGGAGAAGCGGCTGCGCTGGTTCTGGCGGCGTGGCTTTGATCCGAGCTGGCGCCTGGATGAAACCTACGTCAAGGTGCGGGGCAAGTGGACCTACCTGTACCGGGCAGTCGACAAGCGGGGCGACACGATCGATTTCTACCTGTCGCCGACCCGCAGCGCCAAGGCAGCGAAGCGGTTCCTGGGCAAGGCCCTGCGAGGCCTGAAGCACTGGGAAAAGCCTGCCACGCTCAATACCGACAAAGCGCCGAGCTATGGTGCAGCGATCACCGAATTGAAGCGCGAAGGAAAGCTGGACCGGGAGACGGCCCACCGGCAGGTGAAGTATCTCAATAACGTGATCGAGGCCGATCACGGAAAGCTCAAGATACTGATCAAGCCGGTGCGCGGTTTCAAATCGATCCCCACGGCCTATGCCACGATCAAGGGATTCGAAGTCATGCGAGCCCTGCGCAAAGGACAGGCTCGCCCCTGGTGCCTGCAGCCCGGCATCAGGGGCGAGGTGCGCCTTGTGGAGAGAGCTTTTGGCATTGGGCCCTCGGCGCTGACGGAGGCCATGGGCATGCTCAACCACCATTTCGCAGCAGCCGCCTGATCGGCGCAGAGCGACAGCCTACCTCTGACTGCCGCCAATCTTTGCAACAGAGCCCGCAGCGAAGCCTCCACATGATGCCCGCAAGCATTGCTCCGGTTTGGACTCAACCCCGCCTATGGCATAGAGTATCCGGAGTTGGTAGCGTGTCCGAGCGGCCGAAGGTGCAACACTCGAAATGTTGTGTGCAGCGAACCTGCACCGTGGGTTCAAATCCCACCGCTACCGCCACGAACAAGAGGGTTCCAGAACAAAAGTTCTGGAACCCTCTTGGTTTTAAGCTCCGGTTAGTGGGTGGCGTTGTCTAGTGGGTGGCGCTGTCTAGTGGGTGGCGCTGTTGTCGCGCGTTCCCCGCGACCTAGCCCACACATCGAACGCTATGACCACGCACGCGATCGCCGTGCCCAAAAGCGCGCCGCACGCGACATCCGACACCCAGTGCACGCCCATGTAGATGCGGGACAGCGCCATCGCGACCATATACGCGACCGCCAGCACCACGGTGAGCCACCGCACCCACGAGCGTGCGGCCCACCGCAAGATCATGGCAACACTCACGCTCACCAACGCGACAGCGTTCAGCGTGTGCCCAGACGGTATCGAACCGGAGAATTCGTGCGGCTGAAGCTGAGTTTCAAGCGGCGGACGATCACGGTTGAACGTGTTCTTCACTATCACCGTGGTCCCGACCGACAACGTTGCCGTGAAAGCCAGCACCACGACCGGCCACATCGTGCGTTTGGTCAGAGCGATCACCGCCGCGATCACGACCATGATGGGTGTGAACACCGGCGTGCTTCCGACCATGGTGAACGACGGGACGATGCGGTCCATGGCTTCCGTGCGGGCGTCGACGGCGGCGTCCAGGACGTTCCGGTCCACTGGCAGACCTGTCGCGTTGATGCCCACATAAGAGAGGAGCACGACGGCGCCCGTAAGTGCCGCGACCGCACACACGAGCAAAACGGACATGTTCAGGCCGGGGCGCAGCGCAGTGTGCGGCGCGGTGCGTCCAGAGGATGGACCCCACACGCCGCGACGATTCGTGGCGGCGGGTTGATGTTGGGGCTGGGCGCGGTTAGTCACCATACGATCTCAAGCTCCGGCGTCTGCGGGGTTGGGTCCGTGAGCAGCCTGCCACTCACATGAACATCGATGCGCTCACCTTTAACAAGGAACTTCTTCCGCTCGATGCCCTCCGGCACGAAACCTGCCGCGGCTGCGACGCACGCTGAGCCAGGGTTATTAGCGCGATACCCCAGCTCGAGCCGTTCGTAGCCGCCATCCCGAAGAGCCCAGTTTGCAACAGTTGCCGCCGCTTGCGAAGTCCAGCCCTGCTTCCGCGTGGCAGCGTGCATCCAGTACCAGAACCAGCCAACCCTATTCGCCGCATCACGGTTGATACAGACGAGTCCCCACAGCCTGTCGTTTTCGTCCACGACAGCGAACGCATCCTTGTCATCGCACGCATCTGCGGTGGAGTCAGCGGCGGCGGATGCGTCGCCGTCGGTCTGGTCCACACCTGCCGCGTCGGCGCAGTCGTCATCGTTGACGAGGGCCGCGACGTAGCGGGCGGCAGAGTCGGCGTCAGTAACGTTGCCCTGGCGCACCATCTCCGGGCATGAAGCGAACGCTGAACGCACGGCGTCGGCATCGCTGGCCCGCAGTCGGCGCAGATGCGGGCGGCTCCCCGGTTGTTGCACTGGCGGCTCTGGCGCGGATGCTTCCGTTGTGTGGGCGTGATTCATGTGGTTCAGTCTTGCACACGCATGCCAGGATGGTTTGTGTGAGTATCAGGGTTCTGGCTGTTGGCCGTAAGCATGAGTCGTGGGTTGAAGAGGGCATCGAGCGTTATGAACGCCGGCTGCGTAAGCCGTGGGATGTTCAGTGGGATTTGTTGCAGCACAGTTCCAAAGCGGACGATGCGGCGCGGGCTGAAGAGTCAGCTCGCCTTCTGAAGAAGATCGGTGGCGGCGACTACGTGGTGCTGTTGGATGAGCGCGGGAAAATGCTCAGCTCGCCGCGGCTCGCGAAGGCTCTGCGTGGGCCGATCGACCAGGGCAAGCGGGTTGTTGTGGTGATCGGCGGGGCGTTCGGCGTGGATGAGAGTGTGCACCGGCGCGCAGACTTGGTGTGGTCTTTGTCTGATTTGGTGTTCCCGCATCAGCTCGTGCGGTTGATGCTCGTGGAGCAGGTGTACCGCTCGCAAGAGATCATGGCTGGAAGCGGCTACCACCACGTGTAAGAGTTCTGAGTTGCCAGGCGCCCGCGGGTGCCGGGTGCGCGAGTTGTTCGGCTGTACACAGCGGCCGAAATGCCGGATTTAGTCCACAATTCTGCGTGAAGTGTGGCCGGGACTATTTTCATGTCCTAGGCTCATAACATGCCTGTTGATGCACCTGGGATGCCGCTTCGTTCATACCGCATTCACCGATACGTGAATGCGTTCTGTCCCGTGTGCCATGAGGAAGACCCATACCGACCGCTCGCCCAGGTTGAACGGTTGACCGGTTGGCTCGCTGAATATCCCGATGGGCAGGTGTGGCTCGAGCGTGGGTGCCGCAAGCACGGTCTGCAGCGCACGCTGTATGACGAATCTGCTGAGATCCTCACCTACCTTGAGCAGTGGACGGCCCCAACCAAGGTGCACACGCCGGACATGGCGAACAACTTCCTGCCGGTTCCTGAAGCCTATGAATACGGGCTTCCGACAATGCAGACCCAGCACACGTGCATCCTGCTGGAAGACATCACCGACCACTGCAACCTCAAATGCCCCACGTGCTTCGCATCTTCTTCGCCGGCGGAATCCGCTGTTGCTCCGCTGGCTGAAGTTCTCGCCTCGGTTGATACGCGTTTGTCCCGCGAAGAAAACCGCATCGACGTTTTGATGCTCTCCGGCGGGGAGCCGACGCTGTACCCGTGGCTTGAGCAGCTCATCGAAGAGCTGGCCGCGCGGCCAGTGGTCCGGATCCTGTTGAACTCCAACGGTCTGCGCATTGCCCAGGATCAAGAGTTCGTTGATTTCCTCGCGAAACACCGCGAGCGGCTCGAAGTCTATTTGCAGTACGACGGCGAAGAAGAATGCTCTGTTCGACACCACCGAGGCGGAGACATTCGGAAGATCAAGTTTGAGGCGTTGGACCGGTTGTCTGAGGCCGGGATTTTCACCACCTTGACGATGACAGCCGCGCTGGGCGTCAACGATCACGAGATCGGTACCGTGATTCGCCGCGCCCTGGAAACCCCGTTCGTGGGTGGCGTGACAATCCAGCCGGTATTCGGTTCCGGCCGTTCCGCGGGCATTGATCCGAACGACCGTTTGACCCACACCGGGGTTCTCGCTCGCCTCGAAGAACAGACCGATGGGCTGGTTACGTGGCGGGACATGACCGCGCTGCCGTGCTCCCACCCGCACTGCTGCTCACTGGGTTATCTGCTCAAGGACGACTCCGGAAAGTGGTCTTCGCTCACGAGCCTCGTGGGGCCCGAGAAGCTGAAAGAGTTCCTCGACTTGAACCCCGACATGCTCGCCAACCGCATCGCGGACTCCGGCGTCAACAAGACCCTCAAGAAACAGGTCAAACAGTCCCTGTTGGATCTGTTCTCTGAGCAGTCCTCACTTTCACATCCGTCGATCGGTTCCCTGTGGCGCGACATTTGTGTGGGATGCGACTTAGGGATCGGAACGCTCGCTAAGCTCGCGGCGTCATCCTTGCCAGGGCAGCAACACCGTCTTCGCCAGTTCATGGGCGAACGCGTCAAACGCATCACGATCAAACCGTTCATGGACATCAACACGATGATCGAAGAACGCCTGACCCAATGTTGTGTACACGTTGCCACCGTCCGTGACGGTGCGGATGAGGACGGCAACGCGATCCACCAGTGTGCTCCGTTCTGCGCCGTCCAAGCGTGGGCTCCGCTCGGCGAGCGCCGCATCTCCACCGCAACAGGGAAACCTGAGACGTCGAGCACGCCTGCACATAACAGCGGCGGACGCCACCGACTACCTATCACGGTCAAGGTACACGGTGAGGGCTGACGATGGGGATGCACGATGAGCAGTAACGCGCACGAGACAGAGCAAACGTTCATGACGCCGAACACTCCGCCGCTAAACCAGCGTGTCACAAGCGGGTTGCCGGAAGCAGCCCGGCCGGAAACAACTCAGCCATTCGACCCGTTGCGGTTGTGCATCTTCGCGACGGTCGCTCTCCTGACGTGCATTTTCGGGCCGCTATCCCTCTTATTCTTCTCGATTCTTGGCATCCGCGGCTACACGAAAGCACGACGCGCGGGCCTCATGAAATCAAAGTGCAAACTTGGCGACACTAAACGCGTGATCGCCTACCTCACCACACTCGCCGTACTCGCAGCCGCCCTGACCCCACTGTGGGTCATGGCCTGGATCAAGATAGTGAGCTGACCATGTACCCAGACTTATCTGATCTTCTCGGTTTCGAACTCATCCCCGGGGTCCGTCTCGACACACACTCCGTGTTCGTGGCGATCGCGTTGTTCCTCGGAACCATAGTGTTCTGGATCGAAGCGCGCCGGCGTTCACGCCTCAATCAGCGCACGGGCATCCTCGTGTTGGGAGCGCTCGCGGGCGCCGCGGCCCTCGGGCGCATGGGAACGTGGGCACAGCATCTCGACCCGCGCGAAAACCTGACTTTCATCGAGCAGTTCCTCCACGGCAACGCGTCCTTCTTGTCCGCGTTGGTTGGAGCCTGGCTCGGTGTGCACGTCGCTAAGAAGATCATCGGCTATAAGTCCCGTAGCGGTGACTTGTTCGCGCCAGCTGTGGCGCTTGCGATGGCGTTTGGTCGGTGGGCTTGCTATCTCACCGAACGGCCCGGAACTCCTACCGGAGGCGACTGGGGTGTTGTGCTCACCGAGGAACAAGGCGCGCACCTCCTCACCCCAGCGGGTGTGGGTCTGCACCCGAGCTTCGCATACGAGTCCGCGTTCCACCTGATCGCGTTCTGCATCTTGTGGTTCTGGCTGCGGTTCCAGCCCATCGCGCCAGGTGAGACCCTGACCCTCTACATCGGCGCGTACGCGGTATTCCGGTTCTTCGTCGAGTTCGTTCGCGGCAACGAGGTCGCGTGGATGGGCCTCACCCGGCCACAAATGTTCCTACTCGTGACCATCCCGATCTTCGCGATCCGCATCGCCTACCTCATCAAACGCGGCAAACTCTGGGTACCAGCCGCCGAAGCCGACGTTCCCCCTGCACGGGACACCCACCTAGCGCCCGCAGCGATGCCAGAGCACACGCCTGCAGTTGAGAAAGTCAAGGTATCTGCATGAGCGAAGACCGCAAAGACGAGTTCGAGATCAACGATCCCAACAAAAAACCGGCATGGGAGCCCCTGGAACAGATGGGTCAGGAACCGCCTACCGCCCCGCCGGGCCAAAGCAGTCGCGGCTACGAACCGCCTCGATCCAACGAAGACGGCAACGACGAAGGCGGTTGCGGGCTCATGCTCGCAGGTGCTTTCGTCTCGATCCTCTTCACCGTCCTCTTGACCCCGGTCACTCTCGGAACAGGCAACTTCGGTGTCCTATTCATTCCGCCCATGATCCTCGCCGTCATCGGCATCATCATGGTCGCCAAGGGGGAAAACAAAGCATTCGGATGGGGACTCATCGCAGGACCCTTCGCCGGCCTCATCATCGCGTGGGGTGTGTGCGTCGCTATGCTGAGTTCGCTCCACTAACAGTTCGTTCACCAGCAGCATCCAGAAGCACCAGCAGCCCGATCTATCAAGGTGGAAACCGTGAACGAGAACAATCTCGCGCCGAAGAGCACCCCACCCACGAACCCGGCGTCCACGGACACCGCACCGACGGGCAACGTGGAAGTGCCCGAACCGCGCCGCGACACCTACATCGGCCTGGTCGTCAGCGGAGTGGTCACGAGCCTCTGCATGTACGTTCCCGCGTTCCTTGCTAACGGCGACATCCTCCCCCGGTTGCTCCTACCCCCTCTGCTCTTTGGCGTCATCGGCATACTGATCGCCAAGCTCAGCCCTCGCAAACGCCTCGGCTGGGATGTCTTCGCTGGAGCCGCGATAGCGTTCGTGGTGATGGTCGTGCTCATGTACTACTTCATCAGCACCAGCAAAAACTAAACTCAGCAGGGAGATAAACTAACAACGAGTGGCACTACAAACACCTAACGCAGAAACCATCCTGGGCCGGTTCTCAGAACCCACCCGCACCTGGTTCAACGGCGCCTTCCCACAGCCCACAGCAGCACAACTCGGCGCATGGGACTCCATCTCCCAAGGCAACCACACACTCGTCATCGCACCCACCGGCTCCGGTAAAACACTCTCCGCATTCCTCTGGTCACTCGACCAACTCCTCCACGGAAAACAGCACCCCGCCGCAGACGAAAAGCCACAGGGCACAGAGATAGACGGCACGGAGAAACCCTGCACAGAGAAACGCGGCAAGAAGAAACGCACCCGCGTCCTCTACATCTCCCCACTCAAAGCGCTCGGAACCGACGTCGAACGCAACCTCCGCGCACCCCTCATCGGCATCACACAAACCGCACGGCACCTCAACCAAGCTGCCGACAGCAAAACCGCCCTCGAGAACACCGCTTCAGAGATTGCCACCCCAGAGATCACGGTTGGGATCCGCACCGGCGATACCCCCGTCAACCAGCGCCGCAAGCTCATCTCCAACCCGCCGGACATCCTCATCACCACGCCGGAATCCCTCTACCTCATGCTGACTTCCAAAGCGCGGGAGACCCTCAGCAACATCGACACCGTCATCATCGACGAAGTCCACGCACTCGCCTCAACCAAACGCGGCGCCCACCTCGCGGTCTCACTCGAACGCCTCGACAATCTCCTGGCCAAACCCGCGCAACGCGTCGGGCTCTCCGCGACAGTCGAACCACACGAAGAAGTCGCGCGTTTCCTAGGCGGAAACCAGCCGGTCACGATCGTTGCCCCGCCATCAGAAAAAACATGGGACCTCCGCGTGACCGTCCCCGTGCCCGACCTCGCGGACCTCGCGACCGCACCCGCTCCACAAACCGGCCTCCCCACCGACGTCGCGAGCGCCAGCATCTGGCCCCACATCGAAGAACGCGTCCTCAGCCTCATCCGCGCCCACCGATCCACCATCGTGTTCGTCAACTCCCGGCGGCTCGCAGAAAAACTCACCACCGCGCTCAACGAGCTCAACACCCGCCACGAAAACGAACGCACCGGAACAGAAACAGCCGTGCCGGACATCGTGATGGCCCACCACGGCTCCGTGTCCAAAGAGCGCCGCGCCGCGATCGAAGAATCCCTCAAAACCGGCGCGCTCACATGCGTGGTTGCGACCAGCTCGCTCGAACTCGGCATCGACATGGGAGACGTAGACCTCGTCATCCAGATCGAATCCCCCGGTGCCGTCTCCGCCGGACTGCAACGCGTAGGCCGAGCCGGCCACCACGTCGGCGCCGAATCCCACGGCCACTTCTTCCCCAAACACCGCAACGACCTCGTCTCCACGACCATCACGGTGCAGCGGATGCATGAAGGACTCATCGAAACCATGGCGATCCCCGCCAACCCACTCGACGTCCTCGCACAACACACCGTCGCCGCTGCCGCGCTGGATACCCTCGACGTCGAAACCTGGTACGACACCGTCCGCCGCAGCGCACCCTACGCATCGCTACCGCATTCGGCCTACATTGCCGTGCTCGACCTGCTCGCCGGCAAATACCCGTCCGCCGACTTCGCGGAACTACGCCCCCGCATCATCTGGGACCGCGACGAAGGCACCATAACCGCCCGGCCCGGCGCGCAACGCCTCGCCGTCACCAGCGGCGGAACCATCCCAGACCGCGGGCTCTTCGGCGTATTCCTAGCCGACGGCGACCAAGCTGGAACCGGCAACAAACGCGTAGGCGAACTCGACGAAGAAATGGTCTACGAAACCCGCATCGGCGAAGTCATCCAGCTCGGTGCGAGCGCGTGGCGCATCGAAGACATCACGTTCGACCGCGTCCTCGTAACCCCAGCCGCCGGGGAACCCGGCAAGCTACCGTTCTGGCACGGAGACGACCTCAGCAGACCCGCCGAACTCGGCCAAGCGCTCGGCGCGTTCCAAGCCCGCATCGCGCACCAACCCGAAACAGAGACCCACGCTGAACTCATCGCAACCGGGCTCGACGAATGGGCCGCGACCAACCTCATCCGCTACATCAAAGACCAACAACAAGCCACCGGACGCGTACCGAGCGATACGCATCTTGTGATCGAACGGTTCAAAGACGAACTCGGCGACTGGCGGCTCGTGCTCCACTCACCATGGGGTAAAGCCGTGCACGCGCCGTGGGCACTCGCGGTCTCCGCCCGCATCGAGGAACGTTACGGACTCGACGGGTCCGCGATGGCATCCGACGACGGCATCGTCGTGCGGCTACCGCTCGCCGAAGACGAACCACCCGGCGCCGAAATCTTCATCTTCGAACCCGATGAGCTCGAAGACATCGTGACCGAACGCGTCGGCGGCTCCGCACTCTTCGCGGCCCGCTTCCGCGAATGCGCAGCCCGTGCCCTGCTCCTGCCTCGGCGTGATCCAGGCCGCCGCACACCTCTATGGCAACAACGCCAACGAGCCGCACAACTACTCGCAGTAGCGGCCAAGCATCCGACGTTCCCCATCGTCATGGAAACCGTGCGCGAGGTCCTCCAGGACGTCTACGACATGCCGGCACTGCGCGCGCTGACCGAAAAGCTCGCTTCCCGCGCGGTGCGCATCACCGAGGTTGAGACCCGCGAACCCTCGCCGTTCGCGCAAAGCCTCCTGTTCGGGTACGTCGCACAGTTCCTGTATGAGGGCGACTCTCCGCTCGCGGAACGGCGCGCGGCCGCGCTGAGCCTGGATCCTAAGCTGCTCAACGAAATCCTGGGCCGCGGCGAACTACGCGAACTGCTCGACGCGGACATCATCACCGCAGTCGAAGCCGAAGCCCAACGACTCGCACCCTCTCGGCGGGCGTGGGGGCTTGAAGGGGTCGCCGATGTGTTGC